>NZ_JBHRTP010000001.1:0-26822 GCF_042646465.1 Pseudundibacterium arcticum
CGCGAAGTGATTTTGCATAGCGAAAATGGCGTGATCGGCATGGGACCAGCACCGGCCAAAGGCGAAGAAGACTACGACCTGATCAATGCAGGAAAACAGCCCGTCACGCTATTGCCGGGCGGCTGTTACTTCCATCACGCCGACAGTTTTGCGATGATGCGCGGCGGCCATCTGGATGTATGCGTACTCGGTGCGTTTCAGGTGTCTGCCGGCGGTGATCTGGCCAACTGGCACACCGGCGCGCCGGATGCGATCCCGGCCGTCGGCGGCGCGATGGATCTCGCCATCGGCGCCAAGAAAACCTACGTGATGATGGAACACCTGACCAAATCGGGTGAAAGCAAACTGGTGCAGGCATGCACTTATCCGCTGACCGGCATCGGCTGCGTCAGCCGGATTTATACCGATCTGGCGGTGATTGACCTGGATCCCGCAGGTGCCAAGGTGATAGAAATCGTTGAAGGACTGACTTTTAATGAATTGCAAAAATTGACAGCGGTAACGCTGATCAACGCTTGCTGATCAGTTCCTTTCCGCAGCAGGCAGCAGGCAATAGACAACCGCTCAACCATAACCCCTTATTTAGGTTCAGGAGATTTCAATGTCCCACGCTTTCATTTGCGACGCCCAGCGCACGCCATTCGGCCGCTACGGCGGTGCCTTGTCCAGCATACGTGCCGATGACCTGGGGGCGATTCCTATTCGTGCACTAATGGCGCGCAATCCGCAAGTTGACTGGCAAGCCGTGGTCGATGTGATCTATGGTTGCGCCAACCAGGCCGGCGAAGACAATCGCAATGTCGCGCGCATGTCGGCACTATTGGCCGGCTTGCCGGTAAGTGTCCCGGGCGGCACCGTTAACCGCCTTTGTGGATCAGGGCTGGATGCGATCGGTACCGCAGCCCGCGCCATCAAGAGCGGCGAGGCTGGACTGATGATTGCCGGCGGCGTTGAAAGCATGAGCCGTGCGCCATTCGTGATGGGCAAAGCGGAAAGCGCATTTTCACGCGCTGCCAAGATCGAAGACACCACCATCGGCTGGCGCTTCGTCAATGCCTTGATGAAAGCGCAATACGGTGTCGATTCCATGCCCGAAACGGCCGAAAATGTTGCCGCCGATTATGGCATCAGTCGCGCTGACCAGGACAAGATGGCGCTGGCCAGCCAAATGAAAACCGTTGCTGCGCAAGAAGCCGGGTTCTTCGATAGCGAGATCACGCCGGTGACGATTGCGCCGAAAAAAGGCGATCCTAAAGGTGATCCAATCGTCGTCAGCAAAGACGAGCACCCGCGCGCCACCTCGCTGGAAGCCTTGGCAAAACTCAAACCCGTCGTCAAGGCCGAAGGCACGGTCACCGCCGGCAATGCCTCCGGCGTCAATGACGGCGCCTGCGCATTGCTATTGGCGGACGAAGCCTCCGCGGCAAAATACAGCCTGGTGCCGAAGGCACGTATCGTCGGCATGGCGACTGCCGGTGTTGCACCGCGCGTGATGGGCATAGGGCCGGCCCCGGCGACGCTGAAAGTGCTGGAGCTGACCGGCCTGACGCTCGACCAGTTCGATGTGATCGAACTCAATGAAGCTTTCGCCGCACAAGGCCTCGCCGTATTACGGCAATTGGGCTTGCAGGATGACGATCCGCGCGTCAATCCGAACGGTGGCGCCATCGCACTCGGCCATCCATTGGGCGCATCCGGCGCACGCCTGGTCACTACTGCGGTCAACCAGTTGCAACGGACTAAGGGACGCTATGCGTTATGCACGATGTGCATCGGTGTCGGGCAGGGAATTGCGCTGGTGCTTGAACGGGTTTAACAACAGGTGGTACGGACCCGGACTCTGAAGGGTGGGCAGTATTGTGTAATAAGCGGGGAGTCCCCCATGCTGCAGGGGCCCCGCATCCTGTTTGCGCGCAGTGCTGTGCGCAGCGTTGCGCTCGGCGCGCCATAAAGCCGCAATTGACAAAGATCGACTGTGCAGTAAGACGTTGTTGCACGGATGGTGGTCTGACGTACAATGCGACGTTTCTCGGCACCTTCGCCTATCCGCACACTGCCCAATAAACACAATGCTGATCACCTGTAACACATCCCGAAACGGAAAAAATGACGGTGACGACCCGGGCCGAATAGGATGACGGGCCTGAGACATCGAGAACCACGTTGCCCTCATGCAGCATCACCGTGCGTGTGCCGTAATCGAGCGCTTGGCGCATGCTGTGCGTGACCATCATTGCGGTGAGCTTGCCCGCCTCAACGAGCTTGGCGGTGAGTTCCAGGACGAACGCCGCGGTCTTGGGTCGAGTGCTGCCGTATGTTCATCCAGCAGCAGTATGCGCGACGGCTTGAGCGACGCCATCAGTAGGCTGATGGCTTGGCGCTGCCCGACCGAAAGCAAGCCCATACGGTCGGCCACGCGGTTCTCCAGGCCGAGGTTGAGGATGCGCAACTTGTCGCGAAACTCCTCGCGTAATGTTCGGGTCGAAGAAAAACCGAGGCCGCGGCGCTCGCCGCGCTTCCACGCCAGCGCCATGTTTTCTTCGATCGTCAGGCCTTCACAGGTGCCGGCCATCGGGTCCTGAAACACGCGCGCGACGAGGTCGGACCGTTGCCACGCCGATTTCTTGGTGACGTCAACGCCGTCGATGTGAATGCTGCCGCGATCGACCAGAAGATCGCCGCTGACCGCATTCAGAAAGGTCGACTTGCCGGCGCCATTAGAACCGATGACGATGACGAATTGGCCCTTGGGAACCGTCAACGCGAGCCTACGCAACACCCTGTTCTCGATCGGCGTACCAGGGTTGAAAGTGATCTCGAGATTGTCAGCGCGCAACATTATTTGATCTCCTTGCGCATCAATGCGGAGTTGCTGCGGACACCCGGAATCAGGCCGGCCAGTTTGCGCTTGTAGGTGGGGACCAGCAGCGCGAACGTGACCAGCACCGCTGTGACCAAATGGAGGTCCTGCGCCTTGAGACCGATGAAGTCGGTGTTTAGCGCCAGGGCGATGAAGAAGCGGTACGGTACCGCACCAAGGATGCAGGCCAGCGTGGTGACAACCAGACTGCGGGCGGGCAACACGGTCTCGCCGATGATCACCGCTGCCAGGCCGATCACGATCGTGCCAATGCCCATGGAGATGTCCGCCCCGCCTTGGGTTTGCACGAACAGGGCCCCGGCCAACGCGACCAGTGCGTTGGAGATCGCAAGTCCCCACACCGTCAGACGGTTGGTGGAGATCCCCTGCGCCCGGGCCATGCGTGGATTACTGCCGGTGGCCCGCATAGCCAGCCCGGTTTCGGAGGCAAAGAACAGATCTATCAGGATCTTGGCGACCGCCACGATGACCAGAAGTACCAGCGGCTTCAGCCAGTATTCCGGTATGTCACCGAAGGCGACCATGCTGAACACCGTCGGCTTGTTGATCAGCGCGACATTCGGCTTGCCCATGATGCGCAGGTTCACCGAGTACAGCGCGATCATTACCAGAATGCTGGCAAGCAACTGCATGATCCGCAGATGCACGTTCAGCCAGGCGGTGAGATAGCCGGCAATGCCCCCGGCCAGGATCGCCACGGCAGTGGCAGCAAATGGGTTTCAGCCGGCGGCGATCAGCGCGGCCGCGACCGCCCCGCCGAGCGGGAAGCTGCCATCGACCGTGAGGTCGGGGAAATTGATGATGCGAAACAACAGGAATACGCCAAGCGCGACAAGTCCAAAGATGAGACCGATCTCGATGGCGCCCAAGGAAGCAATGAGCGACATGACAGATACCTCAAGTAGTTGACTGCAACGGCGCGCCGTGGCACACCGAGCGATGAAGTTGTTGGTTGCAACGGCGCACCGTGATGCACCGAGCGACCAAGTATTGGGGCGGCGCAGCGGGCGCCGTGCCTTACTTGACGACTACCTTTGCTGACTTGACGAGGTCGTCCGACAGGGTCACGCCTTCCTTCTGGGCGGCGCCTGGATTGACATGCAACTCGAACGTGGGGCTGGTTTGCGAGGCTATCTTGCCGGGCGCCTCGCCCTTGAGAATGCGCACGACGACCTTGCCGGTTTGGCGGCCGATGTCGTAGTAGTTCAAGCCCAGTGCGGCGGTCGCGCCGCGCTTGACCGCAGCGGTATCGGCGGCGATCACCGGTATCTTGGCTTGCTGGGCGATCTTGACGATCCCCTCGAACGCAGACATGACATTGTTGTCGGTCGGTGCGTAAATCACGTCGACCTTGCCGATCAGGCTCTGCGTGGCGCTGGGCACGTCAACCGTGCGGGCGGCAGCGCCCTCTATCAGGGTCAATCCAGCGGCAGGCATCGCCTTTTTGAGCGCGTCGATGATCGCCACCGAATTCGCTTCGCCCGGGCTGTAGATCACGCCGACGCGCTTGGCATTCGGTGCAATTTTCTTTATCAACTCAAGTTGCTTGGCAAGCGGTGACTGGTCATGCCTGGCACCAATATTCCTGCGCCTAGGACCAGTATCGCCAACTGCTTCGAGATACGCTTATCCATGTTGCCACCATTATTGAATGATGAAGTTGAACGACCGGGACAGGTTGCAAACTCACAATCGATGCCGTTGCCATGTACTCCAGCAATCCGATACAGCGTAAGCGCGATGTATTCCATCACCCCTGCCAGATAATTGTGCAATAACGATAGCTGGGTCATCGGCCTCAATAGCCAACCAGTGACAGTCTGCTTCATGCCGGGCGATCACCAACACATTATCCGCCTGATTATTTTCCTTGCCTGTGCACTAATTTGCTGGCACTTCATCGATACAGCAGCAAATCCGTAGTTGGGCAGCGAATTGACCGGCTGGGGTTTTCTGGCATCGATCTGGGCAGCTTGGCCGTGGGTGGCAAGCCGTAAAAACATGCCTTGAGGGAATGTACCTCACGATGGGTTTGGCAAACCGCACATCTTGAGCGTCTTGACGCTGCTGGTGTTGGGTGTGGCCGGTGGCGGGATATACACGTGCGTTCGGCCGTGCCTCGCCCAATGTCGAGATGATTAGTTACTCGGTGACGTTTTTCTTGCACTTCATCCCGGCGCTCACAGAGACATTAACGCGATTTCCATTGGGGGCACCACTCTTTTTCAATGCGGACGCGCCTGGCTTGAAGATGATCTGGAGTGCTGTTCGTGTTGCTCCTCATCGGCGTTGCACTCAAAGTCAGATATGTGCGATCGGCGAGCTGAGCACACAGGATACCTTGACTTATATAAATCAAGCATTTAGCTAACATTGATGAGTGCCATTTTTACGTTGGAGCACCGAGAACATATATGAACTGCAGGGGGCGACTTAGAGGGAGCATTGTGCACAGGATGCCAAAGTGCCAGATTCTCCGATTTCCGTACATCAGAAAAATGACACCTGTCTACACCCGTCCAATGCGAGCGCTACGCCGGCACAGACGCCCACATCTCCGATATCAGCTCGGGACGATCCAATTGACGGACCCACCACTTCAGTGCTTCGCCTTCATGGTCGGCGTGCCACGCAAGATGGAAGCTTCGTGAGAGTGGCGGAGTATCCAACTCTTTCGCCACCAATTGCCCGCGTTCGATGTGCCGACGAGCGACGCACACCGGCAGAAATCCACTGCCCAATCCCGAAAGCTGAAGACGAAGCTTAAAATCGATGTTTGAAACAGTAACGGTTTCTTGTCCCTCGGCAAGGCCTAGCGTGCGAGGTTCAAGCTGGTGCGAGGTGTCGCCCATCGCAATCGCCCGATATTCCGACACCTGTAGTGTGGTCAATGGGGCCGTCGCATTTGCCAAAGGGTGGCTAGGCGCGACACAAAACACCATCTCAAGCGTGCCGATCGGGCGGCTGGCATAGCCTGAAAATGGTGGATCGCCCAACGCACCGATGACGACATCGGCACGCCGGGTATACAGCGCATCCCAGGATCCTCCCAGCACCTCGTGTGAAAACCGGAGACGAGTCGCAGTACTCTCGCCATAGAATGCCGTAATGTACGGAACCATCGCCTCAAACGGCACAGTGGTTTCAATCGCGATCCGCAACTCGGTTTCCCATCCAGTTTCAATGCGGCTGGCGCGGCATTCGAGGTCTGCGGCATCCCGCAGCAACTGGCGCCCGCGCTGCAATAGAACACGACCCGTATCCGTCAGCTTCGCGCGGTGACCGGTGCGATCAAATACAGTGATGCGAAGATCGGCTTCCAGTTTTTGAACAATATAAGACAGTGCAGATGGCACTTTGTGCAGTTCATCGGCGGCAGCGGCGTAACTGCCGCGTCGTTCTATCGCATCAATCGCTTGCAGGGCTTCCAGTGTCAATTTCATCTTCATTTCGTCGTGCCCTCGTGCTATCGCACGCAGAAAGTTATGGGTAGTACACCGGCTTTCCTGGAATATCCGGAAGCGGAATAAATTCCGTTTCTCCCGGCACTTTAGGAAAGTTCTGATTTTTCCAATCTTCCTTGGCTTGTTCGATGCGACCAGCAGAGCTCGATACAAAATTCCACGTCAGGTAACGGGGGCCGTCCATGGGTTCGCCGCCCAACAATATGGCGCGTGCCGCAGACGCGCCGGATGCAGACAAAGTCGCAGTCGCATTCGGTTTCAGGACCAGCAACTGTCCGGCGTCATAAATCCCGTCCTTGCCCAAGTCGAGTCGTCCCTCAACCACGTAGATTGCCTGCTCCCCATATTCGGCCGGCATCGAGAGCCGCGCGCCAGGTTGCAACCGCAGATCGACGTAGAACAGGTCGGACAAGGTCGGCACCGGCGACTGACGGCCGAAGAAACTACCCGCGACAATACGGCCAATACACCTTCGCCCTCTTCGACCGGCAACCCTGCTGTTCCGACATGCACGAAAGTCGGTTCAATTTCCTCATGGTCGCGCGGCAACGCAACCCAGCATTGCAGACCGAATAGAGAAGACTCTGCTTGCCGCACTTCCGGCGCGGTGCGCTCGGAATGAACGATGCCGCGTCCTGCGGTCATCCAATTCACTTCCCCGGGACGAATCGTTTGCACAGTGCCTAAGCTGTCACGGTGGAGAATCGCGCCATCAAACAGATAGGTGACTGTGGCCAACCCGATATGCGGATGAGGTCGAACGTCCAGACCCTGTCCTGCGGCAAACTCATGCGGTCCCATTAGATCGAGAAACACAAAGGGGCCGACCATTCGCCGTTGCTGCGACGGCAACGCGCGACGGACTTCGAAGTTGTCGCCCAAGTCGCGCGTACGCGGCACGACAACGACCTCCAGGACACTCCCTGTTGTAATGCCATCGGTCACGGTCAGTGCGCCTCCGTCACGATCTGTATTTGCCCTGAAAGTGTTTTGTGGACCGGGCACTTGTTGGCAATGTCGGTCAGACGTTGCCTTTCTTCAGCGCTGAGATTGCCGATGTAATGAATATTGCGGACAAGTTCATAGGTGTCACCCCTTTGTCCGTGCTGAATACTCACTTCAATATCCTGCAGGTCCATACTCTTGCGCCTGGCATATATGGTAACTGTTAGCGAAGTGCAGGCGGCGAGCGCAGCGGCAAGCAAGTCATGGGGCTCCGGGCCCGTCTCTTCGCCTCCGGATGTGCGCGGCGCATCCGATACGATGGCGTGCGGCCCTATCTGAATTCGACACTGCAATGCACCGTCGCCACGGCGGCTTTTGACTTCCATTGGATGCTCCTTCGTTTCAGTTTCAAGCTTCGCTTATTTCGTCGACCGATGGATGTCCGACACCGGGCAGAATGAAGAGTAAACATCTGCCGACGATGGTCGGGTTTTTCAGGAGCCGAACAAACGCCATTGTGACACCAACTTACGGCTTCCGATTAACATTGAAATCAAGATGAATGCGGCCAGACCTGCCGCGCCTAGTATTGCCTTGCCCCGGGAACATCAATGTGATACCGCCGAGGATTTCGGTCAGAATCACCCACGGTCGTCTGCACAGCAGCGCACACGACAAGTTGCCGTCCATTTTTCTTTACTCACGTGTCCAATGGGCCGGTTTGCATCACGGGCTTTTCAAGTGCCACATAATGCGAGACCTTTGGCGGCTGCGCGCCGGAATGGAATTTCACTACCTCGCTCTGCAGATCCGCATCGGCTACGGAAACGCGCCGGTGCTGCCGAAGGTGTTCCGCCCACGACTCGACGAAAAACCACTCGAGGATGCGTTCAGAATCAGCCGTGTCCTCGGTCATTCCCCATGCATAGGCACCATCGCGCCGTCGCTCTTGCGACAGGAGGGTGAGCGAATCAAAGAAGCCGCTGCGATCCTGTGCCTTGACTTTGTATTCGACCGTCACCAGTACGGGACCGCGATCATGGTCCACCTGTTCTGCAATGGCCGGTTCCGGCCAATGGTTGGACGGCGTCAGGTCGGCCTCCGCCGCGGGCAACTTGTAGCGATGCGCGACGAGGGCCGCAATCGCCAGCAGGGCGCCGCCGACCAGCAGCGTTGATGGCACCCCGATGCGCTCTCCGACGGCGCCCCAGCAGAGGCTGCCGGCAGTCGTCGCGCCGTTGAATGCCATCAGATAGATCGCCAACCCGCGGCCGCGCACCCAGTTCGGCAACACCCCCTGCGCCATGGCGTTGAGCGTTGTGAGCACGGCGATCCATGCGGCGCCAAGGAACAACGCCAGTACTATGCCGGCAATTTGCGGTGGCTTGAATGAAATTGCCGCCAGGATGCCTGCCAGCATCAAAGATGCCATCAATACAAGACCGTCGGCACTCAATTTCTTCCGTAAGGGTGGCATGACCATCGCCCCCAGAACGGCGCCGGCACCGATGGCGCCCAGCATCGCGCCATAAAAACCGGCGCTACCCCCAAGCACGTCGCGCGCCACCATCGGCAGCAACGCCCATGCGACATTGGCAAAGAAGAAGAACAGGGACGCGCGGAACAGGATGCGGCGCAAATCCCTGCTTGCCCACGCGAATCGCAGGCCGGCGCGCATTGCGCCGGCGAATTGTTCGCCGAGCTGGTCGTCAGTCTTGGGAGCGCGTCGCCACCAGACGATGGCGCCAATCACGAGTACATAGGTAGCAACATCAATGCTATAGGTGACGGCGGCGCCGATGGCGGCGAGCAACAGGCCGCCGATCGCAGGACCAATCGCGCGCGCAATATTGAACCCCAGCGAGTTGAGTGCGATCGCACCCTTCAGCTCGTTCTTCGACACCAGTTCAGGCACGATCGATTGCCAAGTTGGCCCCAGCAGTGCAGCGCCAGCGCCGCCGGCAAATGTCAGCAAAGCCAGATTTGTGACGGTCATCTTGCCTGTCGCGGCAAGCACGGCAAGGATCGCGCTGACACCCGCCAGGAATAGTTGGACGATGATGAGAAACTTGCGGCGATCGACGATGTCTGCCAGTGCGCCGGCGGGAATGGCAAGCAGAAAGACCGGTAGCGTCGCCGCCGCCTGGATCATCGCCACCGAACTTGGCGAGTTCGATATCTCTACCACCAGCCAGCCGCTGGTGACATCGCGTATGAAGGTCCCAACGTTGCCGACCACGGTTGCCGACCACAGCACGGCAAACAAGCGATGACGCAACGGTGCGAATGCGCCGGGCGATGCCGCCGCCGGCACGGAGGAAACCCCGGTTTCAGGTCCGCTCATGTATCGCAAGCTCGATGCGCGAGAATGGCAGCAACGGCAAAACCGCCGATGATCGCAACATGCTCAAAGAATGTCGCCGCCTGATGGCCGCGCTCCGCATCCGGAAAATGCCAGAAGGGATGGGCCAGCAGCGTCGCAAACACGGTGAAGACCGCCAGCATACCGGCGCCCAGCCAGCAGAACCTGCGTGTCATGAACAACGCAGAGCCGCCAAGCTGCACAAGAATGACTGCTGCGGCAATGCTGGCAGCCGGCTGCAAGCCGAGCCCGCTGACTTCGGCGCTTGCTCCCGCAAAATCCGTGAGCTTGACTATGCCGCTAATGAAAAATGGCGATGCGAGCGCAAGGCGCGCAGCGTATTCGAGGAACGGCTGTGCCATCAGGCGGCGCAGCGGAAGCGGCACGCCGCCCCGATGGGTAAGGTTATTTTGCATGATGTTCCTTGGTATCAAAAGGCCCAGCAGGAACAGCCGAGCGCACCCCAAAACGAGCGCTGATCATCGATTTCGTCAAACCACGCATGGCGATGAGCATGCCCATGCACACCGCACGTCGACGTGCAATCGCACAATGCCTGTGCGAACGAGCGGCTCGCTGTTGGCGTCGTACGCCGGGGTTGATATCCGCCGAAGGTGCGCACTGGCGACCAGTCAGGCATTGCCGGCGGCAAGGACGGAGCGAGCGAGGAAAAGTCATCCGAGCCATGTACCACCTTTCCGCCGAGAACGGTCAGTACCGATTGGATGTCCTCAATCTCCGCTTCAGGAATAGCGAAATAATCCGCCGACAACGCCACGAAGTCAGCCAGTTGTCCAACCTTGATCTGTCCCTTCTTGCCTTCCTCCGATGAGTACCAGGTATTGCGCTCGGTCCAGAGTCGCAGCGCTGTTTCGCGGTCGAGCAGATTGCTTTGCGGATAGAGCCGTGTACCCCCAAGCGTCGTGCCGGTCACCAGCCAGGCAAGCGATACCCACGGGTTATAGGACGCAACGCGCGTCGCGTCGGTTCCGGCGCCGACCGGCACCCCGGCCGCCAGCATTTTTTTCACCGGCGGCGTCCGCTCCACCGCCTTGGCGCCGTAGCGCTCGATAAAATATTCGCCCTGATACATCATCCGGTGCTGTACGGCAAAGCCGCCCCCGAGTGCAGCGACACGGTCAATGTTGCGGTCAGAAATAGTTTCTGCGTGATCGAAAAACCAGTGCAGACCATTGAACGGCATGTCGCGGTTCACCTTTTCGAACACGTCGAGCGCGCGCGAAATCGACTCGTCGTAGGTTGCATGCAGCCGCCATGGCCAGCGGTGTTCGACCAGTATGCGAACCACCTCTTCCAACTGGTCTTCCATACCGGCGGCGAGATCGGGGCGTGGCTCCTTGAAGTCTTCAAAGTCGGCCGCGGAAAACACCAGCATTTCGCCAGCGCCATTATGCCGATAGGAATCGGTGCCCTCGCCCGGCTTTACCATCTCCACCCAGCGACTGAAATCGGCGACCTCACCCCCGTTGTTTTGGGTGAACAGGTTGTACGCAATGCGCACGGTCAGTTCGTCGTTATCCGAGAGTTTCCGGATGACTTCGTAGTCTTCCGGATAATTCTGAAATCCGCCGCCGGCATCGATCACGCCGGTGACGCCAAGCCGATTCAGTTCGCGCATGAAATGCCGGGTCGAATTGATCTGGTATTCAACCGGCAGCTTCGGCCCTTTCGCCAACGCCGCATAGAGTAGCAGCGCATTCGGCTTGGCCAACAGCAGGCCGGTCGGCTCACCGCGCGCATCGCGCTCGATCTCGCCGCCGGGTGGATTCGGCGTGTCCTTCGTATAACCGGCCGCACGCAGCGCTGCGCCATTGAGCAGTGCCCGATCGTACAGATGCAGAATGAATACCGGCGTATCCGGTGCGACTGCATTGAGTTCCGCCAACGTTGGCAAACGCTTCTCGGTGAATTGTTGCTCGGTGAAGCCGCCCACGACCCGCACCCACTGCGGCGGCGGCGTAACGGCAACCTGACGTCGCAGCATCGTCATCGCCTCAGAAAGTGAACGTACGCCGTCCCAGCGCAGCTCCAGGTTGTAATTCAGCCCGCCACGGATGACATGAATATGGCTGTCGATCAAGCCTGGAATGATGCGCCGGCCCTTGAGGTCAACCACGCGCGTATTCGTGTCGGCAAGCGCACGTACCTCTTGGTCTGAACCGACTGCCAGGAAACGGCCATTACTCACGGCAACCGCTTCCGCCGTTGGGTTGCCCTTATCCAGCGTGGTGAATCTTCCGTTGGTATAAATCAAGTCTGGTGTCATGACTCACCTCTTCTCAATTGGAATGGCAGTACAGCGACGAGACGCGCAAATTCACCGGGCGATGGGAGCGCTATTCAATGGTTTTCACAACGGGCTTGTCCGGCGGAACCGGCGGGCCGCCGGTTCCGGTTATTTTCGGCACGCATTCTTTGGCAAACCACGCCGTAGTGATCGGTTCACCCTTCATCAGGCGGGTTGCCAATGGAACAATTTGTTCGCCGATCAGCATGCCGAGCAAGCCGAGCAACGCGATTGCCGGCGGCGCAGGAGAGCGCACATTGAGCAGTCCATAAATAATGCCAACCAGCACTCCTGCTGAAATGGATATCACGTAAAGCTTCATGTCGCCCTCGCTTGCGGTCAGTATGCGTTCAGTGTCCTTCGCCGGCACCAAACATCGACTTCGCGTAGATCAGGCCCAGACCATATGCTCCGCCATGCTTGATCGATGTCTCTACGGTCTGGTTGTACGTTTCGCCGCGCGCCCAGTCGCGTTGCAACTCAAGCAGGTACTGCAGCGAGGTCATCGGACGCGCACCCATCTGCAGCATGCGTTCCATCGCCCGGTCATGCGCCTCATTCGACACGTCACCGCAGGCATCGGCGATGACATATACCTCGAAGCCCTGGTCAATCGCGGATAAGGCCGGGCCGACGATACAGACCGAGGTCCAGAGGCCGGCGAGCACGATTTTCTCTTTATTGAACTGGTTGACGCGCTCAGCGATACGGCTGTCTTCCCAGGTGTTCATGGTGGTTCTGTCGATCACGTCCGCTTCCGGGAAGACGCTCTTGATTTCGTCGAAAATCGGTCCGGAGAAAGTCTTCTCCGCAACCGTAGTGAGGATGGTCGAGACTTTGAATTCCTTGGCGGCCCTACTGACAAGCGCGGCATTGTTGCGCAAGGAAATGGCATCGATCGACTTGGTGGCGAAGGACATCTGCGACTGATGGTCGATCATAATCAGCACATGATCGTTTGGGTCGAGCAGCGTTTTTCCAGGTTTGGCAATTGCGACTGGCATGTTCTTCTCCTATTTAGTTTAGACATGGAAATATGCCCCGATGTGTATGGGAGCTCGTTGCTGACTACCCTGCCCAGCTTTGCAAACACGGTGAAAGGCGACTTCAGAGTCGAACATTCAGCGAGCCAAGTCAAATGAAGAAATCTGAACAAGTTAATCGAAAATTTCGAGCAATGCGGTTGATCTGCACCTACCTGATGCAAATGCATCCTAGCGTCATTTTTCTGACGCAATCGAGCAAGACGAAGTAGCATGAACGTGTAAAAATACTGCGTTGTCCGCACGTGACCAATGATCGCTGTTTCTCTGTCACAAGAATTATTTAAAACGAGTATGTTATGAAGACACGAAAAGCGCTCGACGACCTGAACCGTGCCCTGCGCGAACTGCATCAGGCGCTGGTGAAGGTCGCTCGCCACGAATACGAAAAAGAATGGGGGCAAGTCGATCCAGGTCAGCTGTTGCAGCTCCTGACACGGCATCCGCAGTTCGACTGGCTGCATCAGTTGAGTGAGTTTATGGTGGATATCGATGAAATCCTCGACAATGAAATGGTATCGAAAGCGGATATGCGCACAATATTCGCCCAGGCGAAATCGATGCTGTCCCAATCGGTCACCGAGCCTTCCGATTTTTCCACGCACTACTTCGAGGCGATGCACGGCGATCCTGCGATCGTCATGGCACATGCGAACGTTCGCAGGGTTCTCGCATCCCGCTAGCCTAATTTTCAGTCCTCGGTTGAGACATACACCAGGAGTCCTCGAATGAAGATAGAACGCACTGAATTTCCCGGCGCAGATGGACAAAAACTTTCTGCACGCCTCGATGCGCCTGACGGTCCGGTTCGCGCGTTTGCGTTGTTTGCACATTGCTTCACCTGCGGCAAAGACGTCTTTGCTGCGAGCCGAATCGCGCAGGCGCTGACGGAACACGGCATTGCTGTGTTGCGCTTCGATTTCACCGGTTTGGGTGCGAGTGAAGGAGAATTCGCCAACACCAACTTCTCTTCCAATCTGGCCGATCTACTCGCCGCGTCCAATTTTTTACGCCAGGCTTACCGAGCGCCGTCATTGCTTATCGGTCATAGCTTGGGAGGGGCGGCGGTACTTGCTGCGGCGATCGACATGCCGGAAGTGCGCGCGGTCGTCACCATCGGCGCTCCGAGCGATCCGTCACATGTTGCCGGCCTGTTCCGAGCGCACCTCGACCAGATCGAAAGTGCTGGCGAAGCCGAAGTGCAGCTCGCCGGACGACCGTTCCGCATCAAGAAGCAGTTCCTGCTCGACGTTGCGGAACAAAAGCTCACGGGCAAGATCGGCAGCTTGCGGCGGGCGCTACTGGTCATGCATTCACCGCGTGATGACACGGTCGACATTACGAATGCGATGCAGATCTTCACTGCGGCAAAGCATCCGAAAAGCTTCATATCGCTGGACGCCGCCGACCATCTGCTTACCCGGAAGAGCGATGCTGTCTATGTGGCCAACATGATTGCAGCGTGGAGCGAACGGTATATCGCTACGGACGCTGCGAAAAAGGCATGAAATTTGAGCGAAGGCGCAAAACCATCGCCTGCAGAACAAATCTCGAAGCGTCGTGACTTCCATAAGCCACTGCGACGCGGGTGGACAAGTGTCGATACTTCTGACAAATAATCGGATGAGTTCCCCCGGTTGCCCGGGGGCGGCCGGAATTACAATTGGCTCATACCGCCGTCAACGATCAACTCGGTGCCGACGATGAATGCAGCTTCTGGCGATGAAAGGTACACAACCGCACTCGCCACTTCGTCTGGGGTACCAAAACGCTTGAGCGGGATTTGCGCCTGTATGCCGGCGGCTACTTCGTCCAGCTGCTCGGCGGGGATGCCAAGGCGACCGTACAGTGGCGTCGCGACCGGGCCTGGGCTCACCACATTGACGCGCACGCCGCGGCCGATCAGTTCGGACGACAAGGTTTTGGCGAGCGAAATCAACGCCGCCTTGCTTGCCGCATATACACTGGAAGTGGGCATGCCGATATGAGCATTGATGGAGCCGTTCAGGATGATTGCCGCTCCGGGATTCAGCAGTGGTATCAAGGCTTGTATCGCGAAATAGGCGCCTTTCACATTGATGCTAAAAGTCTGATCCCACAATGCTTCGTCGACCGCTTCCACGGGAGCGAGCTTGGCGACGCCTGCATTGATAAACACGGCATCGAGCTTGATGCCCAGGCCGCCCAAGGTGTTTGCCAAATCTTTGGCAGCATGACGCGCGCGCCTTGCCTGGCGAATTCCAGCGCAGTGGCCAGACCGATGCCACTATTGCCGCCAGTGACGAGTACAGATTTGTTGTCGAAACGTTTCATAATAAATTCCTGGATTGATGTTGAGATTGCCGAATGTTCTGCCGCGAGATTGCGAAGAAACATCATTGGTAAATAGTTCGAGATATTTTCAAAGCTCAGGTGCGCGTGATGGATGCTCCTCCGTCTACCAGCGAAGCCGTGCCGGTGACAAAAGAAGAATCATCGGAGGCCAAGTACAACACCGAGCGCGCCAGTTCTTCTGGTTGCGCGGTACGTTTCAATGCATGCAGATTGGTCACAAACGTTTGCGATTCGACGGTGTTGTTCATGCCCCGGTACATTTCTGTGTCCACGGCGCCAGGCAGAATCGAATTGACGCGCACTCCTTGCGCGCCATATTCGGCCGCCAATGCCTGAGTCAGCCCAATCAATCCCGATTTACTTGCAGCATAAGCGGCCACACCGGGGAAGGCAAAACTATGGCCAACGAAGGTCGACGTGAAAATAATCGAGCCGGCACCCGTTTTCAACATCGCTGGAATTTGATGCTTGGCACCCAAAAAGGCGCTGGTCAGATTGGTGTTTAGGGCTTCTGTCCAACCTTGTTCGGATATGTCGGTAGTTGGGCCCATTTCACCCAGAGTGCCCGCATTGTTGAAAGCAACATCGAGGCGGCCAAATTTGCTCAATGCCAACTCAACCAGGGCTTGCGCATAAGCTTCTGATTGGACGTCACCCGCAAGGGCAACCGCCACACCACCCACCGACGTGATTTCCGCCACCAAGCTATCGAGCTCTGGCTGACGACGCGCTGCGACCACCAGCTTGGCGCCTTCGCTGGCAAACAGTTTTGCGGTTGCTCGACCTATCCCTGAACTTGCGCCGGTGATGATGGCGACTTTTCCGTTTAAACGATTCATGGTGCTGCTCCTAATAAAGTAATTGATTGGCTACGGGGTCAATGACTGATCGGGCATTGGCGCGGTTGCTCAGCCCGTAGACACACTATATGATTTACAAATGCATACATCAATGCCATAAAAAATGATGATGCGTTCAGTATTTGTGAATCAGCAACTGGAGAGAACGATATGGATCGCTTGCGTGCGCTCGAGGTATTTGTGGAGGTGGTACGAAAAAATGGCTTTGCGCGCGCGGCCGACGCGCTGGAGACATCCCCTGCCAATGTGACGCGCTATGTGCGCGATCTGGAATCCCATCTGGGCACGAGGCTACTCAATCGCAGTTCGCAGAAGATGTCACTGACGGAAAGTGGAGAGACTCTGTTTGAGCGGGCCAAGGCCATCCTCGATGAAGTGGCAGAAGTCGAGCTGATCGCATCATCAGCTACCATGCAGCCACGCGGACTGCTTCGTATTAACGCACCGCTAAGCTTCGGCATTCTGCATCTGGCACCGCTGTGGCCGCAGTTCCTGCAGCGCTATCCTGAAGTGGAGCTGGACATTGCACTGGTTGACCGCGTGGTCGACATCGTTGAGGAAGGTTATGACCTGGCGATACGTATCTCGCGCACCGGTTCAACCTCCTATGCGGCGCGCAAACTCGCCACCTCGCACAACATCGTCTGCGCTTCTCCTGCCTATCTGCGCAAAAACGGTTCACCGAAAACTCCGTCCGACCTGATCGGCCACACTTGCATTGGATACAGTTACGCCGCTACAGCCGACGAGTGGAATTTCACCGATGAAAATGGCCACGCGAATCCGGTAAAGGTGTCATGCGTTATGCACACCAACAATGGCGATACCGCACGCGCGGCGGCGCTGGCGGGACTTGGCATCATCTGGCAACCCAGCTTTTTGATCGGTGCCGACTTGCGCGCCGGTAGGCTTGTGCCGCTGTTACCCGGCTACCGACTGCCAGACATTGATGTGCTGGCCGTTTATCCGAGTCGTCGTCATCTCAGTGCGAAGGTTCGCGTGATGGTCGATTTCCTAGCTGACGCTTTCAAAGAGACACCCCCATGGGACATGGATGTCTAGTGCAAGCCGTCACTGTCAACTCATGTCGCTCGAATCTGCACTTACCGCAAGATGAGGAAACAGTCACTGATAGTCAAGCGCAATATGGAAAGCAGCCTACAATGAAAAAACGCTGCAACTGAAGAAAGAAAATCAAACAAATCAATATTTTCCACTGGAAGTTTGTGTACACAAGCCGATATTTGAAGCGATGTGAGGCACTTCATGCCCGCTGAATCTGCCTTGTTTGCCACCCCTGAATGCGCTGCCGGTAAAGCGATGAGTCAACAGTATTTCTTTCAATAATAACTTGGAGAAGCTCCATGAAAAATTTGTTGAATTCCCTCCGCACGATCACACTTATTCAGACTATAAGAGCTACGGTTTATACCGGCTTGCTCGCTCTTGCAGCGGCTGCTGTCTTTGGGGCTTCTGCATTTTCTCAAGCCCCACAAAGCCGCTTCGCGGACGTCAATGGAATACGCATTCACTATCTGGTTTCTGGCAAAGGGGACCCCGTAGTACTTTTACATGGCTACGCTGAAACAAGTCATATGTGGCTTCCGTTAATAGAACGGCTCGCAAAGTCACACACCGTGATCGCTCCCGACCTGCGCGGGTTCGGGCAATCGTCCGCCCCGCCAGACGGCTACACAAAGGTAGGCATGGCCCAAGATATTCACGCCCTCGTGTCCGGCCTTGGCTTTGACCATATTGGACTTGTCGGGCATGACATCGGACTGATGGTCGCTTATGCGTATGCGGCACAGTATCCCAAGGAAGTGGATCGGATCGTGTTGATGGACGCGTTCTTGCCCGGGGTAGGCAATTGGCGCGACGTTTGGCTGCTGCGCGATCTGTGGCATTTCCATTTCTACGGTGAGACAGCGCTCGGACTCGTGAAGGGACGTGAGCGCATCTATTTGGAACATTTCTGGAATGACTTTGCCGCTGATAAAACGCACTCCGTTCCCGAGCGCGACCGTAAGTTTTACGCAGCAGCCTATGCACAACCGGGCCACATGCGAGCAGGTTTCGAGGTCTTCCGCGCATTCGAGCAAGATGCAAAGGATTTTGAGCAGTTCGCGAAAACACCGTTACCAATGCCAATGCTTGTTCTCACCGGTGAAAAAGCTTCTGGTGAGTTCTTGATACAACAGGGACGACTTGTGGCGACAAACGTGGAGGGCATCGTTATCCCGAGATCCGGCCACTGGCTCATGGAGGAAGCGACTGATCAGGTTGTTCCAAAGCTTGTAGAATTTCTTAATCGCTAAATCGAAAATTTAATCCCAATTGACTGGCGATAGAGGGGTGACTGAGAAGTGGCCTGGGCATTGACCCAGGCCCCGGAAGCGGACGCGCTCACGCTTGCGTGCAACAAATCTGGCAACTTCCACGCAACATGTTCTGAAGGAAATTCCTTCGAGGCGATGCCGCTGGACTCGCCACGGCTTCCCCTCAAGAATAAAGCGGCTTGTGCGTATTCTTTGTGGTGTTTACTTCGGTTTTATAATTGATGCTGCATGAATAGGGTGCGTCGGAACTCCGTGTCGAATGGGAACGAGTGACGCTGAGCTTTGCGAAGAATGCGCACGGCGCCGTGTCCAAGGCGAGCGCCGAGGGCTCACACACGGTCAGGGAGTGCTCCGCAGTAAATTGCGCGGCCATTACCAAAGAGCAATACCCAGACAAATCACGCTGTTAGGTAGCATTCAGGAAACCATCGCCCGCCGTGTCAGAGAATTCCTTCCAAAAGACGGAAGTGCCTCCTTGACATTGATGCGCCGCGAACTAAATTACTACGCACTACCGATAAAATTAGGGAACACTTGTTCCCTATTGGCGGTTGGAGTGTCGCCTCATGCGCTTGGGCGTGGCCTCATCCCTCCGGTTCGATTTCGCGTTGTTTTGGGGATGGGGATCGAAGGTGCGACGAAGCATTCTCAGCGGTAACGATAGCAGCGCGGTTCGGATTTGTTCGTTCCGATTTTTGTCGCACCATGCAGCGTTCGATCGCCCGGTTCCGCTCCAACGGTCAAGTTCATTTTCTTTCCAGCGAGGTATTCTATGACAATACGCTCATTCTTCGCGGTTGCTGCCACCGTACTCTATCTGTGCTCCGAACTGGTCCACGCCTCTCCAGCGGCAACCATCAAATCGGCCACGAAACTGACCTTCGGCGACACCGGCACGCTGTTCGTAGCGGACTGGAAGGGGGCCCGGATCTATACGCTGCCGGTTCCGGTGCCGAAAGCTGCCGCCGCCAAGCCATTCAATCTCAAGGACATCCAGGGTCCCATCGCCACCGCATTGGGCGTTCCTCAATCGTCGATTCGATTCGAGGACCTGGCCGTGCAGCCCGGCAGCGAAATCGCCTATGTGTCACTGACCGTGCGGCGCGGCAAGTCGCCGGCCCAAGCGGCGATCGTCTCCATCGACGCCAGTGGCAAGGTCAAGACGGTCGACTTGCGGAAAGTAGCGGGCTCGGCGGCGATCACCGACGAGCCGTCCGCCGACCAGTCGTTCTGGCGCGACCTCCGGCGCAGAGCCTGACTGTGACCGACATGAAGTTCTATCAGGGCAAGCTCTACGTGGCCGGCCTGTCCAATCGCAGCTTCGCGTCGACCTTACGAGTCTACGATTTCCCGTTCAACGGCAACCCACGGGCGTCGACGATAGAAATGTATCACCCGGTCCACAACGAGGTTGAAACGCGGGCGCCGATCCGCGCCATGGCCGTGATGTCGGTCGGCGGCGAGCCGACCCTGGTGGCGGCATATACCTGCACGCCGTTGGTGACCATCCCCTTGAAGGATTTGAAGGATGGAGCGCATATCGTGGCCAAGACGGTCGGCGAACTGGGATGGGGCAATGTGCCGGTCGGGCTGGTGACCTTCAAGCTCGGTGACGTCGATTACGCACTGGTGGCGAACTCGAGTCGCGCATCGATCTCCTGACCTTGGCGGACATCGCCGATGGAGCCGCCAAGCCGGGTCTGAGCACGCCGATCGACTGGCCGACCAAGCCCTACCTGGGGGTCAAGGCGATGATGGTGCCGCTGTCCGCTTCGATGCGGGTCGACAACCTGAACGACAACCTGCTCCTGGCGCTGCGGCGCGACGACGCCACGGGCGACATGCAGCCGGTGTCGATTCCAAAGGGCGCGTATCTGCGCTTGAGTGACTTCGTCAACGAGTACGACTTCGCGGACTATCAATATCCTCCCACCGACAAGTTCCGCGATTTCCACAAGTTCGGCCGCACCATCGAGGGTTACCCCGAGCTAGCGCGCTAGGGACGCGAAAACGGTGCGGCGTCAGCGTGCATACAGGTACGAACACATGACCATCAATAGCGGCCGCCTTCTGGGCTTCGCCCTCGCACTCGCGGTGGTTTCGCCCGCGGGCCATGCTGCGCCTCAGGTGACGCCGTCGGGGGATGGCGTACCGGAGAACCTGCTTCGCATCGAACTCCAACTCGACACGCCGCTGGCTTCCCCGTTGGACATGCACCACGTGGTGCTGCTCGACGAGGCCGGCGCACCCATCGACGATGCGTTTCTCGACGTCCCGCTGCATAGCCGGGACGGTATGCGCGTGTCCATCCTGATGCACCCCGGCCGCATCAAGACCGGGGTGGGACCCAACATTGCGCTGGGTATGGCGCTGCACAGCGGCGAGACCGTGGTGCTGGCAATCGACGATCCGCAATTTCCCGAGCCGATCAGAAAGACCTGGGTGGTTGGACCGGCGCTTCGGCAGCGTATCGATCTCCAGCGCTGGGCAATTCGCGTTCCCGCGGCGGCCAGCCGCGAGCCGCTACGGATCGATTTTCCCGCGGCGCTGGACTCCAGTGCCGCACAGATGATCGCGGTGGCAGCATCGGACGGACGACGATTGGCGGGACAGGTCACGCTGGCGAAAGGAGAAACCCAATGGCGCTTTATACCTTCGTTGCAGTGGCGGGCCGGGACTTACGAATTGCGCGTCCACCCGAGCCTCGAGGACCCCCAAGGCAATCGTCTTTGCTCGGCGTTCGAGCAGCCGGGGCAGAGTATCAAGTCATGCCGGGATGGGGGCAGGATAACGTTTGCCGTGCCGTAGAAGGCGAGCGACGACAAAACGAATCGGGCCGGAAGATTCGCAAGGGGGATGATTCATGTTTAAGCGTATGCGCGTTGCGTTCGCCTTCTAGCTCGCTTTGCCCTGCCTCGCGGCCTCCGGCGCGGGGCGAGGATGCGACCGCCGTGCCGAAGGGATCGCAGACAGACGACGCCTTCTGGACGACGTTTCATCATGGCTCTTTGTCGGTCGGCGGCCCTGCGGCTTCGGCGATAGCGACCGGCCGCAGGCAGGTTACGACCTGAAGACCGTGGCGAACGAACTCCGGCTATTCGTTTCCCAAATGAACCTGGCCGTCAGCGGCAAGCTCGACGTGGCCGACCATGACGTCGGCACCTGGATCGCCTGCGCCTATCCCTACGACGATTTACATGACACGCAACGTGTATGCCCCGGAGAAAGGAGTCAAGGCTATTCGAACTGGATCTAAACGTCGTTATTGCGACAAGGTTGCGTTTCTCAATAAGTCGAAAAAAACGCTGGATCGCTATGCTCAGCACAACCAACTTGCTGGACCCGGTGCATTTTGCGATTGAGTATTTTTCAATTCCGCCTATTTAGCGGCCGCGCAAGCAGAACTCGGAAAGAATTCTTCCAACATGTAACCGGCGTCTACCCATGCTTCCAAGCCACCTTGTAGTGGGCGCACCCGGGTATAGCCGCGGTCTATCAGTATCTTCGCGGCACGCGCTGCCGATTCCTCATTGGGACATGTGCAGTACAAAATGATTTCGCTGTCGGTTGGGAGGTGGCCAATCTGGGCATCTACCTCCCCGATAGTCACCGGCAACGCACCGGGTATGCTGCGCCGGTCAAGCTTACGAGCGACATTGGAACGAACGTCAACAATCACAGGTTTCTCGCCTCCCGCCATCAACTGTTGCAGTTCATCGACACTGATCCGTGCCATGCGCAGCATCTTATACAAACGCCGCCGTTTCCACCATTTGATCACGATGTAGGCCACCAAGAGTCCCGCCACAAGTACCAACGCAATGGTGCCCATGCTTTCCAAGCGGGCAAAGAGATCGTCAATCTCCTTATGAAATAAGAACCCAGCACAGATCGCAGCTCCAACCCAGACAACCGTCCCAACACTGTCATAAAACAAGAAAGAAGCCCATCCAAGGTGCATCACGCCAGCCATCGGTGGTGCCATCGTTGACAAACCGGGAATAAATTTCGCCACCATCAGCAAACTACTGCCCCATCGATCGAAGCGCACTTCAGACTGCCTGACGCAAGAATCAGGAGAAAGCGAAACGCGGCACAAAAGCTTTAGCACCCCGTTGCCGAAGTGCCGGCCGGCCCAATACCAAACGGCATCGCCGATGATGCAGGCAACAAACGACACCGCAAATACAGCAAAGACTGAAAGCTTCGCGTCGGCGGCCAGGGCTCCGGCAACAATCATCGTGGGCACCGCTGGCAATGGCAAACCGAGCTGTTCCAACAACACATTGGCAAACACTAGCAACAGTCCGTACTGTGCTATGAGCAATACTAATTCTTGCATCATCGGTTACAGGCTCCAAGCATCACTGTTTCCCGCTGGGGACTGGTCAAACAATTGATAAACGTTAGGCCAGTAGTCCAGTTCACAGCGCATCCCCCATCTCTACTGATTAAACGATGAACACTATTTTTAGTGTCCCAGTCAATCGCGTTCTTGAACACGCCAGGTACGGGACTGTTGTATTCAGGGGTGGCCAACAGTACGCCATCAGCGCCAGCGATCAGTTCTTTTAACGCTGTTACTGGCGATGGAATACCGTGCGTCTGCTCTATGTCACCATCATAGAGCAGGATTCCCTTGAGTATCGCGACCTCCAACGTGGCTCCGTCCGGCACCAGTGCTGCAGCCGCACGCAACAAGGCGGTATTGTACGAATGGCTACGTAGGCATCCTGTAATCCCTATGATTCTTGTCGTAGTGTTCTCCTGTTGATATAACGGGTGAATTCATGGCCCCTTCCCTGCCATAGTTTCATGTTTTTCACTCAAGACCAAATTGTTGAATGGGGTGTGAATCACCGTACCGCGTTTGATCGTCATGGTAAAGGAGCCTTCTCGCAGATCTCGGCCAAGGCACTACATTCGACATTTTGTAATGACAAGGCGGATGGGTTCATAGGATAAATCGCTTGAACGAATAAGAGGCACGGCACCCTGCGGATGCCATGCCCGCCCTACAATTTAAAGCGTTCAGGCTGCTACTAATTCGCCAATTGCCTGTCGGGTTTGCGTCAGCGCATCGGCCACCGCCGCGTCGCCCATCGCCAGCCCTTCGGTATGAATGAAGGTGATGTCGGTCAGACCGATAAAGCCCAGCACCGCACGCAGATACGTTTCGTGGAAATCCATCGACTTGGCCGGGCCTTGACTATAAACGCCGCCGCGCGAGGTAAAGATATACACCTTCTTACCCTGAACCATGCCAACCGGGCCGGTTTCAGTGTATTTGAATGTCAAGCCAGCGCGGGCCACATGGTCGATCCAGGCCTTCAGTGTCGAGCTGACGGAGAAGTTGTACATCGGCGCGCCGAGCACAATGGTATCGGCGCTCAGCAGTTCAGCCACCAGGTCATCGGACAATTGCACAGTCTGCGCCTGTTCTGGGGAACGTTGCTCTGCCGGCGTAAAGAACGCTCCCATCATTTGTTCGGTCAGGTGCGGCACTGGGTTGGCTGCCAGATCGCGCTCGACGATCATATCGGCAGGCTGGACGGCCTGCCATTTACTCAGGAATTCAGCGGTCAGCTGACGGGAAATGGAACCTGTATTGCGGACACTGCTATTGATGTGAAGAATGGTTGCCATGATAGGTAAGCCTTTTAAAAGTGGAGTTGCGGGATGCAATCAATGACTGCGCACGGACAATCACGATGAGGAAGTATCTGATGCAGATGCAGTGGTTACCGCTTGGCTACGGGCTGCTCACGTTGCAGCACCAGCAACATGCCGCCGACGATCGCCAGGTTCTTGAGGAACTGCGTCAACTGGTTCTGGAAGCTCGCTGCATCGGCGCTCCAGAAGGCATGGAAAACGAAAGTGACGGGGATCAAAAACAGCGCCAATACCAGCGCCGACCAGCGCGCCTGCCATCCGGTGATCAACATCAAGCCGCCACCGATTTCAATCACGATCGTTATTGCCAGTAACAGGCCGGCGAGCGGCAGGCCGGAACTCGCCATCCAGCCCGCCACGTACGCAAAGCCAATGATTTTGTAAATGCCGGAAATGAAGAATAATGCGCCGAGGAAAGCACGGCCGAGGGGGTAAGACAGTTTCGATACATTTTGCATGGCAATCTCCTGATATGGTTGGACGGAATTAATAAGGCAAATCGAATAACAAGACTTCGGCCGCTTCGGCCTGACCAAGAGTGAGCAGGTTTTCCTTGGTCACTTTCAGTGCGTCGCCGGTCGCCAGTGCGACACCGTTCACGGTCAGTTGCCCGCGCACCACATGCAGGTATGCGGTGCGGCCGGGTGCGAGTTGGTGCTGGACTTGATCATCACCGTTCAGGATCGATGCATAAATTGCCGCATCCTGATGGATCAGCACCGAGTCGGCACGGCCGTCCGGCGAGGCGATCAGGCGCAACTGGCCCTTTTTCGACTCTGGATTGAAGTGCTTCTCTTCATATCCTGGCGCAATCCCTTGCACGTTGGGTTCAATCCAGATCTGGAGGAAATGCACCAGTTCTGACCGGGAATGATTGAACTCGCTGTGCCGCACCCCGGTTCCCGCAGTCATGCGTTGAACGTCGCCATAATGCAATACCGAGCCGGTGCCCATGCTGTCCTTGTGTTCCAGCGCGCCGTCGAGTACATAGGAGATGATCTCCATATCACGGTGCCCATGGGTACCGAAGCCTTGGGCCGGTTGCACGCGATCCTCGTTGATCACGAGCAGAGGACCGAAACCGGTGTGTTGCGGGTCCTGGTAGTGACCGAACGAAAAGGTGTGGTGCGAATGCAGCCAACCGTGATTGGCAATCCCACGATCCTCACTTTTGCGAATTTGTAACATCAGGTTCTCCTTCGGTTCCTTGTTGACACCATCGAACGATACCGAGATGGGTCATGGTTAATTGCAAGTGCGATAATTTCGAACAATGAAATTTGCTAATATTCTTGCTGTTACCTCAGAAATTCCAATGAATCGGATTATGCTCGTGTAGAAACCAAAAGAAAAACGGAAAATTTACCACTCTATGATCGAAAATATCGAATGTTAAAATTAAGCCTCGAAGCGCTGCAGATCATCGACGCGATTGACCGTCGCGGCTCGTTCTCGGCAGCTGGTAAGGAGTTGCACCGGGTTCCTTCGACCATTTCTTACACAGTCGCCAAGCTCGAAGACGATCTCGGCGTACAAGTATTCGAACGCATTGGGCCGAAAGTCAGCCTGACGCGCGCCGGACAAGAGTTGCTGAAGGAAGGACGCTACCTGCTCAAGGCGGCGGGAGATTTGGAATCGCGCGTCAGGCGGGTCGCTTCTGGCTGGGAAACTGAACTATCCATCGGGATGGATTCGCTGTTTTCTCCAATTGGGCTGAAGGACGATATCGATGCCTTCTACGAGATTGCCGATCAGACGCGCTTGCGTATCGTGCATGAGGCGCTATCCGGTACATGGGAAGCGTTACTGGACCGACGGGTTGATTTGCTGATCGGCGCCGCGGGTGAAGGCCCATCCGGCGGTGGCTATATCGCCGTGCCTATGGGGTCCATTCCCTTCATCTTCGCCGTAGCGCCAACGCATCCATTGGCCAAAGCTCCTGAACCTCTCGACACAGCAGAACTACGTGCTCATCGCGCGATCTCGGTCGCGGATTCGGCACGAAAATTACCGCCGCGCACGGTGGGACTGGTATTCGGTCAGGACACACTGACCGTGTCCGATATGCGAAACAAGTATGAATTCCAGCTCGCAGGACTTGGATTCGGCTTTCTGCCGGAACCTACCGCGCGCACCGCGCTTGCGGACGGCTTGCTGATCGAGAAAAAGGTGCACGAGCCAAAGCCGGTCGAAACGTTTTATCTTGCTTGGCGTACCGGCGAAGACGGCGCGGCATTAAAATGGTGGATCGATCGCGTCCAGAAAAAGGAAATGCTGGAGCGACTGATGCTATCGCCCGGACACTGATTCATGATTTAACCTCATAGTGAGAGCTGACGGAGAACGTCACGATAAGATGCCCTTCCCTGATAGTTTTTTCCTCTAGCAGCCGAAGCGCCATCGAACAGTCGGCACGATTTGGCAAGACAGGAAAGTGGTTGCCAAAGTCAGGGCTAGCTGCCACTCCGTTACACAGCAGTCTGGCACCGTCAATGAGACTCACCCGTCCTGTCACTTTCAATTCACTGAGTCCGCCGTTACCAATGCGCTCAAGTGGTACATTATTTACACGCGATTCATACTCCGTCGTCCACTTTTCAGGAAAACATGATG
>NZ_JBHRTP010000002.1:0-140114 GCF_042646465.1 Pseudundibacterium arcticum
AAGTGTCCAGTTTGGCGTGGAATGCGTGTCCAGTTTGCGGCGGATTAGGCGTCCAGTTTGGCTGGATTACGCAGAGATACCTCTATGATGCCGGCGAAGCGGACCGATGGGACCAACTATGCAAACTGGCCAAGAGTGGCAAGTATCGACCTCAAAATGGCTTGTTGGTGCAGCTCTCCGACACGGTCTGGGAATCACGCAAAGCAAATAGATTAGTGCTTGAACATGAACTGTACGCTTCCTTCGTCTTCTTGTTACTACGGGCGCGGAAACACCATAGTCTACGGGCTGTCGTATGGCTCGATGCATCGCAGAAGCATGCATTGCTGCCAATTTGGGAAATTCGCGAAGCTAGTGATGGCCGTAAATTGTTCAATCTGCATTGCCGCGTCGACCGAGACGTTGTCGATCAACTACTGTATCGGCTCCAAGTGCCTGTACATGGTGATGGTCTTTTTCGGAGACCAAAACTGCGATAATTAATTGAGGAAAATACTGATGGCAAAATTCTTGAAGACGAGCGCTACTAATTACTTTCTTGAAGAAAGACAGAAGTTGGTTGGGCAACTCATGTCACCACTTGATGCGGTGTTTCTCCTCCGTCTCCTTATGCCGTTTGTCGTCCGATGAATGCAGGTAGTTGCTTGTCGTGCCGATCGATTCGTGTCCCAGGTTGTCACGGACGTGCCGCAGGTCGACATCGCTATTGGCCATGTGAGAACCGGCCGTGTGTCGCAGCCAATGGGCAGACGCCTGTTCTACACGATCCGCAATCGCTTGGAATTGCTCGCCGCGTTGTCTGAGCCGGATGGCAGTGTGCTCGAATACCTTCTTCACTATTGCATGCACAGCGCCGCGCGTCATTGGTTCTGTGCGACGGCCGATCGGCAAAAGGAGCGGAACGTCGTCGCCCGCTAACGGGAAGGATGCAAGGCCTTTTTCTCTGCGATAGCGCGCCAACTCGACCATCAGTTCATTGGTCGCCGGGACTATCCGCAACTTGTCGCCTTTGCCCAGGATCTCGAGCCACCAGCGCTCTTCACCAGCCTTGTCGCGCCGGCAGAAGAAGCTACCCATCGTGTTGCCGACCACTTCCGAGATGCGCAATCCGCACAGGTACAGCAGAGAAAATAGCCACCGTCCGCGATAGTAATGCTCGCGTTCGCGATCCGATTCCTTCGGCATCAAGTCGATCGTCATTTTCACTTCGTTCCATAAGTCCTCTTCGAGGTAACGGGTGATGCGTGGCTTCGCCTTGCGGGCGCGCTGGCGCGACAGCGACAGTGGATTGCCGGCGAGGTAGCCGGCATTGACCAGCCACGAGAACAGCGTGTTGAGAATGATGATCGCCTGGCGCTGGCTGGCAGGGGAGAGGGGGCCGGCAAACGGCCGCCACTCTGGATGTGCGCGCGCGAACTTACGGCCATCGCACATCACCCAGAGCTTTGCCGGCTGCGGATCCGACAGAAACCGTTGATAGACCAGCAGGTCTTCATGCGTGAGCGACGACAGCGGTTTGCCGAGCTGGACGGTCGACCAGAGCAGCAAGCGTTCGGCTTCCTTGCGGTAATTGTCGAACGTGGTCTTGGTATCGAGGAAGCGCGCGAGCCATGCCTTGATCGCATCGACATCGTAGTCGGCGGCGATTTGCGGGCGATTGCCGGTGGCGCGGTTGGTGCCATCCCGGCCATCGATGTGGGAGGGCAGTTGGACGCTTTCGATCGTCGCGAGCGCGGGAGGCATATCGGGGTGCAGATTGGCAGAAGGCATGATGAGTGCTGACGCATCTAGAATTGGCACATCCCGATGATACTCGACATTATGGCAATAATGTCATTTACTGCCTAGGCCAAATCGCGCAAGTAGGGGGTTAACTTGAAACCGTTCCATGAGTATCCGTTAGAGTTGGGTTCCGAGGGGTTTCTCTGGGTGTCGCCGTCCTGGTTATCCCAGCAGATTTTGTACTATTCATCAGAACCGGCGAACGGGCAAGGTGCTCCCGTTTTAAGAGCGGTCACTCGATATTAAGGAATCGCTGCTTTCGATGTCTCGAATGAGTTGGTTCTTCCCCAACCTCAGGCGTCGCTCCCGTGGTGCATGTGGCCCAAGCTACCCAATGTCGTCCTATTCTTACGCGAGTGATACCATGCAGGAATTCACTTTTTTCTTGGCTTGGAACCATACTCGGCCAGATATTTGTTGGCTAACGCCGGTTGCGCGCTACCGGCCTGCAGGTCGAATTGGAGGAACTACTGGATGTCCCGGTAGACTTGTTGACGCCCGGCGATCTTCCGCCTGAGATCCGTGACTACGTCCTTGCTGAGGCCCGCCCTGTATGAGTGAGAACTCGCTACCGAAGGTCCTGCGACCAACCGCAGCCAGCGAGCTGCATTGTCAGCCCTCGGTATCGTCGGCCAGGCGGCAACCGAGTTGCGCAACGACTGGGTTGATTGCCTCGGCCAGTTTTCCTTAACCTGAGTATCGAACGATGAAAATTCAGATCGCCTCCGATTTGCACCTTGAATTTCTGATGCAATCGCATGCCGATTATCGGATCATCGACAAGACTGATGCCGATGTACTGGTCCTGGCCGGTGATATCCACAACCGCACCAAAGCGATCGAGGCATTTCGCGATTGGCCGGTGCCGGTGGTCTACGTGCATGGCAATCACGAGTTTTATGGTCAGAATTTGCTCAAGGTGCAGGATGCGTTACGGGTAACGGCCGCCGGCACCAATGTCCACTATCTTGAGAATGACGAATATGTCTTGAATGGCGTGCGCTTTCTGGGGTGCTGCCTATGGACCGACTACGAATTGACAGGTGACCGGCCCGGCGCGATGTTTGAAGCCCGATATGGAATGCGAGACCACGAGGTCATCCGCGTCGCGGATGGCAAGCGATTCATGCCCAGCCACGCTCTGGCGCTACACAAACAGTCGCGGAAATGGTTGGCACAAAAACTGGATGAGCCGTTTCCTGGTCAAACGGTGGTTGTCACCCACCATGGGCCACATCCCGCCTCGATCGACGAAAAATTTGCCGGCAACCCTGCGAACCCGGCATTCTACAGTGACCTGACGCCCCTCATGGGAAAAGCCGCACTATGGATTCACGGACACAGCCACGCGAGTTCTCGCTACAACGTCGCGGGGACCACCGTTATCGCCAATCCGTGCGGCTATCCCGAAAACAAGCGTTTCAAGGATCCTCAATACGTCACGTTTGAAAATGCCGATTTCGACAGGGCTCTTGTGTTTGATTTGCCGCTAGTATGAAATATTTTTGTCGATACTGAATTTAGCGGCTTTTTTGATGGCGTAGACCTGATTTCGATCGGCCTCGTATCATCGGACGGCCGAGCGTTTTATGGCGAAGTGCTTGATTTCGATCGCTCGAGGTGCTCAGACTTTGTTCGTGAAACAGCCTTGCCGTTACTGGGTAAGCGCCCTGGGACTGCAATGTCACTATGGCGGCTCAGCCAAGCAGTTTTCGAGTGGTTAGAACAGTTTGCCGATGATGGGCCGACTATCTGCTTTGATTACCCTGGCGATTGGGACCACCTTTGGGATCTTCTCGATCGTGATATGCCGGCCTGGTTAAAGCGCAGAAATATCCGCGGAAATCTGGGGAGCGATCTCTTTGCTCAATATTTTCTGGTCACCGGGCTTGAGCCGCACCATGCCCTAAACGACGCCCAGCGAATCGATTCCCTTTCAGGGAAATGGGACCTTCATGATCCTGTTCCTGGATTTTGATGGTGTACTGCACCGCTTTGGTGATCGCATTGCAGATTACTGCCGGTTTCTGCCGCGGCTTGAAGCGGAGTTGCGGGATTACCCGGACGTGAAAATTGCCGTTTCCAGTGACTGGCGCAAACACCACACCCTGGAAGAACTGAAGGGGTTCTTTTCTGCGGACATCGGCAAGAGTGACGCCGAATTTACAGTCCGAAATGAACCCGCTGGATCAGACCGGCGTCAGGTATTACGAGGCCGTGGCTTGGATGATGGGGAATGGCTTTACCGGGCCCTGGATTGCGCTAGACGATGATCCCTGGAACTGGCTGACCGACGATCCTCATTTCATTTTCTGCGACGATGGCTTTGATGAGACTGAAGAACTGGCATTAAGACGTCATTTGCAGGCCAACGCTATTATTAACAAATAATGAGCACGATCTATTTTTGTGGTGACCCACATGGTCGCTTCGATCATATCCTGGGGGCGGTTGATTCATATCGGCCGGATGCCGTCATTCTGCTGGGAGACTCATTGGCGCTGATTCACCTGCGCGAATTCCAGTGCCAGGTTCAGTGCGTCCATGAATTCATCGAGCTTGATTGGCTTGGTCACATAACGGAAGAATCCTGCCTTCATGCCCTTCGCGATGTCGCGTGGCATCGCATTTGCACTGAGGGCAATCACCGGGATGTGCGCCGTTGCCGGGTCGTCGCGCAGAATTTTCAGCGCGTCGGTGCCGCTGATGTCCGGCAGATTGATGTCCATCACGATCACCTCCGGCTGCGCGGTGCGTGCCAGCGCGATGCCGAGCTTCCCATTCACCGCGGTCAGCAGGCGCATCTCGGTGTGGCGTGCGATGAGTTGTTCGACCAGTTCCAGGTTCGCCGGGTTGTCCTCGACATAGAGCAAGGTATGCGGCGACGCACCGTCCTGAACTTGCGCTTTGGCAAGCACGGCGGGTTCGGGGCCGCCCGCGGCGACTCGCGGTGCGGCCGCCGAGCGTAGTTCGAACCAGAACACGCTTCCCGCGCCGACGGTGCTTTCTGCGCCGATCGCGCCCCCCATCAGTTCCACCAGCCGCTTGGCCACCACGAGGCCGATGCCGGTGCCTTCCTCGGCGCCGGCTTCTTGTCCGAGACGATTGAAGGGCTGAAACAGCTGCGCCAGTTTGTCCGGCGGCAATCCCGGGCCGCCATCCCTGACGTTGACGCGCATGCGTTCCGCTGTGTTTGCGCTGCACGTCACTTCGACCGATCCCTGTTCGCGGTTGTATTTGATCGCGTTGGACAGCAGGTTGATCAGGATCTGCTTGACCCGGGTCCGGTCGCCATGGACGAAGCAAGGGAGGTCGAACCGGGGAAAGCTCATGCGCATGCCCCGCTGTTGCGCCTGCGGCTCAATCATCTCTTGGCATTCGCGCATGACTTCGGCCAGCGACACCGATTCCTGCGATAGTGACACCTGGCCGGACTCGATCTTTGCGAGATCGAGCACTTCATTGATCAGCTCCAGCAGATGCCATCCGGCCCGGAGAATCTGGTCGATGCTGGCCTGCTGCGAGGGCGTCGGCGGCGGGGAATCGGACGCCATCAGCTGGGCGAAACCGAGGATCGCATTCAGCGGACTGCGCAGCTCATGGCTCATGCCGGAAAGGAAATCCGATTTCGCGCGGTTCGCACTTTCGGCCGCGGCCTGCGCCTGCTTTTGGTCCTCGATGTCGGTGCTGGTCCCAACCCATTTGACGATATGTCCATTGGCGTCTTTAATGGGTACTCCCCGGGCAAGTTGCCATCGATACACGTCATCGGAGGCTCTTTTGAAGCGGAGTTCACCTTCAAAAGCTTCACCTCTCTCTAATCCTCTCGCCCTGTGATCAATCCAATGTTGCAAATCATCCGGGTGAATTAATAGACTCCTCCAATCCCCTCTTTGGGATTGCTCCAACGTGAGTCCGGTATAGGTGATCCAGCGTTGGTTGCAGTACTCGAACGTGCCGTCCGGACTGGCTGTCCACACGAGTTGGGGGATTGCATCGGCAAGCGATCTAAAGCGTCGTTCACCCTCGTCAATTTCGCTGTCGAAAGAAGGCGAGTTTCCCGGCGGATTGGTATGTTGTTTGCGCATGTTCGGCTGCCTGAATAAGCGTAAATACTTCTTTTTGGCACCGCCCCCACGCTTTGCGGGTCGAGGTCCACTGACCTAGGCGACGTCCAGTTCCATCAACCCCGGCAAACGGAATTGCTCATCCCGTTCACCGATCATCGGATCTTGCAATAGTGTGTGCCACGATCTAGGAAACGTAAAGAAGCACAGCGGCAAAAATATTATGCCCAACTCGTCCATCGGTTATCCATGCGCCAACGCCATGCGAACGTCAACAAACAATGCGGTACCACGCGACATCATCGTCATCGAGTTGCTTCATGGCTTCGCCACGATGGATCAAGTAGTTGAGGTGGGCGATGCTTTCTCCAGTTGCCAGGCCGAGCGCGTCCGCGTTTGGCAACGGCATTCAGCCGACTTGCGGACCAAGAAAGCGGCAGGCTCATGAGACGGACCTCTGTAATGCGGTACCCAACCCCGCGGATATCAGCGTGATTCACCGTCGAGATTTACTGCTACGCCACCTTCAGGAAATTCTATATTGCCTATGAGAAAAATGAGAAACCGAAAACCATCCTATTGACAACGGAAGTTGGCGATGCATATGTGCGCACCTTGCTGATACACGGCGCCCGCAGCGCGTTGCGGTGTTCTGGCGAGAAGCCGGACAAACTGTTGCACTGGGCGGTAAAGCTGGCCGAACGCAGCGGCGTCAAAGTGGCTGCGGTTGCATTAGCCAACAAGATGGCACGGGTGATATGGGCGTTGTTGGCGCACGGCCGTGAATATGTTCCGGTCCGGTCGAAAAGCATGGCCAAACCGGGTCATTGAAATGTTGGGCGATGTGCAGTATTGATTAACAGAAGTGCTATTTTTTGGAGTAAAACCCACCAAGTTTGCGAAGGTAAAGAAAGATAGATGCCCAACAGGTCGCCCATAGAAAGGCCACGCCCATAGAAAGGCCACGGTCAAGAGACAATGCATTTCCAGCGCAAGAAAAATCTTGTATGCGATACAAATCACGCCATTCGACGAGGTGAACCATAACAACGCACCCAGTTTTTCATTCTTTCGGCTGGCGGAGCTGATCCGCATCAGTCACCCATCGGAATCAAGGTGAATGCCAATCTTCCGACATCCACCCTGGCCTGGCGCCAGGTCCCAGAAAAACGTTGGTACCAAGCCGATGTCCATGGGGTATGTATCAGAACGATGGCTGCCGATGCTCCGGTGCCAACCTCAGGTCGGCTCATGGCTTGGGCGTATCAGTGATCTCTCGCTTTAGTCATGATGGAACGTGCGTCGCCAATCCTAGCTGTGCGACCCCGGCATCGCCTAATTTGTAAATCTGATCGCTCAGAAGCCGTGTTCCCAGATGCCGTGCCATCAAGCTTTCGATACTCAAAATATTCTGCGTGCGTTGCTGCACGAGTTGAAGACGCTTGCGTGATAAATCGCGCAATCCGCGTTCTTCGACCGGATAAATATAGCCTTCCGGTAACAGCCCGAGGCGATAGACATGTGCTAAAAATGGCGCCGTATTTGAGAATACGGCGCCGTCTTCAAGCAAGCCACAGACCATCGTTACTGAACGAGCCAAACCTTGCCGTTTTCGATTTTCACGAGATAGGTATTCGGCGTGCTTTGGCCGCTCTCTTTACCCTGCGGCCCTACCTTCTTGAAGGCGATCTTGCCGGTGAGGCCGGTCAACTCGGTTTTCCAGAGCGCATCGCGGATTTTCTCCGGATCCGGGCTGCCAGCCTTCGCGATTGCCACCACGATAGTGCGAATCCCATCGTAGCCACGGAAACCTTCGGTCAGGCCAGCACCGTCATAGCCGCGCTTATTCCATTCGGCGATAAAGGCTTTGGCAGCCACCGGATCGGCGGATGCCTCAGGAAACCACGGCGCAAACATCATGTTATGCATCGAGCCATTCGCCGCAGAGCCGGCGTGTTCGATCAACTGGTTCGGGCTTTGGGACCCACCCAGCGTAATGATCCGGCGTTTGAGCCCGAGGGACTGCGCCTGCTTCAGGACCAGTGTCAATTGCTCGACAGCGGTTGTAACGAACAGTGTCTCGCTATCGGTGCCTTTGAGCGTCGAAAGCTGGGATGTCATATCTTGCGCCGCTGCATCCATGGTCAGCACGCGTCCGATCGTGACGCCTTTCCCCTTCAGCATGGCCTGGAATGCTTCGGCAGAGCCTCGCCCCCAGTCATTGTTCACAACAAGCATGTCGGCTTTGCGGATGTTCAGCGGGGTGACATGCCTAGCAAAGCTGACGGCTTCCATGCCATTGGTCGGGCAGATTCTGAAGACATACGGGTTGCCCGATGTCGTGATCTTGTCTGCGCCCGAAGTCTCGACCAGCATGGGTATCTTGTATTCCATCAGCTTCGGCATTACTGCGAGCGTATAGGTGGAACTCCATGCCCCTAGCATGACGGGGACCTTGTCGCGAACAATCAGCTTTTCCGCAGCGTTAGCCGCTTCAGTAGGATTGCTCTTGTTGTCTTCGATAACAAGTTCAATCTTGCTGCCGTTGATGCCGCCCTTCGCATTGATTTCATCCGCCGCGATCCTTGCGCCATTGGTGACGAAATTCCCGGATGCCGCGACCGCCCCGGTCAATGGCTGGTTCACCCCGATCTTTATGACGTCTGCAGCTTGCGCTTCAGCAGCGAAAGCAAGGCAAACTGCCGCCGTGGCAAGAGTAAGCTTGAAAATTGCGTGTCTCATCTTTCTCTCCTTTTTACGTTGCGCCGTACACAAGGTCGGCGAATATAAACTTACTTATTCAGCAACAACATGGTTGAACCTGACAATAGCTTCCTCCAGCTTGAAGGAAGCTGTATCCGGAAATTTAAGCTTGCGCTGGAATTCCTGGCATTGGAATAAAGCCTGGAAGCGCTTTTACACGGGCTATCCATTCGAGTATGTTCGGGTAAGGCTTGAGGTCAATTCCCCCTTCGCCAGCCAACGCGGTATAAGGGAAGCAGGCGATGTCACCGATGGTCGGATGATCCAGCTCCAGCCATTTGCGCGTCGCAAGATGATCGTCGAGTATTTTGAATACACGGTTGGCGCCCGCTTGCAACTTATCCAGATCGAGCGGATAGTTCAGTATCTTGACAAGCCGCGCTCCTGCCGAATTCATTATCTCGCCGCCACCGGTCGCTAACCACTGATTGATGCGGCCCATGGATTCAGCATCGTTTGGATACCATTGATTGTCCTTGTCGTATTTCCTGGCGATGTAAACCATAATGGCTTGTGCATCACGCAAGCGCAGACCGGCGTCCTCGAAAATCGGAATCTCGCCGAACGCATTGAGTGCGGCGTATTTTTCGTTTTTATGTTCCTTGTTCACGAAGTCCACATTCACCGCTTCGTACTCGATGCCGAGCATATTGAGAAGCAGGCGAATTTTATAGCAGCTGCCGGAGAGTTCGAAGTCATATAGCTTAATCATTGGTCAATCCTTTAGTGTGGAAGTGTGGAAATAACGGCTTTTGAAAAATGGAATGGAAGCGGTCAACATGACGACTAAGCATTCCCATTCAGTCTTCGATCGTGAAATCGAATGTGCTCTTCGACGAAGGTCGAAATAAAGTAGTACCCATGGTCGTAACCGGCATGCCGATGTAATTCCAAAGGTTGTTGTGCCTTTTTGCAGGCTTCTTCAAAGGTCTCGGGGAACAATTGATCCGCGAGGAATTTGTCATTCAAGCCCTGGTCAATCCGAATACCGCCCGGAAAGGGCGGCGCCTGCCTGCTTGCCATGAGTGCGCTGGCATCGTATTGCAGCCAGGATTTGCTGTCGTCTCCCAGATACGCGGAGAACGCCTTTTTGCCCCATGGGCATTTGGCCGGTGCGCATATCGGCGCGAATGCCGATACCGATCGGAAAAGCTCAGGATTGCGCAGCGCCAGGACCAGTGCGCCATGCCCGCCCATCGAGTGTCCGAAAATACCGATGCGAGCAGGATCCACGGGAAATTCCTGAACGGTCGCCGCGTACAGTTCCAGAATGTAGCTGTACATCCGGTACTGCATACGCCACGCGGCTTCTGTCGCATCGACATAGAAACCGGCGCCAACGCCGAGATCCCAGCTGTCATCTTCACCCGCAACGCCCGCATTGCGCGGACTGGTGTCCGGGGCAATCAGGATCATGCCTGCGCTCGCGGCGCTGCGTTGCGCACCCGCCTTGATCATGAACGTCTCTTCGGTGCAGGTAAGTCCAGCCAAATACAACAGGGCGGGGACCTTGCCGGCGTTTGCCTGGGGCGGCAAGAATACCGAGAAACGCATAGGCAAGCCGATCTCTTTAGAGTGATGGCTGTAGAAACGCTGCATTCCCCCGAAGCATGCGTGTTCGCTGAGCAGTTCAAGCATGGTCGGGGCCGATCAATAGAGCACAACGGAGCGGATCGATTCGCCGCTTTTCATGAGATCGAAACCTTCATTGATTCTTTCCAGCGGCAGCGTATGGGTAATCAAATCGTCGATATTCAACTTGCCGTCCATGTACCAGTCAACGATCTTCGGCACATCGGTACGCCCTCGCGCACCGCCGAAAGCCGATCCTTTCCATTCACGGCCAGTGACAAGCTGAAACGGGCGGGTGCTGATCTCTTGTCCAGCGGCCGCCACGCCAATGATGAATGATTGACCCCAGCCCTTGTGACAACATTCAAGCGCCTGGCGCATGGTGGTGGTATTGCCTATGCATTCAAAGGAATAATCAGCGCCGCCATCGGTCAGTTGAGTGATGTGATCAACAACATTGTCGACTTCTTTCGGGTTGACGAAATGGGTCATGCCGAATTTGCGTGCCATTTCTATACGCCCTGGATTGATATCGACGCCGATGATCTTGTCCGCGCCCACCATCCTGGCGCCCTGGATGACATTGAGCCCGATGCCGCCGAGGCCGAATACCACCACATTGGCGCCCGCTTCCACTTTGGCGGAAAACACCACGGCGCCAACGCCGGTCGTCACGCCGCAACCGATGTAGCAGGCCTTATCGAACGGCGCATCCTCGCGGATTTTGGCCAGGGCGATCTCCGGCACCACGATGTAATTGGAGAAGGTGGATGTCCCCATGTAGTGATAAATCGGCTTGCCATCGATTGAGAAGCGCGATGTCGCATCCGGCATCAAGCCTCGGCCCTGGGTTGAACGAATGGCTTGACAGAGATTGGTCTTGCGCGACAGGCAAAATTTGCATTGGCGGCATTCCGGCGTATACAGCGGAATGACATGATCGTCTTTTTTAAGCGAGCTAACGCCGGGGCCGACCTCAATCACCACGCCGGCGCCTTCATGCCCCAGGATAGAGGGAAAGATGCCTTCTGGATCGGCGCCCGACAGCGTGTAGTAATCGGTGTGGCAAATGCCGGTAGCCTTGATCTCAACCAGCACTTCACCAGCTCTCGGTCCTGCCAGGTCGACCTCTTCAATCGTCAGCGGTGCTCCAGCCTTCCATGCAATTGCGGCTTTCGTTTTCATAAGCTTATTCCAGCAAAAAAATAAAAATTTATTTGGCAACCCGGTATGGCGGGATCATTGGGCCTGGCCCAGCATCACAAACACATCTTTCCCAACAATTTTCACGGGATAGACCGGCAAGGCCTGGGTAACGGGCCGACACATGGCCTTTCCGGTGCGTATATCGAAGCGGCCCTGGTGCAGCGGGCATTCGATCTCGCAGCCATCGAGATAGCCTTCCGACAGATGTGCATGCTCGTGGGTGCAAATATCATGCGTCGCATATACCTCGCCCTCGACCTTATAGAGCGCAATACGTTGTCCGCCCGCGCTCGCGGCGATGACTTCGCCTTCCGCAAGGTCGGCTATGCCCGCTGCCCGCTGCCACTCCGAATCCAGATTTTCGATAGACATGCGGCACCTCAGATCGGGTAAATTATGGAGTTCGGCACCAGCTCGCTATCGAAAACGCAGATGCGCTGCCGGAACTTTAGTCGCCCGTTTTCTCTGACGATGGTATCGATGTAACGGCCGGCGTTGAAGACTTCGGAAAAAGAATCCAGTTTGGTCCGGATCACCAGGTAGTTCGCTTCCGAAACGATGACCCCGTCGCTTTCGCTGATGATCTTCGGAATGCCGACAATATGCCGCTGGAAGTACGGCGCATGAAAAATCGTCTGCGTGACGCCGTAGACACGGTCCTTGAGCATGGCCTTGCTCTCCAGCGCCAGCGCTGACATCGGCAATCCCGCTTCGAAGTTTTCGCGTGAAACATTCCGGTACAGGCATTCGTCCGTAAAAAACTCCGGCCATTCTTCATAGCAGCTGTCGTCGACGCACCGGGTGTAGTCAGCGTACAAGTCCTGGATGGCGAAACGTGTTGTTGTATCCATGTCAAACCTCCATCACTTTGCGGTAATACTCGTACATGCCCCGGATCAGGGTTTCCGAAATGTGGGTATCGGTGTCGGCGATTTCGCGGCCGCCCAACTCGCAGAAGGTCTCGGATTCGGGATCCTGCACCATACCTTCTTCGACCAGTCCGATGATTTCGCTGTCGTCCGCGGAGACAAAACCGGCGGGTCCGAACAGATTGGCCTGGCGCAGACGCCGCTCGGTCATCTCTGGCGTATCGTCCGCAAAACCAAGATGAGTCCAGATGTAATCGAAGGCTTTCGGCCCGCGCGGAATGACCTGGCGAACTGCGACTGAATTGATTTGCTGCTGCATGATCACGCTTGGGAAAATGCTTTGAATTACCGCAGTCGGCCCATCCCACCACGGCTCCGTCTCCACATCAAGGAAACGGCCGTCATTCAGCGCCATGTCGGCCCGGAAGCTGCTCACCCCTGTGGTTGCCTCACCTTGCCCGCCCTGGTTGCGCACCGTCACCATGGCGGAGTGGCGGTGCAGATCATCCATGACATTCTGCGATTCGTTGTCGGCCCGCCATAAGCCGTAGTTGACGAACCAGGTATGGAGCAATCCCGGGTGGTAGCAGTCCTTGAGATTTTCGTGGATCAGTTTCCAGTTGCCGGCAACGCGTTGCCGGTTGTAGCCGAGAACCTTCAGTTCGCGGCCGTCGAACACGCGCTCGAAGTATTTCAGCATGGTCGGGCCGAGAAATTCCTTGAAGTCCGGCACGTCAGGATGAAAGCTGGCAAAGATGACGCCGTTGTGCACCGCCACTTTAAGTTTTGTCAGCCCATGATTCTCCCGCTTGAAGTCCGCCGGCATCCCGCCTTTACCCTTGATGCCGCGCATGAACGGCACGCCCTGGAGATTGCCCTGAAGATCGTAGCTCCATTGGTGATACGGACAGATGAAATCCTTCCGGTTGCCCGAGTGTTCCTGGCAAAACTGTGTGGCCCGGTGCGCACAGCGGTTTTCCACTACATTGACATTGCCTTCCTCATCGCGCACCACGATCACGGAGCGCTCGCCGATCCAGGTACGCTTGAAGTCGCCGGCATGCGGGATCTCTGCGGTCAATGCCACATAGTTCCAGTGAGGCCCGTTGAAGATCCGTTCCTGCTCGCGCCGATAAATTTCAGGATCCGTATAGAGCCAGTAGGGAATACGGGAGGAGCCCGGGTCACGCCATTGGCGGACAAATGAAATCGGTTGCGGGTGGTTCATGTCTTCTCCTTTGATTTAAACCGGCGCATGTTGACGCCTTGCCATATGTTTCCCGCGACGCCAGTACGGATGCGGCCGCGGATCGATGAATGCACTTCGTTATCCCAACAGCATCGGCATGGATAGCGCCAATGTGCTTGCCCGCTCGGTGTGTGCCCCGTTCAACGCGAATCCGCGCAACAGGCCAGTACCGTCGCGGAACAGCGACTGCATGCCGCTGTCATCGGATTCGGTGTTCCACTCCCCCTCCACACCCAGCGGTGGCGGACAAACCACGGTCGGACAGGCCGGGGTTTTCACGATAACCGGCATCGCGGAATAGCGGACAAGCGCAGCGTCGCCAGCCAGATTGCTGGCCACGACCCTGGCGGCCGGTCCGATCGGCGCGATGTAGGGAAGCCATAACCCGTCCACCTCGGCGCAATCGCCAAGCGCAAACACCCTGGGGTCACTGGTCCGAAGGCTCAGGTCGACCGAAATGCCGTGGCTTGCCCGAATCGACGTGCCTTGAACTAGCGCTGTACGCGGCTTCAGGCCGATTGCCGACAGCACGATGTCCGCTTCGAGCGCATCGCCGTTGGTACAACGGATGACAACGCCATCCCCGTCCCGCTCGATGGTACTGACCCCTGTGCCCAGATGCCAGTCGACACCCGCTTGCCGCAAGGCGTTTAACAGGAATTGCCCATTGGCGCTGGGGAGAAGCCGGTTCAGGGGTGCGGCAGCGATGTCGATGACTTTTACCCGGTAACCGGCGTGCACCATATCATTCGCAAATTCGCAGCCGATCAGCCCTGCGCCGAGAATGGCGACAACTTTCTTGCCGTGAGCTGCCGCCCGGAAGCGCGCGTAATCCGAGAGGTCATTGACTGCGAAGACGGTTTCCAGAGACGCCGGGGCGAGCGGCAGCCGTACCGGTTCAGCGCCAAGGGCAAGAACTAGTTGACTGTACGCGATGGTTCCGTGAGTGGTCAAAAGCGAGCGGGTGGCCGTATCGATGTGCCGGACCCGGGTTTCCGTCAACACCTCCGCCTTGATTTGGGCAGCCATTCCATCCGCGCTCCTGGATGCCAGTTCGGATACCTGGGCGCCCAGGCGAAAGGCTTCGGAAAGCGTCGGCTTCGAATAGAACTGTCCGTCGTCAGCTGTCACCACCACCAGCGGATCCGTCTTGTTCCGCTTGCGGAATTCGCGGGCTACCGAATAGCCTGCGAGACCACTTCCGACGATTACGATGGGATCCATGGGGTTTTTTCCACCAATCGGCACTGCCGTTTTTTTGCGTTTGTTTAAACTGTCAGCGCGGTCATCGCGCTATCTCTTGGCACCAATATATTCGCCGGCGTATCATATGTAAATTGCATAATATCGATGGAAGGTATACAGAAAAATGGATATTCTGCATCTGGACCTGAAGCTGCTAGTTGCTTTCGAAGCCATGCTGGCAACTCGCAACGTCACCTCGGCAGCGGACGCCATCGGATTGACGCAGCCCGCGATGAGCACATGCCTGGGGAAGCTGCGAAAGGTGCTGGGCGATCCTCTTTTCGTCAGGACTTCCCGCGGCATGGAGCCGACCCCGTTCGCGCTCGAATTGTCGGAACCGATACGAAATGCGCTTCACCTGATTCGGCAGACGCTTAATCGGGACAAGCATTTCGATGCGGCTACATCGACTCGGACGTTCAAGCTGATCATGACGGATATAGGAGAAAGGGTTTTCCTCCCTGATCTATTGCGGCGACTGAGCACCGTGGCGCCGGGGCTCAATATCAGAACGGTGCAGTTACCGGTGAAGGAAATGCGGGAAGCACTGGAATCCGGGGAAATGGACCTGGCCGTCGGCTTCATCCCGGATCTGAACGCCGGCTACTACCAGCAAAGATTATTCAATCGCTCTTACGTGTGCCTAATACGGCCGGATCATCCGGTCATCAAGGATGCGCTTAGCCTGAAGCAGTACTTGGCGGCGTCTCACGCAATTGTTTCCGCGCCGGGGACCGGTCACGACGTGGTGGAAAGAGTCCTGACCGAAAAGGGCCTCAAGCGCAGAATCGCGCTGCACGTGACGCATTTTCTGGCAATTCCGCTGATCGTCGCCAACACCGATTTGATCGTGACCATTCCGACGATGCTGGCGGAATCCTATCTCCCCGCCGGCAATATCAAATTACTGGCGCCACCGGTCGAGCTGCCGGTCTACTCCATCAAGCAATACTGGCATGAACGCTTCCATGAGGATGCCGCCAACCGCTGGCTGCGCGGATTGATCTATGAGCTATTCGGAGACTGATGTCTTGCTGACGCTGCGCGGAGAGGTCTCGACCGCAGTGAACGTGCGGGCAGTGGTAGGCTGGGATGCAATCCCAGCGATCGACCATTACCCTATGCACGGCCTCTATCCGGTTGATTGGGTTGGATCACCGGAGGTGTTGAATTGTGCGTTGGGTGAATGATGGCAGGTTGCTGGGATTGCATCCCAGCCTACTGTCCTGATGTCTTGCTGACGCTGCGCAGAAAGGTCTCGACAGCAGCAAGCGTGCGTGCAGGCGCCTCGATCATCGGGTAATGACCCGCGTCGGATACGACCTCGAGGATGGCATTGCGGTACCAGCGCAGGGTCGTATCACGCGCCAGTTGCTCGGTGCAACCCGGATCGTGCGCGCCGACGAGCGCCAGCAAGGGAATCTCCGACCCGTCCACCTGGGTGTGGATATCGGTCAGGGCGGCATCGGCGGCATAGTCGGCGCAGGCTTGCGGTGCAATCGCTTCCCAGGCGCTTTGCGACACCTGCTGCGCAAACGCCATGCCGTAGCGTTTGCCCACGCCCATGTGAATGACCGCGGCACGCTGGCTCACATGGTGCGCGGCCTCGTCCAGCATGCGCATGCGGGCCGGGTCACGCGACGCGCCACGAGCGTTCATGCCGGCCAGTGAAACAATCGACCGGATGCGCCCGGGTGCGGCCACCGCGATCATCTGGCCAACCAGCGCGCCTATCGAATGGCCGAGCAGATGCGCTTGGTCCCACCTGAGATGGTCGAGCAAGCGGATGGCGTCCGCGACCACTTCGTTCAGGGTATATAGTCCAGACAGGTTTTTCGCGCGGCCGTAGCCGCGATAATCCATGACCACATACTGAAAGCGCTCGGTGTCCGCGAAAGCCAGCATCGCATCGAACGCTTCATTCGCGCCGAACAGGCCGGGAAGCAGCAGCACCTTGGTGCCGCCAACCCCGACGGTAGTGAATGTATTCAAGCTCAAGACCCTCAGCGCCCGAACAGCGAGCGGAAAAACGCCACTATTCGATCACGTAGCACGGAGAAAACAAGCGCTCCTGCATTGAGCTCAGCCGCCGGAGCGTGAAACGCGCTACCATCCGCGACTTCGCTGCCGCCCTGGCTCAGACGCGCGCGCAGGTTTTCGGCAAATGCGTCTGTCATGCGCTTGGCAATATCCCGCACGATGCTCGAACGACTGAACTGCGCGAGGGATCCGGTCAGCGCGAACCCAACTTGGACCTCGACCCGGGTCGCGGTGCCGCCTTTTTCTTCGATCAGGTCGTAGCGAATTTCGCCACGGGTAGCGGAACTCGACTTCGTGTCGCGGGCACTGCCGTATATCGTCCCGGAGTGGTTCGCGGCATCGCGCACCACATCGGCAGCCCCTTCGAATTCGGCCACGATCGGTCCGACCTTGATCCGAAGCTTAGGTTCGACATGGGTCTCGGTGGGCGGGGCGAGTAGCGATGCACCGGGCAGGCATGTCGTCACATCGCCAAGACGGCCGAAGAAGTTCCAGACCTGTTCGCGCGGAAAGTCAATGCTGAAGGATTGGTTCAATGTCGTCAGCGGCTTGCCGCTGTCGGGCGCGCCCGCCTTTTTGGCCGGTACCACCGGTGCTGGCGCCGTGGCAGCTGCAGCCCTTTGTACCGGTGCCGCGACCAGCTTGGTCGTCCCGGCAAATGCGGTGTTGCCGCTCGCCATGGGCTGCGCATGACCGGAACCAACCGGTCCCAAGGTGGTGCGCGGATTTTCCGGCGATACCACGCCTGCTTCCCTGCGCTCAGCGATCACGCTTTGCACCGCCTTGATGATGCCCACGTAACCGGTGCAGCGGCATAGATTGCCGCTCATGGCAAACCGGATATCCTGTTCGCTCGCATCCGGCATGCGCAGCACCACATCACGAGCGGAGGCCAGCATGCCCGGCGTACAGTAGCCGCATTGCAAGGCATGCTCGCGCGAAAACGCGGCACGCAGCGCGCGCATGACCTCGTCGTCATCCATTCCTTCGATGGTCGTGATGCTGGCGCCGTCGCAGGCGACCGCAAGTGTGATGCACGAGCGTGCCGGCACGCCATCGATGAGCAGCGTACAAGCGCCACAGACGCCATGCTCGCAGCCCAGATGGGTGCCTGTAAGATTTAACGTGTCGCGCAGGAAATCTGCCAGTTGCGTACGTGGTTCGACAGTCGCAGCGACGACGTCCTTTCCATTCACGATTAAGTTAATCATTTTCATGATAGTTCAGCCCGGTCAACTGCACGCTTCAAGGCGGCAATGTGAATTTGATTCTCCAGCGGGTCAGTCATCCCGGCGCTGGTGAGCGTGTGCCTGGCGGCATCGAGATCAAGTCGTCGTGGCCGCCCGCCGTGTGGTTCGCTGTTGAAAAGCCCACGTGCGTCAGTGAGGACGATGGGCTTTGACTCTGTTGCGCCGAGCACGACCCGGCACACCGCCCGATCCGGGTCGTGAAGCACCGCGCCGATGGCATGCGCAAATTCACCCGTTTTGCGGCAGAGCTTGTAATAGCCCCAGCGCGCATTGGCAGACAAGCGCGGTATGCGCACCGCTTCCAGCATTTCACCTGGTTCGAGTGCAACCTCGAACACGCCGGTCATGAAATTCTCAATCGCAAGCCGGCGTTGGCCGGTCGGTCCAGTGACCAGTACTTCGGCACCAATTGCCGCCAGACTTGAAATCCAGTCCGCAGAAGGGTCCGCATGGACGAGACTGCCGCCGATGGTACCGCGGTTGCGCACCGCACGATAGGCAATCGCGCGGGCTACTTTCGATAATGCGCCGCCAGTTACGTCGGGAACCCGGCCATCTTCAATATCGGCATGGGTGACGCATGCACCGATGATGATCGCATCGGCGGTGAGCTCGACCCGCTTCAGTTCGGGAATGCCGGTGATATCGACCAGCAGATCGGGCTGCACCAGGCGCAGATTGAGCATGGGGCCAAGTGACTGGCCTCCTGCGAGGATCTTCACGACAATATCATCGCGCTGCATGAGCGCGATGACTGAGGCCAGGTTAGCGGGGCGTTCGTAGTCAAACCTTGACGGCTTCATGCGAACTCCTTTTTGGTGGTGGACGAAGATGCTTTCGGCACCTGCGGGTGTATAGCGGCATTGGCAATCGCTTCCAGAACACGGCGTGGGGTGATTGGCGAGATATGCAGTTCGGCACCCAGCGGTCGCAAGGCGTCATTCACCGCATTGCAGATCGCGGCCGGCGGTGGAATCGCACCACTTTCACCAATCCCTTTCACGCCAAATTCGGTATAAGGGGACACGGTCTCCATATGGATAATGCGCGGCTCCGGTACTTCGGTTGGCCCCGGCAGCAGGTAGTCGGCAAAGGTAGACGCGAGCGGTTGCGCCGAAGCATCGAACGCCATTTCTTCATACAATGCGGTGCCTATGCCTTGTGCAGTTCCGCCATAGATCTGACCATCGACCACCATTGGATTGACAAGTTTTCCGCCATCCTCGACGATCACATAGTCGAGGATTTCGACATCACCGGTCTCGGGGTCGACCGCCACCAGTGCGGCATGCACGCCATAGCCGAAGGTGCCGGAGTCACGCATTGGCTTGTACCCTTCAGTCACCTCGAGACCGCCCGGGTTGACTTCGGCAGGCAAGTCCTGCGGTCGCAGATACCAGGTCCGGGCTACTTCTGCAAGTGTAAAACTGCCGGCGGGCCCCACGACACAGCCGTCGCGCACTGTCACCTGATCCGGATCCGTCTTGAGCATCCAGGCACCGATCTGGACCAACCGCTTTGCTAAGGTCTGGCAAGCCCGAGAGACGGCGCCGCCAGACATCACCATGCAGCGCGAACCCCAGGTGCCGGTAGAGTATGGTGTGACAGCGGTATCGCCGTGCACCAGTTTCACGCGGGAAATATCAATCCCGAGAATCTCATGAGCGACCTGTGCTAGCGTAGTTTCCAGGCTTTGGCCGTGTGAATGGGCGCCAATGCGCAGCTCTAAGCCCCCATCGGGCGTCACTCTTGCAGTGGCCTGTTCATACCCGGGTACCATCGGGATGCCCCAGCCAGCGTACACCGAGGTGCCGTGTGCCGCTTGCTCGCAATAGATTGAAATACCGACGCCGATCAGGCGACCATCCGCTTCTGCGGTTTGTTGTCGGGCCCGAATGGCCGGGTAGTTGATCGCTTCAATCGCCTGGCGCAGGGCTTCCGGGTAATCTCCGCTATCGAAATGCTTGTTAGTGATGTTATCAAACGGCATCTGCTCGGGCCGTACCAGGCTTTTCATCCGCACCTCGTACGGTTCGACCCCGGCTTCCCGTGCAATTGCATCCAATACCAGTTCGAGTGCAAAACAAACGCCGGTGCGAGCCACGCCACGATAGGGAAGAATCGGGCACTTGTTGGTCGCCACGGAATAGGTTTGGCAGCGATAGGCCGGGAAGTCATAAGGACCCGGTAAGATGCTGGCGACCTGCGCTGCTTCCAGACAGGCTGAGAATGGGTAGGACGAATAGGCCCCGGAATCGACGGTTGCCTCGCAATCGATGCCAAGCAGGCGCCCATCATTGTCGGCATAGCCGGTAATGCGGTAGAAATGCTCGCGACAATTCGCGCCCGCTGTCAGATGTTCGCGCCGATCCTCGATCCAGCGTACCGGGTGACCGCGCTGCATCGCAAGCCAGCCTAGCGCCACTTCCTCTGGCAACAAGATACCTTTGTATCCAAATGCACCGCCGACATCCGGTGCGATGACCCGGATCTGGCCCTGGTCAAGCCCGAGGCATTCGGACAAACCGGTTCGTACGATGTGCGGCATCTGCGTCGAAGTATAGACGACGAGTTGCTCGAGGCGATGATCCCAGTAGGCGACCACACCGCGCCCTTCCATTGGTGCCATTGACTGGCGCGAGGTCCTGATTTCACGGGTGACCTGAATCGGAGCATTGCGCACTTGCGCGATATCGACGTTGACGTTTGTTTCGAGAAAGACATTGTCCGACCATGCCTCGTGCAACAGGGGCGCATCACTCTGGCGTCCAGCCAGCATGTCGTGAACGGCGCTCAACTCATCGAGATCAAGCCTGACGGTTGCCGCGATGTCTTCCGCTTCGGCTCTTGTGGCAGCAACACACATCGCGACCAGCTCGCCCACGTGCCGCACCTTGCCGCGCGCCAGCACCGGCTGCTCGGAAACCTTGAAGCCCGGCAACCCGGATACCGACCTGATCGCCTTGACTGTATCGAGATGCTCGATGGTATAGACGTCTTTCTGGTGGACATCAGGAATATCGATGCCGAGAATTCCTGCATGAGCGAGCGGGCTACGCACGAACGCGACATCCTGCATTCCAGCCAGACGTATGTCCGCAACAAACTGACCGCGTCCCCGCATCAAGCGATCATCTTCCTTGCGCAGGGCGCGCGCACCGATACCTTGTCCTGACATTGGCCTGCTCCTCTTATCACTCACCGTACCCGTTGATGGGCATACAAACCGTGGTGCCACTTCCGGTAACGCAACAGCAGCACCTCTGGCAATCTTGAGTCCTTCGCGGCAAGATGGAATGCGCCGCCGGCTACTATGCTACCGCAGAGCTATCATTCTAACATACCATTTATAGAATGATAGTAAATATTGGGCGGCGCACTCAGGAAAATCCGGGTGATGATCAGGCTGACATCTTCCGGGTTCTCGGAAGTGCTTTCGGCGTCGGTTTCACTCTGTCCAGCAAGTTCATATATAGCTTCATGCAGTCACTGCGGTAGGTGATCTCGGCAACATAAATCGCCACATCGTCCTGATCCGTGACAACGCAACGGCACTCCGCGGTCGGAACGCTCAAGGACACCTGGAGCAGATTTGCGGTTTCGCGATCGGCGGTGCCGATCACGAGCGTTTGATGCGCTTCCTTGATGTCGACGCTGTCGAGTGTGGCCAATACCGACAATGCGGTATGTTTCAGGAAGGCGTCCCGGTTTTGGTCGAAGATATCCCGTGCGAGATGAAGATTGACGACGGCATACGGCACACCGTCCTTGAGCTGCACGCTACGCAAGAAAACATATTCGGATGCCATCGAGCCTTCATCTTCATGCAACTTCGGGAAGGGGGGAGGGGTGGCCACTTTGATGAACTTGGGGACGTTTTCCTTGATCGATGTAATCACTGATTCCCAGGTGGTTTCAAGCCTGAGCCAGCGCTTGTCGTTGACGTGTTCGTTGACGAAAGTGCCGCGCCCCTGCTGACGCGTGACGAGGCCCTCCTTCTCAAGCAGTCCGACTGCCTGCCGAACGGTGACGCGCGCAAAGTTAAATTCTTGTTCGAGTTCTTCCAGAGTCGAAATTTTCCTGCCGGGTAGCCATTCGCCGGTTTCAATCCGGCGCCGCAACGCGGACGCGACTTGAATGTACGCTGGGATTTGGCCGCGTCGATCCGCGCTGTTCAGTTTTTCCATGGTTTTATACTCCTATCATCCTAATGATGGAATTATACAGTCAGATGCCTGCGAAGAGTGCCGGGAATAGTCATCATGACGCTACCATAAGAAAATATTCGGGCGGCAGGTGTGCACCAGCGGACCGTCAGCCAAGAGCATTCGCAACCCCGCTGACCAGGTTCTCCGTATACAGTGCTGCGAGGTCGATGCCGGCGGAGGCGTTCAGCACGCGAAGCGCTTCAACAGACTGTAAAAAATCCGCCTCCTGAGTTCTTCGCAGTGATTCCGCCTCGCCCACGCCAATCGCTGTGAAGCGGATCTTTTGCCCCGGCTTACGGCGTCCGAGCAGGGGAATGTCGGCGGAAACGACGGTCGCAATTTTGGGATATCCGCCGCTTGTCTGCGCATCGGCCATCAGTACAATCGGCAAGCCGGATCCCGGTACTTGGATCGATCCCGTCACGATGCCATCAGACACGATGTTGTACCCCTTGGCGTGGTCGAGTCTGGGGCCTTCAAGACGGAAGCCCATTCGATCCGACTGCGGGGATATCGTGTACTCGGCGGACAAGAACGTTTCAATTGCTGCGTCAGTGAAAAAATCGGCCTGCGGCCCGAGCACCACCCGAATCGGCTGATCGAGGGCCAGGTCCAGCGGTCGCGCCAAGGCATGTTCGCTGCGCACATCCACTGCCGCCTGCTTTAACGGGATCAGGTCTGCCTGTCGCAGCGCGTGTCCACTATATCCGCCGAGGGCACCGCGCACGTAAGTCGACGCGCTACCGAGGCTGGGCGCCGCGTCAACCCCGCCTTCGATCGCGAGATAGGCGCAGCCCGAATCACCGAGCTTGGTTACGGAAAACACGACACCTCGGGTCAGTCTGACGCTACGCCCGGCTGGAATCGGGCGCGCGCCGACGGTGCCTATTTCAATCATGGCGTTGCAGCCGACCAGTGCGACCCGCACGGATTCCGCCTGCACCTCCAGAGCAGGTCCCTGATGGATCATTTCGAGCGCCGGAGTGCCCGCAGAATTGCCGACCAGGACGTTGGCAAGACGCAGGCTGATGCGGTCGAGAGGACCGGAAACCGGTACGCCGACGTCTTGAAAACCGATACGTCCAAGATCCTGCACGGTGGTATGCAGGCCGGGATTGATTACTTTGAGTGCAGGCTTCATATCTCTATCGTTTCGTAAGGAACTTGGTAGGCATCGGCGTCGCTTGCAGAGCGAATTGCCGCGAATTCAGCGGTAGTGATCGGCTCGAAGCAGACCGCGTCACCGGGACTCAACAAGACCGGGCGAGGCCAGTGCTTATTGAACAGCCGGATTGGTGTGGTGCCGATCAGGTGCCATCCGCCCGGGCTTTCGAGCGGGTAGATCGCAGTCATGGCGGAGGCGATTGCAATCGAGCCGGCCGGAACGCGAGTCCGCGGATCCGGCCGGCGGGGGAGCACGAGTGCTTCGGGAAGATCCCCCATGTAGGGATAGCCCGGCACGAAGCCGATCATATATACATGAAAGCGCGTGCCGCTATGCAATCGAATGACTTCGTCGCTGCCGAGGCCGGTGCGCTCACCCACTTCGGCGAGATCCGGAGCATGGCTGGCCTCGTAACAGGCGGGAATTCGCCATAGTTTCGCCGGTCTGGTGCCCACGCTGGCGTCGTCGATCAACTGTTTCAGTCGTTGGATCAGGCCGACACTATCCGTCGCCAACGGGTCGTAGTGAACCATCAACGAGCGATACGTCGGCACGGCCTCGAAGACGCCCGGCAATTGTGCCGCACGAACCTTGGCGGCCAGGCGCAGGACGCGATCGCTCAAGGCGCGATCAATCACGTCCCCGAATTCGACCGCCAGCGCGGTGTCACCCGCGGAAAGAAACCTCACATCCATTCTGCCTTCTCCTGGTAACTCGCCGCTCACACGGCAATAGGTTTGGATACCTCAAATATAGTATTGTCTTTCCATCTTTAGTAACATATACTAATTCGCAAGCGGGAAGATATCAAGAGAAACCATCGCTACCGGTGTATGGCAACACACTCAGTAATGGTCTTGCAAGTAGCGTTAGCACGCATTCCCATACGGATTTTTTACCTAGAGGATAAAGGACAGGCAATGACACTATCGGTCAATCTCAATGCAGACATGGGTGAAGGTTTCGGTGCATACGACATCGGCGATGACGACGGCATCCTGAAAATCATCCGTTCGGCGAATATCGCCTGCGGTTTCCACGCCGGTGATCCGCTCACCATGCGCCGCGTGGTGCAACGCGCCAAGGAGGAGGGCGTGAGCATCGGCGCCCATCCAGGTTTCAACGATCTATGGGGCTTCGGACGCCGTCGTATCGACATGCGTCCGGACGAGCTCGAAAGCCTGATCGCCTATCAGATCGGCGCGCTCCAGGCGATGGCCGCATATGCGGGCGAGAAGGTTACGCATGTGAAGCCGCATGGCGCACTCAACAATATGGCCGCAGAAAACGCCGAATACGCCATGGCCATCGGCCGCGCCATCAAAACTGTCGATCGCGACCTGATCTATGTCGCGCTGTCCGGCTCTGAAATGGAGACGGCTGCGCTCAAGTTGGGACTGAAACTTGCCCGCGAAGGCTTCTGCGACCGCCAGTATGAAGATGACGGCAATCTGACCTCCCGCAAAATTCCCGGGGCTGTCATCAAGGATCCCGCTGTTGCCACCAAACAGGTGGTGCAGATGGTGGTTGAGGGCGAGATCATTTCGCGCAACGGCAAGCGCATCCCGCGACGGGTCGACACGCTGTGCGTGCACGGCGACGAGCCCACGGCGCTGGCACTTTCGCGCGCAGTGCGCGAGGGACTAGAAGCAGCCGGCGTGAAGATCGTTCCGCTCACGGAAATGACACTGGGCTGAAGTCCTCGCGCTCACCTATATAGCTTTCACATTCAGCAGACTACAGGAGTACACAATGCAAACTCGCCCTACTCTGGCAATCATCGGTGGCACAGGCGCCCTAGGTTCCGGCTTGGCCATTCGTTGGGCCGCCGCCGGTTTCCCGGTCGTGCTGGGTTCGCGCTCAAGCGACAAGGCCAAGGAAGCGGCACTTCAGATCAAGGCTGGCAACGGCGCACCAGCGGTGCGTGGCGAAGACAATGTCACCGCAGCAGGCGTAGCCGATATCGTGATCGTTGCAGTGCCGTTTTCGCATCACGATGCAACCCTTGATGAAATCAAGAGTGTTGTCAGCGGCAAGATCATCGTCGATGCGGTGGTGCCACTGGTTCCACCGAAAGTTTCGCAGGTACAACTTCCGCCAAAGGGTTCAGCAGGGCAGATTGCACACGAACGCCTGGGTGACGTCGCCCGCGTGGTATCGGCATTCCACAATGTCGGTGCGGCAAAATTGCAGAATGGCGGCGTGATCGAATGCGATGTGCTGGTATGCGGCAACGACAAAGAGGCGCGTGACGCGGTGATTGCAATCACCGAAGCAATCGGCATGCGCGGTATCGACGCTGGCCCGATCGCGAATGCGGCTGCCTCCGAAGCGCTGACCTCAATTCTGATCGGCATCAACCGACGCTACAAGGTCGATTGCGCGGGAATCCAGATTACCGGCATCACCGCCAACGTTGCTGCGTAGAGGTCGTGATGGAGAGCACAGTCGTCACGTTGACCGCAGTTGCGGGCATTCCGATGGTTCAGCCCGGCGACGATCTCGCCGACATTCTCATCGATAACCTGAATCGCGCATCGATTGTGCCGCGTGACCAGGATGTGCTCGTCATTGCCCAAAAAATCGTCTCGAAAGCAGAAGGCCGCTATGTGGATCTATGCGAGGTGGTGCCATCTCCTCGCGCCGTTCAGCTCGCTGCCGAGGTGAACAAGGACCCGCGCCTGATCGAGCTCATTCTTTCGGAAAGCCGTGAGGTGCTGCGTCATCGCGGTGGTGTACTGGTGGTTGAGCATCGGCTTGGCTTCGTGATGGCGAATGCCGGCATCGATCAATCGAATATCGATCACCCCGGCGGACGCGAGCGCGCCCTGTTGTTGCCGGAAAACCCTGACGCAAGCTGCGCCAAACTGAAGGCGCGACTGGACCGCGCTTTCGGCGTTGATCTGGCGATCGTTATCAACGACAGTTTCGGTCGCCCGTGGCGCAACGGCGTCGTCGGTGTAGCACTTGGTGCCGCAGGGCTACCGTCATTGCTGAACCTCATCGGCGCCCCCGATCTGTACGGCCGGGCGATGCGTGTGACTGAGGTTGCAGTCGCTGATGAAATCGCAGCAGCGGCCTCTCTGATCATGGGGCAGACCGATGCAGGCAAGCCCGTCATCCATGTTCGCGGACTACAGTGGAACGCACCCGAGCGTAATGCGGCAGCCCTCTTGAGGCCGAAACAGCAAGACATGTTCCGATGACAGCAAAGAGGCATTCATGACATCGTACAAAGAAGATCGGTCCTCGCCAAGTGAGCGACCTGGGCGGGTGGTGGCACTGTGCGGCGGCGTGGGTGGGGCCAAGCTCGCATTGGGTCTCGAAACGCTGCTCAGCTCCGGGCAATTGACGGTGGCTGTCAATACCGGTGATGATTTCGAGTATCTCGGCCTGCGTATTTCGCCCGACCTAGATACCGTCCTGTACACCCTTGCCGGTTTGAGCGATCAAACGCGCGGCTGGGGACGCGCCGGTGAAACCTGGAATTTCATGGCCGCACTGCAGGAACTCGGCGGTGAATCCTGGTTCTCGCTAGGCGACCGTGATCTGGCGCTGCATGTGGAACGCACACGCCGCCTGCTGGCCGGCGAAACGCTGACTGCCGTTATGGGCGAGATCGCCCATCGAACCGGTGTGAAAGCGCGGATTTTGCCAATGACTGAAGAGCCGGTACGTACCATCGTGCATACCGCGGATGGCGAATTGCCGTTCCAGCAGTATTTCGTCAAGCACGCCTGCAAGCCGGCGGTGTCCGAAATCACATTTTCCGGCGCTGACGATGCCGTCGCACATCCGGCACTCCTCGACGCACTTGCTCATCCCGATCTGACTGCAATCGTCATTTGTCCGTCCAATCCTTACCTTAGCATTGACCCGATTCTCGCGGTACCCGGCATCCGTGCAGCATTGCAGCGTTCAGTCGCGCCTGTCATCGTCGTATCGCCGATCGTAGGTGGGCAAGCTGTCAAAGGACCGACGGCAAAAATCATGACTGAGCTTGGGATCAGCGTCACCTCACGCTCGGTTGCCGAGCATTATCGCGACCTGATCGATGGCCTGGTCATTGATCACAGCGACGCGGCAGAGGCGAACGAACTTGCCATGCCCGTGCAGATTGCACGGACTCTGATGCAGACCGCAGATGACAAGCAACGTCTGGCCCAGGCCGTACTGGACTTCGCACAGGTGCTGACCGACCAGGCTGCAGCTAGCACCCGATTGAGGGGGAGCCACCGATGAAACGCGCGCTGCTCTGGGCCGTAGTCCCGGTCAAATCGTTCGCATGCGCGAAGCAGCGCCTGATGTCGCTTCTTTCTTCACAGGAGCGTGCGGGCCTGGCTCGGGCGATGTTTGAGGATGTGCTGCGCGTTTTGGCACACAGTCCGCACCTCGCGGGTACGATCGTCGTGACCAGCGATGCCGATGCCATAGCGATCGCCCACGCCGCCGGCGTGGGAGTGCTCGACGATAGCGCCAATGCAGGGCTCGTTCCGGCCGTTCAGCTCGCGGCGCAGCATCTTGCCTGCGCAAAGCGAGCTGGCATGCTGGTGGTCCCCGCCGATCTGCCACTCATCACAGCCGCCGATATCGAGTTGATCGCGCTGGCCCACCAGGTCTCGCCGTCGATCACACTGGTGGCCGCCAGCAACGATGGCGGCACCAACGCGCTGGCATGCTCGCCGCCGGCCGCCTTGCCATTCTGCTTTGGCGAAGACAGCTTCCGTCGCCATCGCGATGCGGCCTTGTCACTTGGGCTCGTGCCGAGGGTGCTGACGTTACCGCGTTTCGGCCGCGACATTGACCGGCCAGACGATCTGTTCGCATTCCTCCAGCATCCTTCGCCGACGCGAAGCTACGCCTACCTCACCAATAGGGGTATCGCACAACGACTGCGCCATCGTCAGCTTGAACGCACCGAATTCACCCGCGCCGAACCCGTCGCGCTCTACCAAAAGGGATGACACGTCTATGACTACGCCAATGCTTACACAATATGACCGGCTTTCGCGCATTCAGGCTCATACTCTGCCGGTCATCGATCTTAAAGTTCTGACGCGGGCCGCGGCCTTACGCCGGGATGCAGCCCATGGCCTCGTTATCTCTTACTCGCGCAAAGTCTTTATCCCCTTGACGCAATTGTGCCGCGACGTTTGTCATTACTGCACCTTCGCCCACGCTCCGCGCAAGGGAGAGCCAGCTTACCTGTCGATCGAGAGGGTGCTGGCGATCGCCCGGGCCGGCGCAGCCGCAGGTTGCAAGGAAGCACTCTTCACGCTGGGCGACAAGCCGGAGGACCGGTACCACGTGGCGCGGGAAGAGCTGTCGCGCCTGGGGCATGATTCAACTCTGTCTTATCTGGCCGAGGCAGCACGCGTGGTGTTCAACGAGACCGGTCTGCTGCCGCACCTCAACCCCGGCCTGCTTGACGCCTCCGACCTCGCAGCGCTGCGACAGGTCTCCGTCTCGCAGGGGATCATGCTGGAGAGCTCCTCGGAGCGCCTGTGCGAGCGCGGTGGCCCGCATTTTGGTTCGCCGGACAAGAATCCTGCAGCTCGGCTCGAAACCATCCGCCTGGCGGGCGAGGCCGGTGTACCGTTTACGACAGGTATCCTGATCGGCATCGGCGAGACGCGCGAGGAACGCATTGATGCACTGCTGGCATTGCGCGACTTGCAGGACCAGTTCGGGCACATTCAGGAGATCATCATCCAGAATTTCAGGCCTAAGGCAGGCACGCTGATGGTCAACGCTCCTGCCCCGTCGCTGGAAGAGCATCTCTGGACGATAGCCGCAGCCCGGCTCATCTTTGAACCGTCGATGAACATTCAGGCACCGCCGAATCTGAGTCCCGGCGCGCTGCGTCCGCTGGTCGATGCGGGCATTAATGACTGGGGCGGCGTGTCTCCGGTGACCCCCGATCACGTCAATCCGGAAGCCCCGTGGCCGCATCTCGACGCACTGGCACGCGCAACCACGGCAGCTGGCAAAGAATTGACCGAGCGCCTCGCCATTTATCCTGCCTACGCGCGTGAGCTGGAGCGCTGGGTCGATCCGGCATTCCGCACCGCAGTCCTGCACCGGGCCGACAGCGATGGCTTTCCCCGTACCGATAGCTGGTCACCGGGCGCACAGGAAGATCCGCCTTTGGCCGATCTCAGTCTGATCGGGGAAAAATTGACCACCGTGCATGGTGAAGTCGAACACATTCTGGCGCGCGCCCAGGCTGGCGCAACACTCACGGAAGCGGAGATTGTGCGGTTGTTCCGCGCCCGCGGCAAGGAGTTCACGGCGGTATGCGCAGCAGCTGACGCGCTGAGAAAAGAGATGAACGGTGACGTGGTGAGCTTCGTCGTCAATCGCAATATCAACTACACGAATATCTGCGCCTACCGTTGCCAGTTTTGTGCATTTGCCAAAGGGAAGACCACTGAAGATCTGCGCGGTAAACCCTACGACCTGCCACTGGAAGAAATTCAGCGGCGCGTGCGCGAAGCATGGGATCGCGGCGCAACCGAAGTCTGCATGCAGGGTGGCATCCATCCGTCGTACACGGGCGCGACCTATCTCGAGATCTGCCGCGCGGTCAAGGCGGAAGCACCGGGCATGCATGTGCACGCATTTTCTCCGCTTGAGGTGTGGCAAGGCGCCCGGACACTGGGCATCCCGTTGCGGGACTATCTCGCGCAGCTGAAGGCGGCGGGTCTTGGCACGCTGCCGGGAACCGCCGCCGAAATTCTCGATGATGAAGTGCGCCGCGTCATTTGCCACGACAAGGTGACGACGGCAGAATGGCTGGAAGTCATGCGCACTGCGCACGGCCTGGGCTTGCGCAGCACGTCGACGATCATGTTCGGCCACATGGAAAAGTTCGAGCACTGGGCGCGCCATCTATTGCGACTGCGTGCACTGCAGGTGGAAACCGGCGGCATCACGGAATTCGTGCCGCTCCCCTTCGTGCACATGGAATCGCCGATCTACCGCAAAGGCAAGGCACGCCGGGGCCCGTCCTTCCGCGAAACGGTGCTGATGCACGCGGTGGGCCGTCTTGCCTTGCATCCTGTCATTCCGAACATTCAGGCGTCCTGGGTCAAGCTTGGCGCGGAAGGCGTGAAAGCGTGCCTGCGAGCCGGCGTCAACGATATGGGCGGCACTCTGATGAACGAGACCATTTCCCGCTCGGCAGGCGCCTCGCACGGTCAGGAGATGACAGCGATGGAGATGGAAGCGTTGCTCGAATCGATAGGCCGCATTCCACGCCAACGGACCACGTTGTATGGCACGCCTGCTGATAGCGCGAAAGTGAAGGCGCGAGCCGTGACGACGCCGGTGGAACCGGTGCGAATCGAGTTCAGGAAGAAGGAAATCGCCAGCATCTGTGCAGTCTAGAGGCGCCCGCGGCATAACCCGGTTTTACTGAGCGTTGCATGACAGTCAGCAAAGCTCAGTCCTCACCCCCAACCCCTCTCACGCGAGGGGAGAGGGGAGCATAGTGACAGAAATGGCTGTCAGCCATTTCTGTAAGGATCAATAGGACGAGGCAACGATGGGTCAGTTGGACCACTTATTTCACAATAACCGGCGGTGGGCGGACGAAGTTCGTACCCGTGACCCGGAATTTTTCGAAAGACTATCCCGGCAGCAGGCCCCCGAATACTTGTGGATCGGATGCTCGGACAGTAGGGTTCCCGCCAATACCATCATTGGTCTTCCGCCGGGAGAGATTTTTGTTCACCGCAACTTGGCCAACATGGTCAAGCATTCGGATCTGAACTGTCTTTCGGTGATGCAGTTCGCAATCGACGTGCTGCAAGTCAAGCACGTCATCATCTGCGGACATTACGGTTGCGCCGGCGTCAAGGCATCGCTCTCGGGCGACCGGCTCGGCTTGAGCGACAACTGGCTTGGACAAATGCGCGACATACGAGAGAAGCACGGGCGACTTCTCGATGACTGCGAGAGCGAGGCGCTCAGGCTCGACCGTTTGTGCGAGCTCAACGTTGTCGAACAAGTCGGCTATGCCTGCCAGACCACCGTCGTACAGGATGCATGGCGACGCGGGCAGGCGCTGACTTTGCATGGCTGGGTTTATGGCCTGGAGGATGGATTGCTGCATGACCTGCACGTTTCGACGCCCGACCCGGAAACCTTGAATGCCCGGCTCGGCGCCATCCCGTCAGGACGGGCGCCTTTGGTTACAGACACCGAACTTTATTAACTTTTGAGGAGTACACATGCTAGTTGAGAACAAGTACGCGAACCGCGCTTCCTACAGCGATGATCTGCGGCAGGTAATGAGTGTGGCGAAAGCGGAAGAAAGCCGGCGCTGGCTGTCTTACTGGCCCGAGCTGAGCCATGAAGCGACCCCACTGTGGCATCTGCCGCGTTTGGCGCAAGATCTCAAGCTTGCACGGGTCAGCATCAAGGATGAATCAAAGCGGGCGCTACTCGGCAGCTTCAAGGCCTTGGGCGCCCCAATCGCATTGATTCGCCTGATTCTTCGGCAATGGCCTGACAGCGCGTTCGCGGCCAGGGATCTCTTTCTGGGTCGCCATGCAGACAGGCTGCGCGACTTTACCGTCATCAGCGCGACCGACGGCAATCATGGCCGGGCGCTCGCAGCCGCGGCGAAAAGCGTTGGCTGCCGTTGCGTGATCGTTTTACACCACAACGTCAGCGAGGAGCGTGAAGCATCAATCGCTGCCTTCGGGGCGAAGGTCGTCCGGATCGCCGGCAACTACGACGACTCCGTTCAGAAGGCCGCACGCCTCGCCCGGGAAAACGGGTGGTACGTCGTATCGGATACCTCGTACGATGGTTATGAAGAGATCCCGCGGGATGTCATGCAAGGATATGGGACGATTGCGGCGGAATTGCTGGCGCAGGAAGGGACTGCGCCGGATGATCCCTGCCCTTATACGCACGTCTTTTTGCAAGGTGGAGTCGGCGGCCTGGCCGCAGGCATTGTCAGCTACTTCAGCGAGCTTTATGGGGAGCGACGGCCGACCTTCATCGTCGTCGAGCCGCAACAAGCGGATTGCCTGTATCAAAGTGCGATCCAGGGCCGCGCGGCAAAGGCAACCGGTTCAGTCGACTCGGTGATGGCCGGTCTTGCCTGCGGCGAGACCTCGCCGCTTGCATGGAGATTTTTGCAACCTGCGGTTGATTTCTTCGAAACTGTCACCGACGACGATGCGGTAGAAGCGATGCGCTTGCTTGCAGCGGGCAGCGCCGACGATATTCCGATCGTAAGCGGGGAGTCCGGCGCCGCGGGTCTTGCCGGTCTCGTTCACTTGACGCGTTCACCCGAGCTGCGGCAAAGAACCGGGCTTGGACCCGAGTCCAGGATCTTGCTCATTAATACTGAAGGCGCTACGGCCCCGTCGGTCTACGAGCACCTGGTGGGACAATCGGCTGACACCGTTCTGGCGAGCCAGGTGAGTTGGTGTCGCCACGCGAGCGCCTGATCGCGTGCCGCGACCAGAACAAGACCAGCACTTCGAACCGAATTAACCTACCTTTTGCAAAGATTCCAACTATGCGCATAGGCATCCCACTGGAGACAGCGGCAGGCGAAACCCGCTTCGCCGCGACCCCGGAGACGGTCAAGAAATATGTGGCTCAGGGCCATCAGGTTACCGTGCAGTTCCATGCGGGGGTTGCCGCAAGCTTAACGGATGCGGCATATCAGGCAGCCGGCGCCGCCATGGGCAGCGCCGCCGACGCCTTCGGCGCGCCACTGGTGCTGAAAGTGCGCGCGCCCAGTCTTGAGGAGCGATCGCTGCTGCCCTCCGGCACGGTGGTAGTGGGCATGTTGAACCCCTTTGATGCCGACAATATCGCCGCCATGGCCGGGTGTGGCCTGACTGCCTTTGCGCTGGAAGCGGCGCCGCGCATCACACGCGCGCAATCGATGGATGTGCTCTCGTCGCAAGCCAATATCGCCGGCTACAAGGCGGTGCTGCTGGCGGCCAACACTTACCAGCGCTTCATGCCGATGCTGATGACGGCCGCCGGCACCGTGAAAGCGGTGCGCATGCTGGTCATGGGGGTCGGTGTGGCCGGCTTGCAAGCCATTGCCACGGCCAAGCGCCTGGGCGCCGTGATCGAAGCGTCGGATGTGCGCCCGCCGGTCAAGGAACAGGTGGAGTCGCTGGGTGCGAAATTCATCGATGTGCCGTTCATTACCGATGAAGAAAGGGAAATTGCGCAAGGGGTCGGCGGCTATGCGCGCGCCATGCCGGCGGACTGGATGCGCCGGCAAGCCGAACTGGTGCATGAGCGCGCCAGATTGTCCGACATCATCATCACCACCGCCCTGATCCCGGGGCGCCGTGCGCCGGTCTTGATTGGCGAAGAGACGGTCAAGGCGATGAAGCCGGGTTCCGTGATCGTCGACATGGCGGTGGAACAGGGCGGCAATTGCCCGCTGTCGGAACTAGGCAAGACGGTTACGAAACACGGCGTGCACATCATCGGGCAGCCCGATCTGGCCACGCTGTTGGCAGCGGACGCGTCGGCGCTGTATGCGCGCAACGTGCTCGACTTCCTAAAGCTGATCATCGACAAGGATGCCAATCTGGCGCTGAATCGCGACGATGAAATCGTCGCCGCCACGCTGTTGTGCCATGGCGGCGAAGTGCTGCGTAAATGGCAGCAACAATGAACCGTATCGTGCTGCGCGCCAACATCCGTCAGGTCACATCGATCCAGTGTGGCCGATACCCCGAGGGATCCTGCGGCATTGACGAAGCCCTGTTGGAAAAAATTGATGTCGGAGAGTTCGAAAAGATCGAGCTGCACAACGTCAATAGTGGTGAACGTGTTCCGACCTATTTCATTCGCGACAAGCGGGGGACAGGCGATATTTCATTTAACTCATCAGCGGTTTGTAACTGGCTTGTCGGAGATTTTTTCATTATTTATGCCTCAGACTTTTCAAACAATGCGAAGCCTGTACCCAAAGGGGTAGGTCGCTTCGTCGGATCTGATACCAAATTACCAGACTGAAGAAATAGCAGAAGACGAAGCCCTAGGCGCAGATCAAAGTTTTGTCTCCATCAAACATAAGAGGACATCATGGAAGTCAGTCACACCATCATCAATCTCATCATCTTCGTGCTGGCGATTTACGTCGGCTACCACGTGGTCTGGACCGTCACGCCGGCCTTGCATACGCCATTGATGGCGGTGACCAATGCCATTTCCGCCATCATCATCGTCGGCGCCATGCTGGCCGCGGGCCTGACCGAAGGCGCGCTCGGCCAGACCATGGGCACCTTGGCCGTGGCACTGGCGGCAGTCAACGTCTTCGGCGGCTTTTTGGTTACCCAGCGCATGCTGGAAATGTTCAAGAAAAAAGAACCGAAAGCGTTGCCCAAGGCGGCTGCACCGGCGGGTGTATTGGCGAACGAAGGAAGCAAATAATGGACATGACCTTCGTGAGCATGAACCTGGTGACGCTGTTGTACCTGATCGCCTCGGTGTGTTTCATCCAGGCCTTGAAAGGTTTGTCGCATCCGGCCTCGGCGCGGCGCGGCAATGCCTTTGGCATGAGCGGCATGGCCATTGCCACCGTCACCACTGTCGTCCTGATCATCAAGCTGCTGGCGCAGGCGCCGGCAGCCGGCATCGGACTGTGGCTGGTGCTGCTGGGCTTGGTGGTGGGCGGCAGCATCGGCGCCGTGCTGGCCAAGCGCGTCGAGATGACGAAAATGCCGGAACTGGTGGCGGCGATGCATTCGCTGATCGGCTTGGCCGCGGTCTGCATCGCGGTGGCGGCGGTGGCCGAGCCGTGGGCATTCAATATCGCCACGAAAGACACGGCGATTCCGTTTGGCAACCGGCTCGAACTCTTCATCGGCACCTTTGTCGGCGCCATCACCTTTTCCGGTTCCGTGATTGCCTTTGGCAAGCTCGCCGGCAAATACAAGTTCCGCCTGTTCCAGGGCGCGCCGGTCAGTTTCAAGGGGCAGCACTTCGTCAACCTGGTGCTGGCAGTGGCCATGGTCGGCTTTGGTCTGATCTTTTGCTTTGCCCCCGGCACCCAATCGGCCTGGACGCCGTTTTTGCTGATGACGGCGACCGCTTTCGTGCTGGGGGTGTTGATCATCATACCGATCGGCGGCGCCGACATGCCGGTGGTGGTGTCGATGTTGAACAGTTATTCCGGCTGGGCGGCAGCGGGCATCGGCTTTTCGCTCAATAACGCAATGCTGATCATCGCCGGCTCGCTGGTGGGCTCCAGCGGCGCGATCTTGTCGTACATCATGTGCCGCGCCATGAACCGCTCGTTTTTCAACGTGCTGCTGGGCGGCTTTGGCGGCAAAGCGGCCACCGCTGCCAGCGGCAGCCAGGATGTGCGGCCGGTCAAGTCCGGTTCGGCTGATGACGCCGCTTTCCTGATGGGCAACGCGGAGACGGTGATCATCGTGCCCGGCTATGGGCTGGCGGTGGCGCGCGCCCAGCATGCGCTGATGGAGTTGGCGGAAAAGCTCACGCACCATGGCGTGAACGTGAAGTTCGCGATCCACCCGGTCGCGGGCCGCATGCCGGGCCATATGAATGTGCTCCTGGCAGAAGCTGAAGTGCCGTACGAGCAAGTGTTCGAGATGGACGATATCAACAACGAGTTCGGCCAGGCCGACGTCGTGCTGGTGCTGGGCGCCAACGACGTCGTCAATCCGGCGGCGAAGGATCCGACATCGCCGATCGCCGGCATGCCGATTCTGGAAGCCTACAAGGCCAAGACCGTGATCGTCAACAAGCGCTCGATGGCCGCCGGTTACGCCGGACTGGACAACGAACTGTTCTACATGGACAAGACCATGATGGTGTTCGGCGACGCCAAGAAGGTGATTGAGGATATGGTCAAGGCGGTGGGTTGATGTAGTGGGCGCAGGGTGCGCGAGGCGCGCCCGATTTCACCAATGAGTGCATCGATCTCTGAAGGCATTACGTGAATGCAGCCCGTGAATGCAGCCTGAAATCGTCACGTATGGCATTAGTACGGATGAAGCGCATCGGTTTTGCCTGCCATGCGGCGGCACCATCCAGCTTGCGATTGAGCCGTTGGCGGAATGCAGCCGCATCGCCGAATTGCTGCAGCGGCTGAATCGGCACGAACTGGTGGCAGGGCGACTGGATATGTCATCCGGCGCTGTAGCGCCACCAGGTCATCCGGCATGGCATGAACTTCCACGCCGGCCACCTGCCATGCTTCACGATACTCTTCGCGCGGATCGCAAAGCGGTGACATGATAATCCATGCCAAGCGCAATCTACGCAAGGAATCCCGACATATTTTCGGCGCCGATGACAAACAGCCGCCAGCGTGGCCCATGGATTGTCGTCAGTACCGCTTTCGATACCTGCGAGCTTATGCCGCTAGTCGCCGGCGGTGCTGGAAATGAAGCTGGACAGCCGCAGCGCAGTTGTCGCCTTGACGCATGACCCGAAGCTGGACGATCTGGCGCTGATGGAGGCATTGAAGTCGGACGCGTTCTACGTCGGCGCGATCGGCTCAAGGTCGAACAACGCCAGGCGCCGCGAACGGCTGAAGGAATTCGACCTGACCGATGCACAGTTGGCCAGGCTGCATGGACCAATCGGGCTATATATCGGCAGCAAGACGCCGTCCGAAATTGAGATTTCCACTCTGGCCGAATTGACCGCTGCAAAAAAACGGCTTCGTTTTATCCGATGAAGTTCGTATCGAGGGAGCGAAGAAAGCGTCGCAAAAGAACCCAACGGCGCCGGAGAATGCAAATGACCCAACTTAAGCGTTAAACCGTGTCCGACTATACGGGCTAGATTACAGGATCATTCTCGCATGCACTATGCCCTCGATCTGCGGACCTTCCTCTTCAGTCACTATTTTTATACAGGATTACGTGTAGCCACAGGCGTCATAGGACTAACCGTTCTTATTCTATCCTGCACGGACTTGCCGACCGCCATGACTGTTTGTATCGGTGCCTTGTGCGCCAGCGTGATGGACTTGCCAAGTCCCCTGCGGCATAAATTTACCGAAATGCTGACCAGCGTGCTGCTGTGTTCGACGGTGACGTTGATTATTAGCCTGTGCGCGCGCAATTACTGGCTGCTCGGTTTGATGCTGATAGTGGTGACCTTCCTGGCTAGCATGATGGTCGTATATGGCAGAAAGACCATGCCTTTGCAGTTTTCCGTACTGTTGGCCATGACGCTGTCGATGGCAAATGGGTTGGCCGCCTCCCATGCATTTTTTCACAGCGCATTGTTTCTGACCGGGGGTCTAGTGTACCTGGCCTATGCCATGGCAGTGTCCTGGTTCCTGCGGCGCCGAACCAAACAGCAAGTGCTGGCTGAAGCGCTGTTTGCGCTGGCGCGGTATATCAGGATCAAGGCTGACTTTTACGATACGCGCGTAAGTTCGAATGATCATTTCAATCTGCTTGTGCGCCAGCAGATCGAATTGGCGGACAGACAAGAGGCTGCGCGCGACCTGATTCTGCGCGGTCACCAAAACGAGCTGGATGCCGTCCTGCTGCAAGTGCATTCCGGCACGCTGGATATGTACGAACTGATTCTGTCGACCTGTACCGATTATGCCGTGCTGCGGCAGCATTTCGCCGATGCAGACGTCTTGATCTCTCTAGGCGGCCTTGTGAGAAAAATAGCGAGGGATATTGAATCGATCGCCTTCGCACTGACGCGCAATCGCGCTTCCGTCGCCAACAGCGGCTACGATGGCGAGCTGCAAGCAATCAGGGCAGTGTTGCAATTGCTCGAGCAAAAAAACTGCCGCTACGCGCACTCGGAAGCGGTGATCGCATTGCGCGCGTCCTATAACAAAGCACGCGCCGCCATCGACATGATGGGCCAGTTGCATCTGGCCACGCAAACCATGGTCCGACCGCTGGCGGCTTTTGCCGGTGCGGATATGACAGTGTTCCTGACGCGGCAAAAATATGGACCTCGCCTCCTGGTATCGAACCTGCATTGGAAATCGCCTGTCTTCCGCTTCGCCCTGCGCGTGGCAATGGCGGTTGCCGTTGGGTTGATGGTCACGCAGCAGCTGTCATATGCGTCCCATGGTTACTGGATCTTGCTAACCATTATCATCATCCTCAAACCCAGCTTCAGCATGACTAAACGACGACGTGGCGACCGTTTGATCGGCACTGTCGTCGGATGCGTCGTGACAGCCGTGATTTTGCATTTCATTCACCAGCCGATAGCATTGTTCGGGTTTCTATTCGTGGCGACTGTGGCAGTGCCTGCCTTTGTCTACATAAAATATCGCTACACCGCGATTGCGGCCAGCATGCAGATTCTTCTGCAATTCAGTTTGCTGCTACCCAGCAGTACCCATCTGATCAACGAGCGCCTGATCGATACGGCCGCAGGCGTTGCAATCGCCTCCCTCTTCAGCTTTGTATTGCCGAGTTGGGAATATCGTGCGCTGCCACAGCTGATCAGAAACGTCCTTCGGCAAAACCAGCGCTATATTGAAGCAAGCAGGGGCTTGCTGCAAGCCGAAGTGGCCGATGATTTCATCTATCGCCTTTGTCGCAAACGAATCATGGATTGCCTTGCGGAGTTGGGCGCGGCATTGGTTCGGATGCTGGATGAACCCGTCAGCAAGCATCGATCGGTGGAGGACATCAATCAATTCATCGCGCGAAATTACCTCGTTGTCGCACATGTCGCCGCGATCCGCCTACTGCTGCGCAGCCACCCTGAAGGATTGCCGGAGGCGTCAGTCGACGTGGAACGGGCCTGCGACCGGGTACGGGACACGCTGGCGCAGGCGCTACAGAGCCTGGAACGACCCGCGCCCCCTATCGAGCAGCCGGAAATGGTCACTGATCCCCGGCATACCTGTGCGCTATCGGAAAAAGAAACGTGGCCGGCCCGCCGGCTGCTCCAGCGACACATAGGATTGCTTCAAGCAGATGCAGCCGACATCGCCGTTCGCAGCGTGACGATTGACCGCATACTGCGCCTGCATGATTAGCTGCGAAAGACCCAGGCGTGGCCGGTCGACAAAGTCGCCGCATTGTTCGAACTGCCGTTAAACGATTTGCTGAATCGCGCGCAGCAGGTGCATCGCGACCATTTCGCGAAAAGCGAAACGTGCGTTCAATACGCTGACGTAGCAGTTCTTCTCATCGCAGCGTATACTGGATAATAGAATCATTTTATATTTAAATGAATGTTGGTCGATATCCTTCTAATCATGTAGTTGGAATACTGACGGACCGTATTTCCATCTCTCTCGGACAACCAATCTCGGATCGAATAGCGAATAGTGACGAAAATGAATAAAAAACCTCGACCAATTAAAGTTGTGGCTATTTCAGGCAGCCTGCAAGCTGCTTCCCGGGATACAGCGCTGCTTCGTCTTGCCAGCAGCTTAGCACCGGAATGCATGGAGATTACCTTATATGACGGTATTGGCGATCTTCCGCTATTTAATCCTGACCTCGATACCGCAGCACTGTCTTCATTAGTTGAGTTCCGGGCTCGACTGGATGAATCAGACGGAGTACTAATAGCAAGTCCAGAACATGCCCATGGAGTGCCCGGAGTACTGAAGAATGCACTTGACTGGATTATAGAGACTAAGGAAATTGCGAATAAACCGATCGCGATACTAAATGCCTCGCCACGCACAATGCTTGCACAAAAAAACCTGACCGAGATATTAACGGCGATGGACGGGCGTATCGTTCCGGAGGCGTCAATCATTGTGCCGCTCGCTAGTGATAACTTGAATGAGACCAAAATCATTTCGAGCCCTAAAGTATCGAGTGCAATACATTCAGCGGTTTTAGCATTTGCCGTAGCAATTGATCGTTTTAGATCTGAAGCGAGTGAGTAGGGTTCTGTCGCATCAGGCGTAATCGTCAAGGCGTTCGGGTAGACTGCAGCGTTTGAATGACCCGGCATGCTGGATCAAAGGGATGTGCTTTCCGATCGACGTTATTCTGGTGTGCATCCGCTGGTACGCGGCGTATCCGTTGAGCTACCGGCATCTCGAAGAAATGATGGAGGAGCGCGGTGTGTTCGTTGATCACTCGTCGATCAACCGTTGGGCGATCCGATTCCTGCCATTGCTTGAAAAAGTCTTCCGCAAGCACAAGCGCCCAACTGGGGGCCGCTGGCGGATGGATGAAACGTACATCAAGGTGAAAGGGGGGCTGGAAATATCTCTAGCGCGCTGTTGACAAGGAAGGTAAAACGGTCGACTTCCTCTTGACAGCAAGCCGCGACAAGGAGCTGCCATGCGCTTCTTTGGCAAGGCCATGCAGGATAATGGTGTCCCTGAAAAATCGCCATGGATAAAAGCGGCGCCAACAAAGCTGCTATCGATGAGATCAATGCCGGCAGGGAAATCCCGATGGTGGTTCGTCAGGTCAAATATCTCAACAACATCGTCGAGCAAGACCATCGTGCAATCAAACACGTGACCAGGTCGATGCTCAACTTCAAATCCTTCCGCTTGGCCAGAAATGTGTTTGCCGGAATCCCCCGGTGTCAGAATAGTTGTCGCGTCATCTGATTGATTGAAATCATATCGGGGGCGGGCAAAAGAGACGGGTATGCTGCGATCCGTCAAGAAAGACTAACGATCTGGCAAAAATCCGCTTGAATTCGCGCAATTCCGCGCGTGCCCCCGACCCACTGCCGTTGGCCCATCAGCTCGCTCGCTGGGCCGAAAAACTGGGATCGCGCAGCACGTTTGCGACATCCGTATAGTTCGTCAGCAGCCATGCCCCTCCACAAAATTCCTTACTCCAATGAAGCGGCCCTGCGGCACGCAACGCATGGTAGGTTGGATAAGGATCAATTAAGAAGGCAGAATTGATGAAGGTTGTATCCATTATCTTTTAACTTAAAATGGCACTACGATGTCGGTTTGCATCCATCATCGGCTGCGCCGACGCGGGTACGCAAGCCCAGCTTGGCGAGCAGCGCGCGATCGTCGTCGGTTTCCGGGTTGCCGGTGGTCAGCAACTTGTCGCCATAAAAAATCGAATTGGCACCGGCCAGGAAACACAGCGCCTGCACCGCTTCACCCATTTGCCGCCGCCCGGCCGACAAACGCACCCGCGCCTTCGGCATCGTGATCCGCGCCACCGCGATGGTGCGCACGAATTCAAACGGATCGAGCGCTTCGGTGCCATGCAGCGGCGTGCCTTCGACCTGCACCAGATGATTGACCGGCACCGATTCCGGATACGGATTCAGGTTCGCCAATTGCGCGATCAGGCCGGCGCGTTGACGGCGCGATTCGCCCATGCCGACGATGCCGCCGCAGCACACTTTCAAGCCCGCATGGCGCACGCGGCCCAGCGTATCGAGACGGTCCTGATATTCACGGGTCGAGATCACGTTGTTGTAGAACTCCGGCGCGGTGTCGAGGTTATGGTTGTAATAATCGAGACCAGCTTGTTTCAGGCGATCGGCCTGGCCTTCTTCCAGCATGCCGAGCGTGGCGCAGGTTTCCAGACCGAGTGCCTTGACTCCGCGCACCATCTCTTCGACCTTCTTCATGTCACGCTCTTTCGGCGAGCGCCAGGCTGCGCCCATACAGAAACGGGTCGCGCCGTTGGCCTTGGCTTCACAGGCCGCGGCTAACACTTCCTCCAGCGGCATGATTTTTTTGGCTACGACGCCGGTGTCGAAGCGCGCCGCTTGCGGGCAGTAGCCGCAATCTTCCTCGCAACCGCCGGTCTTGATCGACAGCAGCGTCGCCAACTCGACATCACCAGAATCAAAATTTGCGCGATGTACCTGCTGCGCCTGATACATGAGGTCATTAAACCGCATCTCGAATAACGCTAATACCTCATCGACTGGCCAGGCAGCGCCATGCGATGGCGTGATTGCAGGTGCAACAGGATGAAAAGTGACAGGTTGCAACATGACAATAACCTTTTCGCTTCAGGATGGAATAGGGGAATGGGGCGCGACAAGAATGCAAGTAAAATCAGCTACGAAGAGAACCTTCCTGTCCTCTTCCGATCATTCGCTAAAGGAAGCCTAAGCATGTTACTTAAAATCGATCGTTTATCCGTACCCGTCTGCGCGGTGTTGCACAAACTCCCCCAATGAAACTTCTGCGCCTTTCTGCAAAAAAATGCCCATATAATTAAAGTTGGCGGAAGAAAAGCTTGCAATTGAAATGACAGTGACGACGCGATGCTGTGGAATTTCAAGTACCGCTTACTTTCGAACTCCGCTAGGTATCTGCAGTTTGCTGGCGGACATGACCGGGTGGAGCTAGGAAATGCAAGCGCTTGCTCCGATGGCTACCGCCGTCGTAACCTGATTTCGCACACTGATAATTTCGGCCATTATCGAGACTGCGATCTCAGCCGGAGTCCGGCTGCCGATGCGCAAGCCGACAGGTCCGTATAATCGGTTAATTTCGCATGTCGCCAAATCAAATAAAGCAAGGCGCTCGCGGCGATTTTTTTGATTTTCCCGAGAGCCGAGTGCGCCAACGTAAAAGGCAGGTGACTTGAGCGCCTCGAGCAGAGCCATATCGTCAAGCTTGGGGTCGTGAGTTAGGGCCACAATGGCCGTGCGACAATCGGGTTCAATGTGCACCACCGCGTCGTCAGGCATGATGGTCAACAAGTCGGTGCTGGATACCGACCAGCCACGATAGAACTCATCGCGAGGATCGCACACTATCACATGAAAATCTAATGCCTTGGCGATCTCGGCGGCAATCGAAGACGTCTGCCCAGCCCCGATCAGCAGCAGACGCCAGCGCGGGCCAAACAGACATCGAAACCATCCGCTCTCCAGGCCGCAAAGGTCATTGTTACGTGCCGGGGCAAGCGTGTGCGCACCCGTGTTCAAGTCTATGGTGCGCATCACGAGTTGATGCCCTGCGATAGCGTCAAGGACTTCATGGACCCATAGTGCATCGGTCAGCGGTTCTACAATGAGCCGAAGGGTGCCGCCGCAGGGCAGGCCGAAGCGGGCAGCTTCTTCCCGTGTGACGCCATATGTAACGGTCGTCAAGGCTGCCGGCATACCATCTCGGCGCAGCCGTTCGATTAGATCGTCCTCGACGCAACCGCCCGATACCGAGCCCATGACCCGGCCATCCTCATGCAAGCACAGCATAGCGCCGACCGGCCGTGGCGACGAACCCCAGGTTTCGGCAACGGTGACCAGCGCAACCGCGTGGCCTTGTCGTCGCCAGTCGGCTGCTGCCTGTAGCGTGGAAAAATTTTCAGAATCCATGTTCTTCCTTTTGACCGTATCCTTACCGTATCCTTAATTCCCACGCGGTGGCCAACACGGGGACCGTTCGACTCACCAGGTGCGACCGACCGGATACAGCATTTTGGCAGTCGGGACGAACGGAAAAATCGCGAAAATGAATCTAAGCGCATCCCCTTGGCAACGTAGCGTCGTTACCACACTGACCGCAGCGTGCTGCTTGCCGTCCAGACTCCCAACATTCCTACCATGCCAGGTAGTTCTGTAATGCAGTTCCACTGCCGATGTTCATGCAAACTCCATGATCACGGCCTCCGCTGCCAGGAGGTCTCCTGTTCTAACGCTGATTTTCGACACGACCCCGGTCCGCGCTGCATGCAATGTGGTCTCCATCTTCATCGCCTCGATGACGCATAGCGGGTCACCAGCCTTAACCTCTTGGCCGACCTCTACCGCTATCAACATGATGACGCCTGCCATCGGACAGTGAAGCTGCGTGTCGGCGGCGTCGACCTTTTTCGAGGGCATGAAAGTAATGAGTTCGGCTTCGCGACGCGTGAAGACACGCGCTTTGACGTGCGTACCGGCATGCGCCAGTGTCATCCCGTTCAGGACGGGACGTACTTGAACCGCCATGTTCTCGGCGTCGACCGTGCCGCACCAAACAAGTTGACCTGGCCGCCAGTCAGACACAACGATATGAGCGGGTTCCTCGTCGCGGTCGAAGCGAACTAGGCAGCCATCGGACGTAGTTTCCACCGATACGTCGAAGCGTGCCGCATGGAGCATCACCACGCGTTCGCGTCGATGCGGCCTTGCTAGCATGCCCCGTACCGACTTGGAAATCGCATGTTGTCTGACGGCAGAAAGGTCGTCGATTGCCGCAGCCACGGCTGCCAACCTCCGTGCCAGGCACCCCGTAGGTTCCGATAGCGCGAAGCCCCCTTTAAACTCTTCTGCGATGAACGCCGTTGAGAGATTACCTGCGTGCCATCGGGGGTGGCGCATGAGCGCGGAAAGAAAGGGGATGTTATGGCGAATGCCGTCGATCACGAAAGCGTCGAGGGCATGGCACTGCGATGCGATCGCCTGCTGGCGCGTCGGCGCGTGCGTGACGAGTTTGGCTATCATGGGGTCGTAGTGGACGGATATTTCTCCGCCCTCATACACGCCCGTATCATTACGCAGAGTGATGCCCTGATGGGTGCCTTCGGCAGGGGGGCGGTAGCTCACGAGACGGCCAGTCGCCGGCATGAAATTGTTTGTCGGGTCTTCGGCGTAGATACGGCTCTCGACAGCCCAGCCGTTGAGTTTCACGTCAGCCTGCGTAAGCGCGAGCTTGCCTCCGGCCGCAACATGGATCATCTGTTCGACCAGATCGATACCCGTGATCAGTTCCGTCACTGGATGTTCGACTTGCAGACGCGTGTTCATCTCGAGGAAGTAGAACGAGCCGTCTTGCCCCGCAACGAATTCGACGGTGCCCGCCGAGTCGTATCCTACCGCTCTGGCCAGCGCCACGGCCTGGTCACCCATTTTTTTGCGCATTGCGTCGTTGAGAAACGGTGACGGCGCTTCTTCGATGACCTTCTGGTTGCGTCGCTGAATCGAGCACTCGCGTTCGCCGAGATAAATGAGGTTGCCGTGCTTGTCGCCGAGTATCTGTATTTCGATGTGACGCGGATCGACAATGAATTTCTCGACGAAGACGCGATCATCTCCGAACGAGGATGCCGCTTCGGATTTGGCGCGCGCGAAACCGTCGGCAACCTCGGACGCCGAGTAGGCGATACGCATGCCTTTTCCGCCGCCACCGGCAGAGGCCTTGATCATAACCGGGTAGCCTATCTCGTCGGCGATCTGCACCGCGTGATCCGGATCGGCGATGACGCCGAGATAGCCGGGAATGGTCGAGACATGCGCGGCGCTGGCGCACTTTTTCGACTCGATTTTGTCACCCATGGCCTCCATGGCCTTCGGATTGGGCCCGATGAAAACCAACTCAGCCGCCTGCAACGCCTTGGCGAACGCGGCTCGCTCGGACAAAAAACCATAGCCGGGATGGACTGCGTCCGCGTTCGTCCGCCGGCAGGCGGCAATGATCTTTTCCATGACCAAGTAGGACTCACCGGCAGCGGCGGGTCCTATATGCACTGATTCGTCGGCCATTTCGACATGTAGCGCCCGCTTGTCGGCATCCGAGTAGACGGCAACCGTCTTAATGCCCATGCGGCGCGCGGTCTTGATGATCCGGCATGCGATTTCGCCACGGTTGGCGATAAGAATTTTTGAAAACATGGATCTTGTTGTTATCCGTGATTCATGCGGTTATAGGGGAATGTTGTCGTGCTTGCGCCACGGTTGCTCGCTCGTCTTGCGCACCAGCGCAGCAAGTGCCTGCGCAATGTGCCGCCTGGTCTGACAAGGCATGATGATGTCATCGACATAGCCTTGTTTTGCTGCGGCAAAAGACGAGTTGAAACATTCTTCGTACTTCTTTACGCGCTCCGCGACTTGATCCGGATCATTTTCGGTGCAGCCGTCGATTATTGCCAAGGCACTCTTCGCGCTCATGAGCCCGATGTGCGCAGTGGGCCACACATAATTCACGTCGGCTCCGATATGCTTGGAGCCCATAATGGTATATGCGGCGCCGAATGCCTTGCGGGTGACTACGGTAACCAGCGGCACGGTCGCCTGCGAAAAAGCGAATAACAGCTTGGCGCCGTGCTTGATGAGGCCACCATGTTCCTGCGATGTGCCTGGCAGGAAACCCGGAACGTCAACCAACGTGACGACGGGTATACCGAAAGCATCGCAAAAGCGCACGAAGCGAGCCGCCTTGCGTGCAGCGTCGGAGTCAAGCACGCCGGCAAGCACCATGGGCTGATTCGCGACGATGCCTATGGTGCGCCCTGCGATGCGCCCGAATCCGGTCACGATATTGGATGCAAACATCGCCTGGATCTCGAAGAAGTCGCCTTCATCCACCACCTTGAGGATCAGCTCCTTGATGTCGTAGGGCTGGTCCGGGTCTTCCGGGATGAGCGTATCAAGCGAGGGCTCGATCCGTTCCCAATCATCAAAGCTGGACCACTCCGGGACGCCATCCAGGTTGTTCGCCGGCAAGAAGTCGACCAGGCGCCGCATCTGTAGAATCGCCGTGACATCGTTATCATAGTTGCTATCTGCCACCGATGATTGCGTGGTATGCACAGAGGCGCCCCCGAGTTCCTCAACGGTAACCGTTTCATTAGTGATGGTTTGCACCACGTCCGGTCCGGTCACAAACATTGAACTCGTATCATTCACCATAAAGACGAAATCAGTCATCGGCGGTGAGAACGCGTCGGCGCCCGGGCATGGGCCCAGAATCACCGAAATCTGGGGAATGACGCCCGACGCTGCCACGCTGCGCCGATACTGCTCGCCGTAGCCTGCAAGTGCCGCCGTACCCTCCTGAACGCGTGCGCCATCGCTGTCGAAAAGCCCGATGAGGGGGGCGCGGTTCTTGAGCGCCAAATCCTGGATCTTGGCAATCTTCCGTGCATGTGATTCGGATAGCGTGCCGTGGAATGCTGAAATATCCTTTGCGAAGAGAAATACCGGGCGTCCGTTGATGGTGCCCTGGCAGGTGATGACGCCATCACCCGGCATCTTGTTCGCCGCCATCCCGAAGTCCGCGCACCGATGTTCCACAAACATGTCAAACTCAATGCAGGACCCTTGGTCGAGTAGTAGCTCGACACGCTCCCGCGCAGTGAGCTTGCCGCGTGCGTGATGTGCGGCGATGCGTTCCGCACCGCCGCCGAGCAAAGCTTGCTCTCGGCGTTGTGCGAGTTGGTTGTGATTGGCTTTCATCCGAATTTCCTTCAGTTGTCCAACCCAACGCCATTTACGCATTCATCGAAAAAAACAGTCCTACGCAAGACGGCGCGCGTCACGCCTGAAATGCCCTAAGTTGCGGGATGATTTCCTTCGCGATGATCTCGCACTGGTTCATCTCGTACTTGTAGGGAACGAAGACGATTTTCTGCACGCCGGCGGCGAGGTGCTCCTTGAGCTGCGCCACGCATTCGTCAACGGTCCCCATGATCGCGCTGTCCATGGTCGATTCGCTTCCCTGTGCAATATCAAAATCCGTGTTCAGCCATTCCATCATCTTTCCCTCCACCGCGGCACGCGATTCGCCGATCATGATTGGAAGCTGCGCGCCATTCATGAGCGTATCTGGATCCTTGCCTGCTTCCGTGGCGTAGTTGCGGATCTTCGCCCACGACTTGGCGAATTTCTCGGGGCGGTAGAAATACGTCAACCATCCGTCGCCTTCCACTGCTGCCCGCTTCAGTACGCGATCGACATAGCCGCCGATCAGGAGCGGCGGACGGGACTTCTGCACTGGCTTCGGATACATCACCCCAGCGGGTATCTTGTGATTGGTCCATTCGCCCTCGACCATGTCCTCGGTCCAGAAGCGTTTCAGAATCTCGAGGTTCTCGCCCATGATCTTGCCGCGCTGGTCGAAAGGCACGCCGACAGCGTCGAACTCGCGCTTGTACCAGCCAGCGGCCATGGCCAGCAGGAGGCGGCCATCGGAGAGCTGATCCATGCTCGAGAGCTGTTTAGCGAGCACCACCGGATTGCGCAGCGGCAGTACCAGAATGCCAGTAGATAGCTTGATCTTTTTGGTGCGGGCGGCAATGGCTGTGAGTAGTGTCAGCGAATCGATGATTGGGAAATTCGGCTGCACGCCCAAGAGGATGTGATCCCAGACCCAAATCGAATCAAAACCCAATTCCTCCATTCTGACGCCGTAGTCGACCAGCGCCTTCGCATCCGGCATTTCCGGATAGGCCGTGAAATTGCGAGCAGCGATACCATACGTGTTATGCAGACCAGCCATGTGTGTTCTCCTGTAAAGTCATTTTCATTCTGAAATTTTGTGAAACATGCAGACGCTATGCGATATAAAGGCGCTCCGGGTCGAGCTCGCGCAGCACACCGAGCTCACGCTCGGTTGGGAGCTCAGTCACTGTGATATCTTGGTCATACGCAAGTCGGAATCCTGTGTTGTCATGAACCTGTTCGATGCTGACGCCCGGATGAAGTGCGACGACCTTCATTTTCTTGCTCCTGTCGTCGAAGCCGAAGATCCCCAGATCCGTCACTACCCGGTACATGCCGCCGGCAAGAAGACCTTGGTCGCGACGCGTCGTACCGCCGTTGAGGAAGCCCGGACTGGTGACGAAGTCAACCTTTTCGACGAAGCGACGCCTTTCATGCTTCATGGCGACGATCATGTGGGTCAGGCTCGAGATGTCGTTGCCGCCGCCGGTGCCCGGCAGACGCGTCTTCGGATTGGCAGGGTTACCGATATACGATGAATTCAGATTGCCGTACATATCGATCTGCGCACCGCCCATGAAGCCGATGTCGACGTATCCACGTTGCAATAGAAGCAGTACGTCGGTACTGCTGAGCACCATATTGGCGCGCTTTGTACAGCGTTGTTCGTTGGTTGATGGCGGTAGTGCACCCGGCTCAATGATCGGACCGACGACCCCCCCCTCGAACAAGATCGTGAGACCGGGGCAACGCAGACGTTGTGCCAGCGTTGCCGACAACAGTGGCACGCCCACTCCGGCGAACACGATTTGTCCTTCCTTGAGTAAACGTGAACTCATTACCGCCAGCAGCTCGCCGGCGGTGAAATTGGCGATATCAGTCATTGAGCAGACTCCTTCCGCGGCGCGAAGCATCCAGTAATTCATCTAATCCAAGAAGACCTAGATAGTCGTTCCATGTCTTTGGCTCGCGAACATAGCGATTCAAATATTCCTCCATTCCGGCAACCGGATCACCATTGGCAAGCGAAGTGTAGTAATCCATGTGCTGGAATAGCGGCTCGTAGACTCCGCTGCATTCGTGCGGTGCCGAGCCAAACGGCACTTCGACCACGGCATCGACGGCGAAAAACGGGATCTTTGTTTGGTCGGGAGCACGCCGGATCTGATCGTTGGAGACGATCCTCTCAGTTGTCAAAATGACCTTGTTCGCGGCCATTGCAAGATCAATGTCCATGAATTGCAAGCCATCCATCTGCGCGTTGCCGTAAGCGTCGCAACGCTGTACGTGAATGATCGCCACGTCCGGATTGAGCGCCGGTACCAGCAACAGGTTTTCACCGGTGAAAGGACAATCGATCTGGCGCGCCTCCGGGCGCTGGCGCATGACATCGGAGCCGAGCATCGAGCGCATGGGCAGGAAGGGTACGCCCATCGCGCCGGCCTTGAAGCGCATGCCCATCGCGAGATGGCTCCACTCGTCATATCGGGCTTTACGACTCTCGACGTAATGGCGCATGACTTTGGACACTCCCCATACGATTCCCTGACTGAACCAGCTGGTAGTGATGTGGTTGCAGATCCCGGACGCGAAGAGCAGATCGCCGTCACTTGAGACGATGCTGCGCGAGATTGAAAGCTCTTTTTTTCGGGCCCGGATCAGCGCCCAGATCATTGCCATCGGGGTGCGTGACAGTGTGCTTCCGCCGATGCCTACCGAGTCCCCATCATTTACCAATGCAGCCGCCTCTTCTAGCGAAAGCACTTTTTCGCGCAGACTTCGATCCCGCTCCGCAAGCTGGCCGCGCAGTTCAAGATAAGATTTAACTTCCATTTTGTCTCCTAGTGTTTTGACATAATCCCCGAGTGGGAGTTACGCGCAGAAGGCGGCGAATCGAATGCCCGGACATGAAATTAAGTGCGCCCCGACAGCAATAGCCCCTTCGCATGGCTGACACCAAGAAGCTATTTCGCCTCATTGTTTGTATCATTCCATTGATGGAACCATATCACCAATAAAGGTCGAGTGCAAGTAATCAAATGGCCGTTCGGTGAAATGGCAAATTAAAATAAAATAACATTGACTTTCTAACGTCCTATTGATAGATTCATAGGCAGACTGAGCTGACATCTTGTACGGCAAAGCATACAAAAGGAGAAGAAGGATGAGACAGAAATGGTTTAGGATGACTCTTGCCGCAGCTGCCGTGTGTTTTGCGGTAACTGCTGAAACGCAAGCTGCAGGCATCGTAAAGATCGGGGTGAACCAACCGTTGACCGGGGCGGTCGCTGCATCCGGAAATTTCGTGACCAACGGCGCGAAGATTGCGGCGGATGAAATCAACACGAAAGGAGGCATCAACGGCAGCAAAATTGAACTTGTTATTGAAGACAACAAGAGCAATCCGACTGAAGCGGCTAACGCTGCCGAGAAGCTGATTGTCCGGGATAAGGTACCGGTCATGCTGGGTGCGTGGAGTTCCACTTATACGCTCGCAGCGATGCCGAAGCTGATGGAATACAAGGTGCCAATGGTGGTTGAGACATCGGGCGCGGACAAGATCACGACATCGGGTAATCCTTATGTCTTCAGAATCTGCCCGACCAACGGCATGGAAGCCCTCAGTTTTGCCAGGCATGTCGCCGCGCTGAACATCCGCAAAGCCGACATGCTCGTTGTGAACAATGACTGGGGACGAGGCTCGGCCGATGCATTCCAGGCCATGCTGAAGGAGAAGGGGGTCACCGTCGGACGCGTGCTGACCATGGATGCATCAGCCCAAGATATGACGTCGCAGCTGTCGACCCTCAAGGGCACCGATAGCGACACGTTGTTCGTTACAACCGCTGTCGAGCAATTGACACTGGTCCTGAAGCAGGCGCAGTCCCTCGGGCTCAAACGCCGGATCATTACGCTGGGTGGGTCCCAAAGCCCGAACCAGTTGATCGAACACGCCGGCTCTGCGGCGAATGGCTCGATGCATAACATGATGTTTGCGCCGTGGTTTCCTGAGGCATCCGCCGATCCGGTGGCTGCCAAAGCCTTTATCGCCGAATGGAATAAGCGCGGCTATGACGGTGCTGGCCTGACCGAAGGTTTCCGTGGCTACGATGGGATTCGCACTATCGTGGCGGCAATCGCGAAGGCTGGCAGCCCGGATCCGGAGAAAATCCGCGATGCGCTCTGGAAAACCGAGTTGACCGGCCTCACCGGCAAGATCGCTTTCAGCAAGGCGGGCCCTCTGGGTAAAGAGAGCGGCCAAAGCACGCCGAATACCTATCTCGTGAAAATCGAAAATGGAAAGGTCGAGCTCGTTCCGTAACGAAAAGCTGGTGAAGCCTGGTGTATTTTGTGCAATCTTGCAGCGGAATACGCCAGGCATTCGTCTTGAATGTTGTGGATCCAGCGCCATCCACAATCACTTCGTCTTCAGGCGCGTGCGGGAATCCAATTGGACCAATTACTTCAGCACATAGCAAATGCGCTGATCCTGGGGGGCACATATGCGCTTCTCGGGATCGGTCTGACCCTGATCCTCGGGATCATGAAAGTCGTGAATTTCACCCATGGAGAGCTGTATTCATTCGGTGGCTTCATGGCCTATTTCTTTGTATCGGCGCTGGGGTGGAACTTCTTCCTCGCCATGGCCGTATCCATCATGCTTGGAATCCTGCTTGGAGCCTGCATCGAAAGAGTGTTTCTGCGCAGGATGCGCAATGCAGATATCGATTCGACAATGATCGTCATGATCGGCTGCTGGATAGCCCTGCAGAACATCGCACTGCTGATCTGGGGCGGCGTCGCAAAATCGGTCCCAACCCCCTTTTCTACCGAACCGTTGATCATCGGCCCCATCTCCATCTCGTGGCTACGTGTTTTTGTCCTTGGCGCAGCAATGATCCTGATTCTTGCAACCTATCTCCTGATTAACAAGAGCCCGCTGGGCAAGGCGATGCGGGCGACGTTCCAGGATCGGGAAACGGCTTCCCTGATGGGGATCAATATCAATGCCATCTACACCGTCACATTTGCGCTTGGCTCCGGGCTCGCAGCTGCAGCCGGGGCACTGCTCGGGCCGGTGTTCGTGGTGACGACCACGATGGGCAATATGGCAGCGCTGAAAGCGTTTGCCATCGTCATTCTGGGTGGCCTCGGCAGTATCCCGGGGGCTGCCATCGGCGGCTTCATCCTTGCGTTTGCCGAGGAGCTGGGTTCCGGCTATGTTTCCTCCGGCTATCGCGACGCGATGGGCTTCATTCTCATCATCCTAGTCCTGATGTTCAAACCCACAGGCCTGTTCTACGTACGCGGGGAGAGAATCGGATGAAACATCTCTGGACTTATCTATTCGTCGGCATCCTGCTGACTGTTCCCTTGTGGCTGCATGATCAGTACTTTCTTCATATCCTGATCACGACCGGCATCTTTATCATCGGGGCGATGAGCCTGAACCTCCTGCTCGGTTTTACCGGCCAGCTCAGTCTGGGCCACATCGCCTTCTTCGGCATTGGTGCATACACCAGCGCGCTGACTTCGCTTGGTTTCGACATCCCGATTTTCGGCGACTTTCGCATCGTTCACCAGCCCTGGCATCCAGTCGCCGGGATTCTGCTGGGCACGCTGGTTGCAGGTCTGTTCGGGTACATAGTGGGCAAACTATCGTTCAAAATCCGGGGCGCGTATTTCGTTATCGTCACCATCAGTTTTGCGGAAGTCGTTCGCCTGGTGGCACTCAACTGGGTCGATCTGACGCAAGGTCCGCTCGCACTCAGCAACATCCCGCCGATCGGATTCAACCTGCCTTTAATCGGGGAGATGGTCTTTTGGCAAAAGGCGCCGAACTACTATCTGGTGCTGGGGCTGGCTTTCATCGCCTATGTACTCATACAACGCATCGTGCGCTCCCGCATGGGGCGCGCGATGATCGCTCTGAGAGAGAACGAGCCCTTGGCCACCTCCGTTGGCATCGACGTTACGCGCTACCTCGTGTTCGCCGCGGTTGCTGCGGCCGCGCTGGCGGGTGCGGCTGGCGGACTTTACGCGCATTACATCAGGATCATCGATCCGGACATTTTCCTGTTCATTTACACGGTGACGATGGTGATCATGGTCGTCACGGGCGGCAAGGGCACGCTGGCCGGTCCTGTCGTCGGCGGCCTGATCTTCGGGGTGCTGCCGGTAGGGTTGCGCGCCGTCGCGGCGCCTGAAGTTCAGTGGATCGTCTACGGCGTGGTCATGATTCTCATTGTCTTCTTCCTGCCGCGCGGCATCGTGCCGGCAGTATCCGGCTGGTGGCACAGAAAAACGGGCAGCGCACCGGCCCATGTGCGGCCGGCGACGTCGAACTCGCCGTCGCGATGGCCTGACCACCATGACAGCAGAAACAAAGCGGCTCACGAGGCAAAACTTGCGTCTGCCAAGATGCTCTCAACGAGAATGGAGATGAAGCCATGATCAACGCAACGCATACCAAAAAAACGATCCTGTCGATCAGCCATGTAGCGGTCCACTTCGGCGGCCTGGTGGCAATATCCGACATGACATTCGATGTGAAGGAAGGGGAACTGGTGAGCCTGATCGGACCGAACGGCGCAGGAAAAACCACCGCATTCAACGTCGTCACAGGGTTTTTGCGACCGACAAATGGAGAGGTGCATTTTCGCGGGGCTCCGCTTCATCGTCTCAAGCCGCACGAAGTGGCAGATGTCGGACTGGTGCGGACGTTTCAAAAGACCAGTCTTTTCACGACGAACACGGTGTTCGAAAACGTTCTCACCGGCCTGCACCGCCATGGCCGCGCCTCGGCATGGGCGACGCTGCTTTCGCTGCCGAGCGTCAAACGCGAGGAAGCACGCCAACGCGAGACAGTATGGGAAATACTCGACTTCATCGGTATCGCCGAATACGCCAACGAGCTTGGCGGCGCTTTGCCATACGGCGCGCAACGCCTACTCGGTGTAGCAGTCGCGCTTGCGGCCAATCCTACGCTGCTGCTTCTCGATGAGCCGGCATCCGGCATGAATCCATCCGAGACAGCGGATTTCATGGAGCTCCTCAGCAAGATCCGAGCACGCGGCATTTCCATCCTCCTGGTGGAACACGACATGCCGTTGGTAATGGGCGTCTCAGATCGTATCGTCGTCCTGAACTATGGAAAGATCATCGCCGACGGTCCGCCGGTGGCAATCCAGCAAAATCCCGAAGTTATCAGCGCCTATCTGGGGCATGGAGTCAAGCATGCTTGAAATTAACAATATCATCTGTCGTTATGGCAAGGTTGATGCAATTAAAGGTGTCTCTATCGTCGTCAAGAAGGGCGAGCTCGTCACCCTGATCGGCGCCAATGGCGCAGGCAAGACATCCACCCTTAAGGCAATTTCTGGTCTTCTGCCCCCAGTCAGTGGCCGCATATGCTTTGAGGGAGTGGATATCACAAAGGCGTCACCGCAACACATTCTGTCGATGGGGATTGCGCATTGCCCGGAAGGCCGACGCGTTTTCCCGCAAATGACGATCCAGGAAAATCTTGAAATAGGCGCCTATCGACGCAAGGATAAGGCAGGGATTACTGCCGATATGGGGCGGATGTTCGACAATTTTCCGAAACTGGCAGAGCGCCGGCATCAGATGGCCGGCACACTTTCAGGTGGGGAACAACAAATGCTCGCGATAGGGCGCGCCTTGATGTCGCGCCCTAAGCTGGTCCTATTCGACGAACCGTCTCTTGGCCTCGCGCCAAATATTGTGGAGCGCACCTTTGAGATCATCAGGCGTGTTCGCGACGACGGAATGACCGTGCTGATGGTGGAGCAGAACGCCTACGCTGCGCTGGATATGTGTGATCGTGCCTATCTGTTTGAATCGGGATCACTGTCCCTCGAGGGGACCGGGAAGGACATGATCGACGATCCGCACGTTCGCAAGGCCTATCTCGGCGGGTAACATTGAGCTGCACGACCAAAACGACTTTAATGGAATGGACGGATCCAACCGACAGCGGCATCAAAATGCCGTAGGGGAAATTCGGGAGATCAATTAGACGAAAGGAGCGCTTGAAATGGCGTTCAGTACATGCAGGATTGATTTGGCAAAGGGTTATTTTCTTTGCCACATTTTCGCAGTCAATGACCTGCCCCCTTGAATTAGTACGGCAAGTATGTAGAGTCTGCCCTTAGGGAGGCAGGCATGAAGAATCGATTTACAGAACAGCAGATAATCGGGGTATTGAAGGAAACAGGCTGGGCTTGAGATCAATAAATGATTGGGCAATGTTGCGGTGATCTATCAGGTTGACGAAATCCCGCGCGCCTTAACCGGTAAAAAGATGGAACTGCCTGTGCGCAAACTGCTGCTGGGTGCGCCAGCTCAGCCCGTTTTGTTCCGCCCTTTATGGGCGCATGTGTGCCATCACGGGGTTATGCCGTTTCTGTAAAATCATATGCCGTCGTGGCTTGGCTGACCAGGAAATTTTTTGGAGTTGATTTTGGAGTTAAGCAAACAAACCGATTGGGTCACCCGCAGCTTGCGCAGCGTTTGGCATCCCTGCACCCAGATGCAGCATCACGAGACCGTGCCGCTGGTGCCGGTCAGCCACGGCCGCGGCGCCTGGCTGTATGATGCCGATGGCAAGCGTTACCTCGATGCGATCAGCTCCTGGTGGGTCAATCTGTTTGGTCACGCCAATCCGCGCATCAACGCGGCACTGAAGGATCAGCTCGACAAGCTGGAACACGCGATGCTGGCCGGTTTCACGCATGAGCCGGTGATCGAATTGTCGGAACAACTGACGGCGCGCACCGGCCATGTGCTGGGGCACTCTTTTTATGCATCGGATGGCGCGTCGGCGGTCGAGATTGCGCTGAAGATGAGTTTTCATGCATGGCGCAATGCTGGGAAAACTGACAAGCAGGAATTTGTCTGCCTGAAGGGCAGCTATCACGGCGAAACCATCGGCGCGCTCGCGGTCACCGACGTGGCGCTGTTCCGCGATGCCTACGGCCCGTTGCTGCGTCAGGCGCATGTGGTGGCGTCGCCCGATGCGCGCGGTGCGCGAGACGGCGAATCGGCGGCCGATGTCGCGCGGCGTGCCGCCGCCGAGCTGGAAGCGTTACTGCAACAGCGCGCCGACAAGATCGCTGCGCTGATCATCGAGCCGCTGGTGCAATGCGCGACTGGCATGGCAATGCACGACCCGGTGTACTTAAGCGAAGTGCGAGCGCTGTGCGACCGTTACCAGGTGCATCTAATCGCCGATGAAATCGCGGTCGGCTGCGGCCGCACCGGTACTTTTTTCGCCTGCGAGCAAGCCAATATCTGGCCCGATTTCCTGTGCCTGTCGAAAGGCATCAGCGGCGGCTATCTGCCGCTGTCGCTGGTGATGACGCGCGACGCGGTGTATCAGGCGTTTTATCATGCCGATATCGCGCGCGGCTTCCTGCATTCGCATTCGTATACCGGCAATCCGCTGGCTTGCCGGGCGGCGCTGGCGACGCTGGCGATCTTCGAGGAAGACGACGTATTGAACCGCAACCGTCTGCGTGCGCAGCAGCTGAACGCGGCGCTGGCACCGCTGGCCGCCCATCCGCAAGTCAGGCATTTCCGCCAGCGCGGCATGATCTTCGCGTTCGATGCGGTGATCGAAGATCCGGCTGCCGCCGCCACCTTCTCGCGCCGTTTCTTCAGCACCGCGCTGGAACATGAGCTGTTGCTGCGCCCGATCGGCCGCACCGTGTATCTGATGCCGCCGTACGTGCTGGACCAGGACGAGATCGACGGCTTGGCGGCGCGCACCCAAACCGTTTTTGAAAAAGTGATCCAAGCATGAGCATGCCGATGCAACTCATCGCGACACTGGAAAGCGAACTGCAGCAGTTGGAGCAACGCGGCTTGCGCCGCCGCCGCCGTATCGCGGAGACGCCGTGCGCGCCGCGGGTCGAGCTGGACGACCGCGCGATGCTGGCATTCTGCAGCAATGATTACCTCGGCCTGGCCGCGCATCCGCGCGTGGTCGAGGCCTTGCGCGAAGGAGCGACCCGCTACGGCGTCGGCAGCGGCGCCTCGCACCTGATCAGCGGCCATTCGCGCGCCCATGCACTGCTGGAAGAACGGCTGGCGGAGTTCATGTCGCCGCATCTGGAGTCGGCCCGCGCGCTGTATTTCTGCACCGGCTACATGGCGAATCTGGCGGTCATCACCGCGCTGGCCGGGCGCGATGCCGCGATATTTTCCGAATCGCTGAACCATGCGTCGCTGATCGACGGCGTGCGCCTGTCGCGCGCGGCAGTGCAGGTCTATCCGCACGGCGATACTGCAGCCCTGGCCGCGATGCTGGCCGCCAGCAGCGCCGTGACCAAAGTAGTCGTGACCGATAGCGTGTTCAGCATGGATGGTGATCTGGCACCGCTGCCGGCGTTGCTGGCCTTGTGCGAACGACACGGCGCGTGGCTGGTGGTCGACGATGCGCACGGCTTCGGCATGCTCGGTGCCAACGGGCGCGGCGCGCTGGAACACTTCAATCTGCGCTCGCCGTATCTGGTCTACATGGGCACGCTGGGCAAGGCGGCCGGCGTCGGCGGCGCGTTCGTCGCCGCCCATGAAACGGTGATCGAATGGCTGATCCAGCGGGCCCGGCCTTACATCTATACGACCGCCGCTGCGCCGGCCTTGGCCCACGCGTTGCTGACCAGCATCGAGTTGATCGCCGGCGACGAAGGCCGCGCCCGCCGCGCCCATCTGCAAGCCCTGATCGCCCAGCTGGACCAGTCCTTGCAGTTGCAGCGCTGGCAGCGCATCGCATCGCCCACCGCGATTCAGCCGATCGTGATCGGCAGCAACGACGAGACACTGCGCGCCGCTGCTGCGCTGTATGCGCAAGGGCTGTGGGTGCCGGCGATCCGGCCGCCAACGGTGCCGCTGAATACCGCGCGCTTGCGCGTCACGCTGTCGGCGGCGCATACCTGCGACGAGGTGGCCCAACTGGCGACAGCGTTGAATGCACTGGAGGAGCTAGCCTGATATGCTGTCGACGCTCGAATAATCTGCTAATTTGCGCGAATATTTGCTAATAGATGAAAATGCGAGCTTGGAATTTTCGGTTCTGGCGCCCCGAGATCAATTTTATTTTGCGCTGCAACATAGGACTTTTTCGATATTTTCGCGTTCGGGCCAACACTCCTTCACGTAATTCTCTGGCTACTGGTTGCGGGTTTCTCGTTCAAGCGGAGTGAAAGCGTTGTGCGAGAGGGCGGCATCTGAAGAGCGAGACGTTGTGGCAATGGCGCTTGATTAACCCTGACAGAAGTGCCGTAGGTTGATCATCGTATAGGCCAAGGTTTTAAAGGCGTAGTGCAGTTGGCTGAGGCGCTCGAACCGAAGCAGCAAGCGCCGGAACTTGTCTTCCCAGGCGAACACCCGCTCGATTGTGTTGAACCGCTCTTCAAAAATGTCGGGATCGAAGAACGGCTTGCGTCCGCGCTTTGATTTCTTTCGGCCGCGCGGGTTGGCGTTGATATTGGGGGTCATGCCGCGATTGAAAATCGCCTTGCGGTTGAGGCGGCAATCGTAGGCGCCATCCAGACTGACGATGGCGCCGCGCAGGGAGAAACCGACCGCGCGGGCGATGCGCATCACCTGCGGCAGCCTTCGCGCAAGAGCGGCGATTCATTCTGATTTCCCGGAGCCGCCACAAACGGGGCGATCACGTTGCAATTCCGTTCGCAGAACGCGACGACCTTGTCGCCCTTCATCCTCTTATGTCCGCTAAAGCCGAGATTGTCGCCGCCTTTCTTCGCCGCAGTCGTTGTGCCATCGCCGTGAATGACGCTGATGTCGAGCAGATTCGCGGCGTGAAGCGCCCACACCGAACCGTTGAAGATCGCGTCAAAGCAGCCACGCGCCTGCCAAAGGCGAAACATGCGATAAATGCGCGAGTAGTGAATTTCTGGGCGACCGATTTGATCTCTTGTAATCGGCAATTCTTTCCACTGGCATCCCAGATACAGCAGTCGCAAAATGTAATTGAAGATTGCGTGCAAGCCTAGTTTCGGCGCCGGACCACGACTCCCCACGATTAGGTGGGGCAAGACAAATTGCTTGAACTGCTCTGCACTCAAATTCGTTGGAATCCGTTGCCACTGCTGGCTTTTCGCCATTTCGACCGCCAAAGCGACCGAATTGTAGCGCGTTTCATGCCGATGGCCGAAAACGCAGACTGGCAAACGCTTTCCTTGGAAAAACCCGCAACCAGTAGCTCTTTAGGGAAGCTGGTCGCGCCGCGGTCCACAATGCTTGCACCCGGGCGGTGAATTCCCTGTCCGTACAAGCTAACGGCGCATCAAGCAATCGCTGTCAGCATCCATTCACTTTTCGGATGCCGCGTTACTTAGCAACCACTCAATAAATGCCCGCGCCTTCGGATTTTCCAGGGTCTCGTTCTTGTACACGGCATAGTACGAGTAGTGGGGTAATGTGCAATCGAACGGCGCCACCAGAATACCTTCTTTCAATTCCCGCTGCAGCAGCGACAGGCAGGTCAGCAAGAATCCCTGCCCGTCGATTGCGGCATGTAGGCGCACGTTGGTGTCATCGATGCTGATGCGTTTGCGCGGGATGAGCTTCGGTTCGCCGGCGATTTCCAGCCAGCGGTTCCAGTTGTCGGGCAACTCCTCGTCCAGCAGGCAGTGGGCCGTCAGAATATCGGGGGAAAGCGAGCCATTCCCCGCATGCAGAATGCGCGGGCTACATACCGGGGTTAAATCGCCGTTCACCAGCAGCGTCGATACCAGATTGGGAAAATTGCCATCCCCCCAGCAGATCCAGATATCGATCGCGCCATCCGCAAAGCTGGGCTCTTTTATCGTGTGATGCAAGGCCAGATCCACCTCCGGATACTTCTCCCAGAACGATCCGATACGCGGCATCAGCCACTTTTGCGCGAAGTACGGGCGCAACGCAATATTCAACTTTTTATCCGAGCCGTACTTGCGTACACCCTGCGTGATCGCCGCCAGCCGCTCGAACACCGCCGTGCATTCCTGCATCAGGTAAGTACCGGCGTCGGTCAGCAACAGTTTATTGTTCTCGCGCCGGAACAGGCGAATTCCCAACTCGTCCTCCAGCAGTTTTATCTGATGACTGATCGCTGAAGGTGTGACGTGGAGCTCGACCGCAGCCTGCGTAAAGCTCCTGTGTCTCGCGGCAACCTCAAACGTCCGCAGTGTATTTAGTTGGGGCAATCTTTGCGGCATGGTGGCGTACGATTTGTGAGGCAACGGCATCCGGTGTCCTTTACTGACCTTCCAATTTTCATTATATCGCCGGCAAAAAGAGCATCAGTGAAATTTTTCGCGATATAGCCATGAAGTTTTGACCATATCCACATTGCGCCAATCCGCCGCGGCACCCCTCCCCAAGTTTTTCTCATGGACCAGTGAAAACATATCGTTTGAGCTGCCATGTCGCCTTCCCTATCATTGGGCAACCGTCGAACGATTGATGGATCGAATTCAACACCACAGCAAACCTGGAGAAAAACATGTCGGTTATTGATAATGTGCTCAGCGTGCGGGAACAGCACAGAGCTCAAGGCGAGGGATACGTGCTGCACGGGCTCGCGGCGGAGGCTTATACCAGCGCAGAGTTCTACAAGCTCGAACAGGAAAATCTGTTTGCCAAGAGCTGGACCTTTGTCGGCTTCGTGCATGAACTCAGCGTGCCCGGGACATGTGTCCCGGTCGAAGTGGCGGGTCGGCCGCTGCTGATCGTGTCGAATGAACGAGCAGAAATCGGCGTGTTCCATAACGTCTGCCGACACCGCGGACTGAAGCTGGTGACCGATACCTGCAACGTCAAGGGCTCGATCAACTGCCCGTACCATGCGTGGTCCTACAACCTGGATGGGGAACTTGAAGCGGCGCCACACTTTGGCGGATTCCGGATCCAGGAAGTTCCCGGTTTCAAGAAAGAAGAAACAGGCCTGATGCCGGTGCGCTTTGCGCTATGGAACGACTGGATTTTTGTCAATCTGTCTGGCGATGCGCTGGATTTCGATGAGTATTCAAAGACCTTCGCCGATCGCATCCAGCTGCTCGATACCAGCGCGTTAAAGCCGATCGGCAAGATCGACCTGGGCGAGGTCAAGTGCAATTGGAAGTTCCTGATGGAGAATTTCATCGAGCCGTACCACGTGCCGATCGTCCACGACACCACCGCTGCCGGCCAGCCTCTGAAAGATCATTACACCATCAGTGACGGCCGTTGCCTGGGCTCCGCGGTAGATCTCGAAGAACAAAAAGATACGACCGCCAAATCGAGCAACCTCGATATGAGCGCGCGTTATCTGACGCTGTTCCCGAACTTCGCGCTCGGCATCTATTTGCCGGACCAGGCCGGCGTGCACCTGAATATTCCGATTGCGCCGGACCGTACGCGTCAGTTCCGGGTGCTGTATAGCGTTGGCGACCAAAACTATACCGAAACAGACAAGCAGAATCTCTGCAAGCTGTGGTACGACGTGCACAAGGAAGACCATCATATCGCCGAGCTCCTGCAGCAGGGTCGCTCTTCGCCGGTGATGCGCGACGGCGGCCTGATGTCGCCTCACTGGGAAGACAGCGCGCATGCATTCCAGGATCTGGTGCTGAAAGCGGTCGCGGGATAAGCGCCATGAAATACCGGTTGATGCATACGATGATGCGCGTTGTCGACCTGAACCGTTCGCTCGATTTCTACGTCAGATTGCTTGGCATGCAGGTGTTGCGCAGAACGGACTATCCGACCCAGCGTTTCACCAACACCTTTGTCGGTTATGGCGATGAAGAGTCGGAAACCGTTCTCGAGTTGACTTGGAACTGGGACCGGAGCGAATCGTATGACAAAGGCGACGCATGGGGCCATCTCGCCATCGGTGTGGATGATATCGAAGCGGCTGTCGATGCGTGGCGCAACCAGGGTGTAACCATCCTGCGTGAGCCGGGCAGGATGCGAGGTGGCACCCGTGTGATCGCCTTCATTGGCGACCCCGACGGCTACAAGATAGAACTGCTTCAGAACAAAATGCAGGAGTAGAAAAATGCCTGATGTGACATGGTTGAAAGTGTGCGATGTCTCTGCGGTGCGCAACCAGGAAGCGCGTTGTTTGCGCGTTGGCGAGGAGGACGTCGCGGTGTTCAATCTGGATGGCCAGTTTTACGCGGTGGCGGACCGCTGTCCACACGGCAATGCGTCGCTGTCGGAAGGCTGGGTCGAGAACGGTGAAGTCGAATGTCCGTTGCATCAGGCGCGCTTTGACCTGGCGAGCGGCAAGGTGCTGTGCGCACCGGCGCGCGACAACCTGAAAACGTTCAAGGTCAAGCTTGCCGATGGCGTAGTGCTCGTGTGCGCAAGCGCAGAGACTGAAAGAGTCTAGAACATGGTAGCCGTTTTTTGGAGCGTATATGTCAATCATTAACCCAGGTGTGGTTAGCTGGTCCGGCGAGAATCCCGGCATTTATCTGAAGGATCCCGCGCACCTGAGCGGCCCATGGATCACGCTCGCGCTGTACTTCAAGGTGGTGATCTCGCCGTTTGGGCGGGGGCGCGGCATCCTGGTTATTGGCGCGCCGGACACGCCGGCCGGCTATCCGGAGGTGCCCAACCTGTGCATTGCGGACAACTTGCCGCTGATGCGCTATCTGCTGGGGGAATTTGTGCCGTGCTTCGGTGCCTTCCGCAATGTGCCGGCGCTGTCCCATGTGTCGCTGCATCAGGCAAGCGGTGGCGGCAGTGACACTAGCGAGCAGTCGCGCTGGGGTGAGACCCTGAAAGCGGATGGCGTCGAACTGACGCTGAACTGGTCCGGGTTGCAGCAGCCGTTTGCCGCCGACGTCGGCCCTGATTTGAGCGCGACCGGCAAACACCAGATGTACAGCGTGTTCCAGGGCGCCGACCGAGGCGAAATTTTGCTGAACGGGCAAGGATTGCCAGGTGTTGTGATAGAACGCGATTTTCTCGGCGGTCGCCTGAATTCGGCGTTTCTTGCATTTGCTGAATCGTGGGTGGAACCAACAGGGGATGCGCGTGAGTGACATGCAAAACGCCAGTCCGGACGCGGATGCGATCGGACGCATGCTGGCAGTGCGGCCCATGCTGTGCGGTGTCGCCAGGGCATCCGATGTATTGCCGTTGGCTGGACGCACGCTGCTGCATGCGGGACCGCCGATCGCCGCCGCATCCACGCTGCCGCGTCCGCAGCGCAATTCGGCGGTGATGGCAATCCTCTATGAAGGTTGGGCCAGTTCGGTCGAGATGGCGAACCACCTGCTCGATTCGGGTGCGGTGTGCCTGAAGCCGGCGCAGGATTGCCGCGCCGCGATCCCGCTCGCCGACATTCTTTCGCCGAGCATGGCGGTGCTGGTGGTGCACGACGCACAGGCGCCGTGGCGCTGCGGATACAGCACCATCAACGGCGGCGACGGTCCGGTGATGCGGGTCGGGTTGTGCAGCGACGCAGTGCTCGAACGGCTGCGCTGGATCAATACCGTGCTGGCGCCGCAACTCGCGCCGCTGCTCGATGGCGCGGAAATCGATTTGATTGCACTGGCGGACCGTGCGTTGCAGCAAGGTGACGATTGCCATGGTCGTACCATCGCAGGCAGTGCGCTGTTGCTGGAGCGCCTGCGCCAATCCGCCGCCGCGGACAATATGTCGGCCGAAGTTGTCGCCTTCCTCGATCGTGCGCCGGCGTTTTTTTTGAATGTCTGGATGGCGGCGGTCAAGTGCGTATTGCGCGCAGCGGAAGGCGTGGCTGGCAGCGGCGTCGTCACCGCGATCGGTGGCAACGGCCATAGCTTCGGGATCCAGATTGCGGCAGCGCCGGGGTGCTGGTTTGTGACGCCCGCCACGCCGCCGCTGGTCCCTGGGGCAGGGCCCTTGCTGCAAGAACGCGCGTTGGGCGCGATCGGCGACAGCGCGATTATCGATGCATTCGGCGGCGGCGCGATGGCGGCCTCGCATGCGCCGACCACGCGCGCCAGATTGGATGCCGTATGCGGCGAGCATGCGCTGCAATTTCCGACCGCACTGCTGCAAACCAGCCACCCGGCATTTGTTCACATCGGCGGCTTGTGCACCGGCCTCACCGTACGTCGCACCCAAGCGATGTCGCAAACACCGGTGATTAGCCTGGGCGTGCTGGACCGGCAAGGAGAACAAGGCCGGCTCGACGGCGGCTTTTATTTCGCCCCACGCGCACCGTTCGAGCAGGCATGGCATACGCTGGAGGATAGCAATGAACCTACATGAACTCGGCATCGCCGACGCGGCCCAGGCGATCCGCGACAAACGTATCAGCGCCACAGAACTGGCGCAGGACTGCCTGGCCCGCATCAAACAGCGCGAAGCCGAGGTCGGCGCGTGGCAGTTCGTCGACCCCGATTCGGTGCTGGAACAGGCGCGCAAGCTGGATGCGCAGCCGGGCCAGGGACCGCTGCACGGGGTGCCGATCGGCGTCAAGGACATCATCAACACCGCGGACATGCCGACCGAGTACGGCTCGCCGATCTACCGCGCACATCGGCCACGAATGGATGCCGCGCCTGTCGCGCTGCTGAGGCGTGCCGGCGCCTTAATCGTCGGTAAAACCGTCACCACGGAATTCGCTTTTTTCAAGCCGGGAAAGACATGCAACCCGCGCAATCCCAAGCATACGCCGGGCGGGTCATCCAGCGGATCGGCTGCGGCAGTGGCCGACCGCATGGTCCCTGGCGCGCTTGGTTCGCAGACGGCCGGCTCGCTGATCCGCCCGGCATCGTACTGTGGCGTGGTCGGCTATAAGCCGACCTACGGCGATTTCGATCTGACCGGCGTCAAGGGGCTCGCGCATTCGCTCGACACGCTAGGTACGCTGACGCGCAGCGTCACGGATGCGGCCTTGCTGCGTGCTGCGCTGCTGGAACTGGCGCCAGAGCCGGAAGAGGTTTCTTCAGCCTGGGCGCCTTCGATCGGGTTGTGCCGGACAGCGTCGTGGCTGGATGCTTCGTCCGAGACACGCGACGGCCTTGAAAAACTTGCGTTGTCGCTGTCGCTAATGGGTGCTCGCGTCGGCGAAGTGAGCTTGCCGGACAGCTTTTCCCGCTTCCCGTCATTGCAAAAAACCCTGATGGCATACGAGGTTGCGCGCAGTCTCGCGTACGAATACGACACCGCGCGCGAACAGTTGAGCGGATCGATCCGGGAGCTGATCGAATTCGGCACCGACATCGATCGCAACGACTATGTGCACGCGCTCTGCTCCGCGGAGCAGGGGGCGCGCCAGATCGAACCGGTGCTGGAGCAATGGGACATCTTGCTGGCCCCCAGCGCCCCAGGTGCGGCGCCGGCCGGCGTCGACGCCACCGGTGACCCGATTTTCAGCCGCATGTGGATGCTGCTTGGTTTGCCGACGATTTCGCTGCCGGCGTTCAATAGCGCGAACGGATTGCCGATCGGCGTGCAACTGGTGGGTGCGCGCTTCGGCGATGAGCGACTGTTGCGCGCGGCCAGATGGGTCGAACGCATGTTGTCGCAAAACAAGGCCGTCGGCGCCTGAAGGTGGAGATGATATGGATACCAAATACCTTATCGTGGGTGCCGGCCAAGCCGCGCGGCGGGCGGCGGAAACTTTGCAGCAGCATGCGCCGTCGGCAAGAATCTGCATGGTCGGCGACGAGCCCGATATTCCATACGATCGTCCGCTGCTGTCGAAAGACGTGCTGCGGTCCGTCGATGCCGAAGCCGGCGTGTTCATCAACGGGCATGGCTACTATGCGGAAAACAAGGTCGAGCTGAGGCTGGGCAAACGAGTGGCTGAAATCGACCGCAGTCGCAAAACGCTGCATCTGAATGACGGCGCGGCGATCGCCTACGATCGGCTGCTGCTCGCCACCGGTTCGCGTGCGCGGCCGTTTCCCGGCCCGGTATCGGGGCAACCGAAAATCTATTATTTGCGCACCTTGGCAGACGCGCGCCGGCTGCGCAGTGCGCTGCATCCCGGGAAAAGAGTTGTAGTGCTGGGCGGAGGATTCATCGGACTGGAAGTCGCCGCATCGGCGAGCGTGTGCGGATGCGATGTTGCCGTCATCGAAAGCGCCGGCAGGCTGTTGCAGCGCACGATGCCGGCGGCGGTCGGCGCTTACATGCATGACTTGCATGCCGCGCGCAGGGTCAACATCCTGCTCGACACCGTGTCCCACCAGGTTATCTCGCACGGCGCCGACAGCGCAGTGGTGCGCACCAGCAAGGGCGATGTGCCGGCCGATATCGTGGTCGTCGGCATCGGCGCGCTACCCAATGTCGAGCTGGCGCAGCATGCGCAGCTATCCGTCAACAATGGCATCGTGGTCGATGAATGTTGCCGCACCGACGATCCCGACATCTTCGCGGCGGGCGACGTCACCAACCACTTCAATCCTTTGCTCGGCAAGCATGTGCGGGTCGAATCATGGCAGGTCGCACAAAATCAGCCGGTGACCGCCGCGCTCAACATGCTGGGCGGCAACGCGATATATTCCGAACTGCCCTGGCTGTGGTCGGACCAATACGATTGCAACCTACAGACGCTGGGTTTTTTTTCGGAGCAACACAACTTGATCCGCCGCAAGGGGGTGCATGCGGGAGCGTTCTCGGTGCTCGCGCTGGATGCGGACGGCAGACTGCAAGCCGCAACCACGGTGAACAGCGGGCGCGACATGGCGGTATTTAAGCGTCTCGCCGCATCCGGACAAAGCCTGAACGCCGATGCGCTCGCTGACAGCAGCGTTTCTTTACGTGCGCTGATGTGAGCACATATTGCAAGCTGTGAACGAATGAGAAATATTCACAGCCCCATCAATTTTTATCGGTCGTAGTAAGGGTATGTATCGAATATTATCGACTCAGTCCCTAGAGCGCAGAGCAGGCAAAATTTTAATTGAAGTGAGGAGTTTGTTTCATGGCTACAACGGGTGATTCTCTACGGAAAATAATCGCTGTTACCGGAGGTAGCGGCAGGCTTGGCCAGTATGTGGTCAAGCAATTGATGCATACCTTCGACGTGAAGGTGCTGGACCTGAAACGTCCGCCGCAAGACTTGCCTTACGCCGAAGTCGATGTGCTCGATCTCGCTGCGTTGCGCCGCGAATTGGCTGGTGTCGATGCGGTGATCCATTTGGCGGCAATTGATTTTGATTTGCAGGCTAGTCCGGAAGCGTATATCCACGTCAACGTGCTGGGCACATGGAACGTATTGCAGGCTGCGCATGAGTTGGGAATACGGCGGGTAGTGCTGTGTTCCAGCGTTTCTGCCTGCGGGCTGTCTGAAGCGAATCCCGCGTTCGCGCCGGACTATCTTCCGATCGACGAGGCGCATGCGCGCTACCCGGTCCAGGCTTACAGTGTGAGCAAGCTGATCATGGAAGAGATTGCGCAAAGCTTTGTGCGGCGTGGCGATATCGAGGTGCTGTGCCTGCGTCCGATGATGGTGCTGATCCCTGAAAATATTCAGCCGACCGTGGCGCGCGCAGCCGACATCGATACGCGCTGGCTGTTTTATTATATTAGCCCGGAAGATTGTGCGCGCGCATTTGAATGTGCGCTCACCGCGCGCGACGTCAAGTTCGGGGTATTTTTCATCACGGCGGAAGACAGTTGCCGTGACGAGCCGACACTGGTCTGGCTGCAGCGTGCGCTGGGAAAATTGCCCGAAATCCGCGACAAGCAGCGATTCGAGAAAAACCCCTACGCTTCTGTGTTCGACGGCAGTCAGGCGCGCGAGGTGCTGGGCTTCACGCCCACCAGCAACTGGCGGGAAATAACGCTGACGCGCAGGTAGCATCGCCGCTTGCGTGAAACATATCCAGGAATGTTATTTAACGCTCGTTCGATCAGATAACAACAACGATTCGATCGACTCGGCAATTGGAGGAGAGATGTTGACACAAGACTCAGCTTCGGAAACGGCGTTTGTCCGGTTCCATCAAGTTCAAAAAACTTATGATGGGAAAACGCTGGTTGTCCAGGACCTAAACCTCAGCGTGCGGGAGCACGAATTTCTCACGATGCTAGGCCCGTCCGGCTCGGGGAAAACTACTTGCCTGATGATGCTTGCCGGCTTTGAAACGGCAACTAGCGGTGAGATTCTGCTGGCGGGAAAGGCGATCAACCGGATTCCGCCAGAACGACGCGATATCGGCATGGTGTTCCAGAACTATGCGCTGTTCCCGCACATGTCTATCCGCGAAAATCTTGAGTTTCCGCTGGCGGTGAGAAAAGTCCCGCACGCCGAAAGAAAGCGGAAGATCGACGCCGCGCTGGCGATGGTGAACATGTCTGGCCTCGGCGCGCGCATGCCCGGCCAGTTGTCCGGAGGGCAGCAGCAACGCATTGCAGTGGCGCGCGCATTGGTGTTCGCGCCCAGGCTGGTGTTGATGGATGAACCGCTGGGCGCGCTCGACAAGCAGTTGCGCGAACAGATGCAATACGAAATCAAGCGCATTCACAAGGAAAGCGGTATCACCTTCGTGTACGTGACCCACGACCAGGGTGAAGCGTTGACGATGTCGGACCGTATTGCGGTATTCAATCAAGGCGTGATCCAGCAGCTGGCGACGCCCAAGGAGTTGTATGAACGCCCTCAAAATGCCTTTGTTGCGCAGTTCATTGGTGAAAACAATAGTCTGCACGGCCGGGTTCTCACGGTGCAAGGCGACACCTGCCAGATCCGCATGCGCAGCGGTGAAACCGTGTCGGCGACGTCACCGCGCGGCCTCCAGGTCGGCTCGGAAACCACGATTTCCTTGCGGCCTGAGCGAGTACAGATCGGGGACGCCAGCGCGTCAGTGAACAATCGGTTCCACGGGATCGTCAAGAATTCCGTCTATCACGGCGATCACCTGCGCATCGTGGTCGACATCTGCGGCCAGCCGAATTTCGTCATCAAGGTGCCGAATGCGCGAATCAGCGCCCCACCGGAAATCGGTTCGGCAATTTCGACGGGATGGCAAACCGAAGACTGCCTGGCGTTGAATTGAAGTAAACGACCGGTCGGTCGCGACGTAGTTCTCATACTAATTACACTGGAGAAGACAATGACTTTCACTTTAAAGATACTCGCTTCCGCCATGGTTCTCGCGGCTGTCGTTCCGCCTGCCACGGCTAATCCGATCACCATGGCGACATGGGGCGGTGCATACGGTAAAAGCCAGCAGGAGACCTTCGTCAAGGATTTTATGCAAAAGACCGGCGTCAAGGTCTTAATCGAAGACTACAGCGGTGGTCTGGCGCAAATCCGTTCGCAGGTGAAATCAGGCAATGTGACCTGGGATGTGGTCGACCTGGAAATGCAGGATGCAGTTCGTGCATGCGACGAAGGCTTGCTTGAGCGGATGGATGCCAGCATCCTGACGGCATCCAGGGACGGAACGTCCGTCGCCGACGATTTCGTGAAAGGTGCGATTACCAAGTGCGCGGTCGGCAGCCTTACCTGGGCCAATATCATTGCCTATAACGATACGCGTTTCAACGGTGCAAAGCCGAGTAGCGTCAAGGATTTTTTCGACCTGAAAAAATTCCCTGGCAAGCGCGGGATGAAAAAGGCGGCGCGCGCTAATCTTGAGTTGGCGCTGCTGGCGGACGGCGTGCCGACCGCCGACGTGTACAAGGTGTTGGGCGCCCCAGGCGGCATCGGGCGTGCGCTGAAAAAGCTCGACACCATCAAGAGCAATATTGTCTGGTGGGAGGCCGGTGCACAACCGCCACAATTGCTGTCGAGTGGCGAGGTCGCGATGACCACCTCGTATAGCGGCCGCGTGTATGACGCGATCGTAGTCGACAAACAACCGTTCAAGCTGATTTGGGATGGACAGGTCCAGGTGGCCGAAGTGTACGGTATCGTCAAAGGCAGCAAGAACCTGGCGGCGGCCCGCCAATTGATTGCCGCCGGCACCACGCCGGAGGTGCTGGCTGCGCAGACCCGTTACGTTTCGTATGGCCCATTGCGCAAGTCGGCAATGCAACACGTGGACGCCAAGGTTTTGCCCTATCTGCCGACCGCCCCGGAAAACACCAAGACCGCATTGCAGCTCGACGCCGACTGGTGGTCCGAAAATATCGATGAAGTAAACCAGAAGTTCGCTGTTTGGCTCTCGAAATAAGAGACTGTGCGCGAAGAGTTGCATTGCAGCGCATCTCTTCGCGCGAGGGACGAGGCATGGTTCATGCAGAACTAAGATGTTGAAACGAGACAGGGTAGAAGAAATGAGTGCATCCGTTGTCATCAACGCCGCCGATCAGGGCCTGGCGGTAAGTTTGAAACGATCGGAACATTGGAACCGAATGAAAGCGTTCGGCCTGGTGATTCCATTGTTGTTGTTCATACTGATCACTTTCATGGTCCCGATTGTCGAGCTTCTGTTCAATAGCGTCGACAACAGCATCGTGCCGGCCAGCCTGCCCAAGACGACAAGCATGTTGACGCAGTGGGAGCCGAAAATTTCGGCGTTGCCCGAAGAGGCCGTGTTCAAGGCGCTGAGCGACGAGCTCCGAGCCAGCAGCAACCTGGAAGTCAGCAAACTCGGTTCCCGTTTCAACTACGTGCAGTCCGGCACCCGTGGCCTGTTTACCAAAACCGCGCGCCAACTCGGCAGCGAGGGCAGCGGGGCGTCCAGCTCCGCGCAAGATCGCATGATCGGGATCGACGGGCGCTGGGGAAAGACGGAAACCTGGACGCTGATTCGCAATTACTCCGGCGCGTTCACCGCCGGTTATTACCTGACGGCGTTCGACTTGCGTTTCGATTCGAACGGATCGATCGCGCGCGAATCGGAAGACTCGCGCTTATATATGGATGTGTTTGGGCGCACTTTCTTGATCAGCGCGGCGGTAACGGTAATCTGCCTGCTGCTGGCGTACCCGGTCGCTTATCTGCTGGCGAACCTCCCTGCGCGCACCAGCAACCTGTTGATGATCCTGGTGCTGCTGCCGTTCTGGACCTCGATCCTGGTGAGGACTACCGCATGGGTGGTGCTTTTGCAATCGGAAGGCTTGGTGAATCAGGCCTTGCTCTACTTGGGGCTGACGCAAGAGCCACTGAAGTTGATCTTCAACCGGTTCGGTGTGTTGATCGCGATCACGCACATCCTGTTGCCGTACGCGATACTGTCCCTGTACAGCGTGATGAAAAACATCTCCCCGGTCTATGTGCGGGCCGCGCGCTCGCTGGGCGCGGGGCCGATCCGGTCGTTCGTCGCTGTCTATTTTCCGCAAACCATGCCGGGCGTTAGCGCCGCCGGGATGCTGGTATTCATCCTCGCGCTAGGCTACTACATCACCCCGGCGATGGTGGGCGGCGGCAACGATCAGATGGTCAGCTATTTTGTCGCGGAGCAGGTCAATACCACGCTGAACTGGGGGCTCGCCAGTGCACTCGGGATGATGCTCTTGCTGAGCGTGACCGTGTTGTACATGATCTATACGCGGCTGGTCGGCAGCAACGGAATGAAACTTGGTTGAGTGAGAGTGATGATGAAAAATATTCCTGACTACGTCGGATGGCAAGGCATTACTGCGCGCTACGTCCATTTCCTGTTCTGCGGCTGTATCCTGATGTTCCTGGTGCTGCCGGTGCTGGCGGTGATACCACTGTCGCTCAACGCGGAACCGTACTTTAACTACCCGATACAGCATTTCTGCTTGCGCTGGTACGAAGACATGATGACTAGTCCGTACTGGTTGCTGGCGCTGAAAAACACGATGACCGTCGGGATCCTGGCAACGCTGATCGCGACGGTACTGGGGGTGCTGGCGGCACTCGGACTCAGCCATCCGAATTTGCCAGGAAAGGGATGGATCACCGCGCTGCTGCTGTCGCCGATGATCGTACCGCTGGTCATCGCGGCAGTCGGCATGTATTTCTTCTATACCAAGGTCGGGCTGGCGGGGAATTTGACCGGGCTGGTCCTTGCGCACGCTGCGCTCGGCACACCGTTTGTCGTGATCACCGTGACGGCGACGCTGGTGGGTTACAACGACAATCTCACGCGTGCGGCGCGCAGCCTGGGCGCCAACCCGTTTTATGCTTTCTGGAAAATCAAATTGCCGATGATTGCGCCGGGAGTGGTGTCAGGTGCCCTGTTCGCGTTTGCGACCTCTTTTGACGAAGTGATTGTCGCGCTGTTTTTGAGCGGCGTTGAGCAACGCACGGTACCGCGTCAGATGTGGTCCGGCGTGCGCGAACAACTCAGCCCGACGATCCTGGCGGTGGCGACGGTGCTGGTGATCTTTTCCATCTTGCTGCTGACGACGATGGAGTTGCTGCGCAGGCGCACCGAACGATTGCGCGGAATTCCTCGCGGAGACTGAAAACGCGCGCAACGCAAGCAATGCGGTGCAGCCGAGTCGCCCTCAACGGCCGGCACAGGAGTCGCCCGAATTTAAATTATTATTGGCCAAAGTCATTGCTTGGCGAGCGTTTCGCGGAAAGGAGGGCGGTGCCGTCCGTGCGCTGCCCCAATTTGAATGGCGTTCCAGTACTGACACCTGTTGACCTCGCCGGCGTTGCTCAGCGGTCGATCAGCTTCATGTGGTCTTCCGAAAGCCGCGCCCGTTGCACCGTGATCTTCGAATAGGCGCTCTTCGCGCCCTTGTCTGCAGCCGGACCGTAATCAAAGCTTATCCCCGTTTGGCCGAAGCCGATGGCCGACACTTCCAGGCCGCTGTTGTACCAATGAAAAGCAGCTTCTCGCCGATATCGATCGCCAGCGCGAACAGTTTACGCAAACCCAGGACCTGTACCGCGAGGTCTGTATTTTGCTTTTTTTCCGGCATGGCATAACGGTCCGACCGCGAACAAGCTCTATCAACTCGTGCGTAAGGGCAGCATGACCGCACCTGCCGAGGCACTTAATCGGTTCTGGGAAAACCTGAGCGAGAAGAGTCGGGTTACCGTCAGCCATCCGGATCTGCCCGATGCCCTTAAGGATGCGGCGGGCGAGCTGGTCGCAACTTTATGGGTGACGGCGCAGACAACTGCACACGAGACTTTCGCTTCGTTTCAGAATGATGCGCAAGCGCAAGTCGAGGAAGCCAGGGAAGCGGAAAAGCAGGCTTGCGATGCGCGTGACCAGGCGAGGAGGGCTCTGGCATCAGTCCAGGATGAACTGGCGCAAGCGCCCCTTGAATCCGATGCGCTAAGGCACGAAATCACTGCACTGACGTCGACGAAATCGGTGGTCAAATCGCGACTCCTCGATGCGAGAACTGAACTCACGGCAAATCGAGCCAGCCAGCCACGAGAACAGCGTGTTGAGAATGATGATCGCCTGGCGCTGGCTGGTAGGGGAGAGAGGGCCGGCGAACGGCCGCCACTCTGGATGTGCGCGCGCGAACTTGCGGCCATCGCGCATCACCCATCGGGATGCCGGCTGCGGATCGGACAGAAACCGCTGATAGAGCAATAAGTCTTCGTGCGTGAGCGACGACAGCGGTTTTCCGAACTGGATGGTCGACCAGAGCAGCAGGCGTTCGGCTTCCTTGCGGTAATTGTCGAACGTGGTCTTGGTATCGATAAAGCGCGCGAGCCATGCCTTGTGTCGAAGCACGAATAATCGGCTAATTTGAACGAATATTTGCTAATCGATGATGAAGCGTCGGTGGATTATCCCGATTCGAGCACAACACAATCAACATTTTTCTGCGGTGCAGCATGGGCGCTTTTTCAATATTGTCGAGTTCCGGCCAACACGTTTTGACGTAATCCACCGGCCAATTCTTGATGCGTTCGGCGAGTAGATCAAGACTTGCCGGCGGTATGAGCGGCCACAACCAATGCGTGCGCATCGACCTCGCATCGAATGCTGTCGGTCGTAGCTGCAGATCATTGATGCGTGCACTGGCAAACATCAGGTTGTCCGTCATCGCCATCGCAAAAATGCGCGCCTCCAGTGTTTTGACTTGCCGAATCCGCATGGCACGCGCCTGGCGCGGAATGATGGAAACAGTGTGCAATGCGATCGGGATTTTCAAGCGCGAAGCGAATTCCGACAAGAGTGAGTAGTCGGGTCTTGACGCCTCTGCTGCCAGCAGTATGTCGAGCAAATCTTGCGCGACCCGGCGCGCGCCGCTGGCAGACACGATGCCGTATCGGAGCCATGCGGTTCGGTCGTCCGGATCGTCGGCGAAGAGGGATTGAAGATGCAAGGCGGACATGTTGATGCAGTCAGCCAGGCGCGACGGTGTGCGACACGATTGTTTGCTCGCCTCGTTCTCGGCGATGGCGAGAAGGTGCTGTTCGACGCCATGCCAATTGACGGATTTCCGAAATATATTCGCATCAATCGGCGTCAGCCACGTGACATGTTTCAAACAGCCGACGGTGACCGCATCCAGCCAACGCCGGCGCCAATACATCGGCCGACCGGACCGAAACGTCTCCATGACGCACTGCGCGCACATGCCGAACTCTGCATTCTCCGGAAGGCACCAGGGCGTCGTAACCATCCCGGTGAGCGCACTGGTCGAGCGCCGTAAGGTTTTGGCGAGGATCAGAATGTCAGACACGTGCAAGCCACTGAGGGTGAGCCAATTTCCAACGCAGATATTGGTACGACCTATTCCAGTGTGCTTCAAGAGTGTTTGTGCCGGAACCGAATAGCAGGCTGCAACGCGGCCGATCCAGCTTCGCAAACCTTCATCGTCGACAGGATGAGCGACAATCGGTAGCGAGGTGCAGACGACACGGTCGAGATTCACGCCACAGCAGCGGTGAGCAATCCCGCCTCGGCACGAATGAGCTCGACGGTAATGCGTTCCGTACCAATGCGAAGCGCAGCGCGTGCGGCGCCGGCGAGGACTTCGGCAATGCTGCCCGTTACGCCGTGGCTGGCCGCAAGCAGTGCTTGCACCATCGGCTGTTCCCCCAAACTGGACTTCAGTCGCAGCGGAAGCGTTTTTTCGAAGGCCTGCACGAATCCCCGGAACTCATCGTTCTCGTGCCAGCGCGCCAGTTCAAAGGGGCGAAAGCGGCTCACCATCTGGTCGTCGCTCTGCAGCGCCACCAGCGCATCCTGGGTGCCGGACACGACGATGCAGCAATTCAGTTTGTTGGACAGGGACTTCAACAGGTTCAACGCAGCGCGCTGTTCGCGCGGCGTGCCGCTGAGAAGATTGTGAATTTCATCGACGAATAGCATGCGCGGTTGCATTGCCGTGAGCAGCCTGATGGTGGTGAACTCCAGCGCTTCGAGCCGATCGCTGGGACGGTAGGGTGCATTGATTGCCTGTAAAAGCTGGGCATAAAAGCGCCGCTGCGACGGCGATGCCGGCATCTCCATGGCGATGACCGAGTGATGCTCGATCCCGGTCTTGCGGTCGTAGACCGCCGGATGCGCGCGTCTGAATTTTGCGATGATCATGCTCTTTCCCATGCCCGAGTCGCCATGCAGCAGAAGGCAGGGCATGCGATTGCGCTGCGGTGTTTCATGCATTTCATCGAGCAGATGCAGCACACGCGCCGCGCGCGGGTAGTCGATCCAGCGGTCCAGTCGCAAATGCGTGATCCGCTCTTTTGCGTCGTATGCGGCGATCGGACGCATGCTCTCCAGCAGATGTTTCAGATCGCCCATCATGTCCCCTTTGATTGTCGCAACTTCACTTTGCGCTACCACATCTCCACCGGATATTCCGGCGCGTCAATGCTGTAGTCGATCCCTGTCGGTGATTCGTTTTGCGGTGTGTTATTCGTGGTTGGGTCGATGGCGCGCGAGCGCGCTTCAGCGCTTTTTCGCGCCGCCCCTTTACGTGCGGCGCGAGTCTTGTTTTTGGCGTCGTCAATGATCTTGCGTTGCGCATTGATGGCTTCGAACAGGCGTGTTTCATTGATTGCCAGGCGACTGACGGTGCGTAAATATTTCAGCGTGGCGAGACATTCCCAGAGCGCGATGGCGGGATGACGCAGGTCGGCGTAGCCGACCTTCAGGTACGACCCATCGGGCAGTTTGACGTGCAGCGCCGAGATGTCTGCCGGATCATAGTGGACGATGAGTTTGGTAGGTGTGGCGAGCAAGGGTGTGAGTAGGGGATTCCAGTAGCGGATGTGGTTGAAGACAATGCCACCTCGATGCAAGGTGCGCAGCACGGCTGGAAGGAACGCCGCATACAGATCGTCCATATGCTTGACCGGGCGACTGAGCGGTTGCGCCACCTTCCAGGCGGCATACGGAGTGCCGCCCTTCAAACCGCGATGTTCCGTGTGATGGTAGCGTTCGCCGATTTCGATGGCGAGCCAGCGTTCAAATTCCTGCAGGGTGAGGGCTGCAGTCCTCTCGGGAGCGTGATTCTTCCGGTTCTTGACCGAGTGGCCGGTGGCGCCAGGCAGTTTTTTAAGCTTGGTCATCAAGGTGCCGATGATCCGTTCGATATGACCGCCGAACTGGGGCCGGCCTGGCGGACGATAGGTCAATTCGATGCCGAATTGGGTACAATCGCGGCCGAGTGCTTTGCTGTGAAACTCGGCGCCGTTGTCGAGATGGAGGCTGCGCGGAAGGCCACCCATCGGCCAATCGATGCCCAAGCCGAGGGACTTCAGCCAGGCTGTTTTTGCGTTGACGATGCGCGTGATCAATAGCGCAACCGCCGCCGCACTGGGCGGCTCGAAGGTAACGAGAATGGCGAGGACGGCGCGCGTGGCAACGTCCATCGCCACCGACAGCCAAGGACGTCCGATTGATGTCCGATACAGATCGTCGACCACAAACAGATCACACTTTGTGTGGTCGATCTGGACGACGTCGAATGGCTTGCGAACGACGAATGTGCCGGTGGCGGTCGATGTCTGCCGGTCGTCTTCCACTTTGCGCCGCACGACCAAAGCCGGGGTCAAACGGTGCAGGCGCCGATCGATAGAAGGGCGAGAGGGTGTGGAGACGTTTTCGATTCTGCAGCGCTGTGCGATTTCTTCGACGACGTCGATCACGCGTAGCTTGGCCGCTCCTCGGGCAAGCCGGCCTATGACTTTATCAATGATGGCTTCTTGTTCCGGCGACAGCCTGGACGATCCGCTCGGGAATCCTCTGCTGCGCCCGAAGAGGGCCGTGGCGATGCCTTCGGCTAACAAACGCTGGCGGTAGCGATACACGGTTCCCCAGTGCACATTGAGCTGATGGGCGATCTGCTCTGCCATGGCTTGGTTGAACGGTAGTGCAAGGGTAGGGCGGATTGCCGCATCGAGTAATGCGAGACGCGTCCAGGTCGTCGAGTCAATAAGCTCAAGCTCCCCAGGTACTTTGGCCATCACATTCGAGTCGCCACTGCTGCGCTGCGTCATGGCCAATTCCGGTTGAATTCGTTAGCCGATTATTCGATCAAAATAAATTCATTAGCAGAGTTTGCGCGCAAAATGCCGGTTGGCATAGCCTTTTTGCAATAGGGTACTGTTGGATACCATTTATTGGAAAGCCTTACGGGGCAAGGCTTTGCGCCGGATTCGTTGTTAGCGATTATTCGTGCATATTTGCAGATTATTCGTGCTTCGACAGCAGGGACGGAATCTGGTCGCTGCATGAGATCCGGTCGATCAAATAACTCCAGAACGAAATGCCCAACTTTCGGCAGGTTTTCTTCAAGCTGGAGAACGTGTCGCGGCATTTGCGGCCGAGGTCGCTGCGCGTTCCCACCGCTGATCTTTTGTTTGAGCACGTGGCCGCGGATATCGCCTTCGCTGCCGTAATGCTCAGGTCGGCGTAGAGATCCCAAATCTGGCCGCGAACGCGTGCGATGTCAATTCGATGCTGCTCGTTTAGCGGCAGCATTTTATGGATCAGCCGCTCCGCATGCACCTTATCCAGAGCTCTGGATGCCTAACCCCGTGCTCGTGGTTATGCACTGGAATCAAAAGGACCCCTATTACGACGCTGCAGCGCCCGGCGATCATCCGGACGACGCACTGCGCCTGCCGGCCAGGAACCAGGTATGCAGTTCGCCCATGCCCTTGGCGTAGATGGTGCCGCGCTCCTCGAACAGGAACGGCTCACCCAGCCGCCGCCGGGTGGCCTCCGTCACCTGCACGCGTCCAGCCACACCGTGCGACTCCATCCGGCTGGCGGTGTTCACGGCGTCACTCCACAAGTCGTAGATGAACTTGCGCTTGCCAATGACGCCGGCCACCACCGCGCCGCTGTTGATGCCAATGCGCACCTGCAAGCTATACCCATTGCGCTGATTGAAGCGGGCCAGCGCGTCTATCATGTCCAGCGCCATGTGCGCCGCCCGCACCGCGTGATCGGCCGCCGGGACGGGCAGTCCTGCGGCAGCCATGTAGGCATCACCAATGGTCTTGATCTTCTCGAGGCCGCGATTGTCGGCAATGCTGTCAAAGTCGGTGAAGATCTCATTGAGCATTGCCACCAGTCGCTCGGGCCTCATGCCTTCAGAAAAACGGGTGAATTCCACGATGTCCGCGAACAAAACCGTCACTTCCGGAAAACTGTCGGCAATGACTTCCGGGAAGCTATCGGCCATGAGCTCGGGGCGCGCCTTCAGGCGCTCGGCAATCGGAGAGGGCAGCAGATTGAGCAACAGCCGCTCCGACACCTTCTGCTCCGCCACGATTTTATCGTAGAGGCTCTTGAGCTCGTCCCTCTGGCGAAGGATTAGCTCATGGCTTGCCTGCAATTCCTCGTTCTTCCGCGCAATCTCGGCCTCGGCGCGCTTCTTCTCGGTGATGTTGCGGCCTTCGGGAAGCAAAAACACGATCTTGCCGTTTTGGTCTTCGATGGGCAGGAGCGAGAAGTCGACCATGATCGTCTCTTCGCCGGCGGCCTGGCCGTAAGCTTCGATGTCGCAGCGTACGAACTCCCCCTGGCTGGCACGTCGTACCAGATCCCGCACGTAGTCCCGGGTCTCTTTCGAGACCGCAAACCAGCGGCACTCCCAAAAGGGTTTCCCCTGGATATCGTCCAGCCGGATACCAGCCCCCTCGAGCGCCGCTCGGTTGATCTCGAGCGTCATACCGTTCGCGTCCAGCAGGCCCACGAACTGATACATCTCATTCAGCACGATGCTCGCGAGCTTCTCCCGGTGAGTCTGGTGATCGTCGGTCGCGGAGAGCGTAACATCGCGAACGCGAAGCGCCGCGGAGTCCGTAAACAGCTGGCGGTTGATGGTCGGCATGCTTCACCTCTTGCGCGAATGGCAGGGATTCAACTCGAGGCGTCGGATAGCGTGACCGCCGCGTTGACAGGCGCGCCATCGCCGGCACCGCTGTGGCCGCCCACGCTATTGAGAATGGCTGCAGTTGACGGCTAAACACGTGATCGTGCGAGGCATCGGTACTCGCCCGAGGGGGGGCCAATGTCGATATCGCCTGATGGAACCGGATTTCCCTGTGCGCCCTGCGCAGCTCAATCCAATAGCATACACTTCCTCGCTAAGGACACCTCCTCGCTAAGGTTACTCCGCCAGAAGAATTGAGCAACAAAAAAACCACTTCAGGTTCTGGCTTGGCTTTACTGATGGCGGCCGAGCGACTTTGGGCTACCTGCCGGCCTGCGCATCCGGGGATATGGCCGATAAGCGGTTGTTAGTACCGTGCAAGCTGTTCTGGTTGGCGGTGAAACAGTCGTTACACCAGTAAGGAACCGTGCTGCGACGCTGCGGAAATCCGCCAGGCCGCACTGATGCTCGAGCAACTTATTACGTTGAATTGAAATGGTCGATCATGTCACTACTCCCTTACCTGAAGCCGCAATAGCGTGGCGCCCTTCGGTGAGTAATTCGGAACATCCGCTGCAACCGCTCTTCCTTCAGGCGACTCGAGCGCACCGAAAAGCGCTTTTTCATTGGCAAACTGGGCTTCAAAGATGAGAAAATATTCGGGAGTATCTGCCCCGAACCCCTGTGGACGGCCAGAGCTCGAACAAATTAACCCTGGTAGTCGCGATGCAAGCGGAAGATGATATTTCTGGTAATAATCGAGGAAAGACTGAGGATCATCCGGATGAGGATATAACACGAGAAGTTTATGCATTTTTTTCTCACGGTCGTTATGGCAAGTTCTTAGAATCTGTGGGTATAGGCGATCACGAAGTTGTTTTGCGAATTTGAAGTTTGTATTGGCGCGGACGTATTCGGAAGGTTCGAGTTATCCAAGGTCTCCTTGAATGCATGCGAATAGCTGAAATGAACGGTATTGTCCTTGGAGAAATCGTAGGATAAGCCCGCCGAGATATGCTTTCTCGGGACAGCGGGGATGACAGCGAACAGTAGTTCCGAACGCAACGCTTGGGACGCTATGCGCGCGCCCCCGCGAAGTGTCCAGTTACCTGTTCGGTAGGCCGCACCTAGTGCCAGGATCGTCTGATCCCTGTAATTCTGCGGTAGCTGAATATCGAGGTTTCCTCCACCATTGGCCATGAACCCGACATTAATATTTTTCATCGCGTGTTCCCAGAAGACACGGGAGACATCCGCCGTTACCAACCATTGGTCATTGAACTGATGACTCATGCCCAGATTGAGCACCGCTGGCATCTGAAAATTGCGGATCGCAATCTGGCCCTGTAGCGGTACTTGGCCAACTACCGCGTCGAGGGCTGTCAGTGTGGCATCGCCCTTAAGGTCGGACATTCTACTTTCGAAACTGTACGCTGCGCCCAAAGTGGTTGCCTTGGTAGCCTTATAAATCAGTCCAAATTTACCGCCGATTCCCCATGCGTCCGCACCGCTTGCGAGGGGACGGTTTTTCGAAAAGCTGATATGCGCGCCATCAAACGCCGGCAGCCCGCCCAAGACAGGTACAAGACTTCCAGATGCTCTCCCAGCTCCAATCAAGGAACCCACTTGATTGGCACCGAGAAGCAAATCGAGATTCAAGCCAGTCCACATGGCATCCAAGCTTCCGCCAATGCTCAGCTTTTCAGTAACGTCATAACTGACCGCGATCGGAATATTCAGCACAAGCAACCGGCTGGAATTATCTAGTCCAGAATTTGCTCCGGACGTCGTTTTCGATAAAAAACTGTCTTTGCCGTATTCCGTTCCAAGCCCCCCCTGTGCGAATGCTCCAATGCCAAAAGTAAACGCGCCCTCACGATGGGTGTAAGCGGCTTCTGGCGCGAAATAAGGACCTCGATTTTTTGAATGCGAATCAGAGGAGGCATTTTCCTGGCTTGCCTGGTTTCTCGTATTGATATCGGCGAAAATTCCGTCAAGGCCCAATTGAATTTCATTCCCCTTTGCCATTAGTGACAAGGTCGCAGGGTTCGTCATCATGCCGGCTGGGCCGACGTCGAACGCAGTCGCAGCACCTCCCATCGCTCGTGAGATCGGGCCATAGCCTTCGAGCCGAAAGACGTCGGTGGCATGTGCGCAATAGCAGCTCACGACCAGTAAAGTTGCGGTCGCCGTTTTGGATAGTTGAAGTAGAGTCATTTTTTCTTTCGTATCATCGTTATTTGGCGCAATTTTTTCTAACTTAATAAGTTTTTTGCACCACTCGCCACCACGGAAAGTCAAGCGCAACATCGCGAGGCCACGCCAGGAACTCTATTTTTCTAGAGCTGCCTGGCTTTGAGTATGCGGCTCTACATGCTCCAGGCGCGCGGTTGACCGTTCCCAACCTAGATTCGCCTTGATCTGCTCTATGCTTGGCAGTGGCTTGGGATTGAGTTGACGATCTTTTAGCCAGTTTCGAATGCATATCTTGGTTGGTTGCATGGGATGGCTCATCGAAATTTATTTGGTGAGTGAGATTGGCTAGGTCTAGCTGACCACCGTTTTGTCTGAACGTAAAAAATATTTCGCTTGACACTGTTGGCTTGTGTAACCAGTAGTGGCGGAACCTGAAGCCTCGCGGGTCAGCGGAGAAGTTCAGCACGAGAAGAAATGAGAGAGCCATTCAAACCGCCCCCACAGATCCCTGTTCCATTAAATGGCAAGGAACATCGTGCCTCTCTCCACCTTCGACGCGCTTCGCTCGCAGCTAAACGAACAGCCACAACGAAGGATTGCCATGGTTCAGTCGCGGAATACTCAATATGCGATGACTAGAGATTTGGTGTCAGTGTAGTTTTCGATTGCCGCCGCCCCATGCTCTCGGCCCACACCGGACTGCTTGAAACCGCCGAAAGGTAGATTAGGATCAACCATGTTGTGCGTATTGATCCAAACCGTACCCGCCTCGAGAGAATCGGTAAATCGTAGCGCCGCCGAAAGATCATTTGTCCAGATACTGGCGCCTAGCCCGTAAACCGATGCATTGGCGGAACGGATCACGTCGTCGTTGTCCGAAAATGACATGGCGACGAGCACGGGTCCGAAAACTTCCTGTTCCAAAAGACGAATCGGCCGATTATCACGGTTACCAAAAATGGTTGGCTTGACGAAATATCCTGGTCCGCCCATCCCGCCGCCGCATAGGAGCTCGGCGCCGTCGTCTACACCTGTTTCGATAAGTTTGAGGACGCGCCGGTGATGGTGCTCGGATACGAGTGGCCCCATGTGCGAACCTTCGTGCAGACCCGATCCCACCACCATGTTGTTTGCCAATACCACGAGGCGATCGACCACTTCAGAGTAGATTTTTTCATGAACATAAAGGCGTGAGCCGGCAGTGCATACCTGTCCGTGATTGAAAAAGATCGCGCTTGCCGCACCTTCGGCAGCGGCCTGCGGATCGCAGTCATCGAGGACAATAACGGGACTCTTGCCACCGAGCTCAAGAGAAACCCGCTTTAGATTTTCACCACACACAGCGCCGATAATTCGGCCGACTTCTGTCGATCCGGTAAATGCAATTTTGTTGATCGCGGGATGCTTGACGAGGGCAGCCCCGGCCGTCTCTCCCCGCCCTGTCACGACATTTAACGCTCCTCGCGGAAGGCCTGCTTCCAGGGCGAGTTCGCCAAGCCGCAATGCCGTCAAAGGCGTTTCCTCGGCAGGCTTAAGTACCACTGTGCACCCGCATGCAAGTGCTGGAGCCACCTTCCATACGGCCATCAGCAGGGGGAAATTCCAAGGGATGATGGCGCCGACCACGCCTACTGGCACGCGCTGTGTGGAAGCCCTGGTTCGAATGTGGGGCGGAAGCGGCAACGATAGATCCAGCGTCGAGCCCGAGATTTTTGTTGCCCAGCCTGCCATGTAGCGCAACCATTGCGCGCTGGCGCCTACTTCGAACATGCGCGAATAGGCCAAAAGCTTGCCGTTGTTGAGTGTTTCAAGGTGAGCAAGCTCTTCGCCATGTGCCTCGATAAGATCAGCGAGTTTGAGCAAAATTCTCTCGCGCGCCGCAGGTTGCATGGCCCGCCACTGGGATGACGCAAATGTCTGCGCTGCGGAAGTCACCGCTCGATCAATGTCCGCCGGACCGGCATCCGGAACTGCAGCGATTTGTTCGCCCGTTGCTGGATTGTAGACAGGGAGCGTATTACCCGATTCGGCGTCTGTCCATTCGCCAGAAATCAGCATTTTATTACGAAGCCGTTCGTTATTTCCTTGTGCTGGGTGCGCCATCGTCGTGGTCATTCGTGTCTCCTTAAACATTCGTGTTTTGGTGTCGTTTGTGGCCTTGGTTCTTCGGACCTCATAGCCGGATGGGCGCGAGCAGGCCCATGGCGCAAGCTCGCGACCAGTCACTCGGCTTTGGATCCAAAAGGGATGCGCTTCGATTGGAGCAAAGCTGAATTATTTTTACTAAATGCGAGAGTGTTCTTTAGAGAGCGCGGCGGTTGGCCGGTGAACGGATGAAGCTTTGAGCGCTTGCGTACCAATCATGAAGAGCGCAATCATCGCAAGCACACCGAAAACGTATGCCGGCGCAAGTGCAATCCAGCTGAATATGTCTCCAGGCCCGAACTTATTGGGCCCGAATGTAAGTGCTCGGTTTGGGGAGAAGTTGGAGAACAAGTAAAAGATCACGTTGGACCAACCATCAGCGACAATAGTCCAGCCCAAAAGTCGAGCAGTTTTTTCTGCAAAACCCAATCCGGGCAGTACGAAAGCAACGGCAATTACCATCATTCCATTCAATGCCGGGCCCACGTGGGCGCGAGCCCATCCTTCCGGGGTTCCTGGGACATTGAACTGCAAAATATAGCCGGGAATGACCTCGAAGCCACCAACCAGATGCATCCAGAGTCCGACGCCGAAAGCCAGGGTGCTGAAAATCATTAGAATGCCGTGTCCGGCCATCTTCTTTTGAAAATTGTTAAGCATGATGTCTCCTTATTAGTAAAAATTACGGCTTTTTCTGCAGGTCTTCAGGCAAGCCATGCCACTGCCCGCTCGTCAATTCAAAATTGAGGCTTGAGTTCCGAACTGGCGAGTCTTTCTCGGCTATGGGCTTCACACCCAAAAAAGGTGCAGCAGCGAGGGATTTAACAGCCCTCCAGTGCTTGCCGGTGGTAGCGGCTTGCAAAAAATATCAGCGGCGAGCCTTCGTGGTGGCCACATGCGACGACCTGGGCAATGAACAAAGTGTGATCTTGCACTTGAATGCGTTCTATAATCTCGCATTCAAACCAAGCCAAACTATCCCGGACGGTCGGCACCCGTTCGCGAACGACAAAGTCAGGCTCGAGAAGCGTATGTGGACGGCCGCCAAAGTGTACTGAGTAGCTTTGTTGGTCTTCGCGCAAGATACTCACGCCGTACCCTCCTTGCCGGCTAATCAGCTGATGCATCTTGCCGGCCTTTAGTGAGACCATCACGGTAGGCGGCTCGAGACTTATGGAAGTAAAGCTACTGACTGTCATTCCATGTATGCCTCCTTCGTCGTCCTCGGAAGCAACAATGGCTATCCCGGTAGGAAAATGGGAAATCGCCTTTCGATACCGAACCGGATCGGGTGACGCCGCACCGGGAAAGGGAGCGCAATTGGTTTCCATAAGTATCCGTCCTTAACTTGGAAATGAAAGAATGTCGCCGTTTTACTGCATCGAAAGTTCGGCGTTCTCAGCAAGTGCCAATGCGGGGCTTTCGGTACGCTGATATTTGGCGCACCAGGCGCGCATGCGTTCCGGGCTGGCGAAACAATCCCATTGGCGCTCTGGATAATTGAAGTTGTCGGTGAATTCGTCGGCTAGATCACGATGCTGACTCAATGCGAAAATAAACTGCTGCAGTTCCACGGGCAGCAATCTCAAGTTGGTCAACATGTAGTTGGTCCACCGCGTCGCGCCTAGAACGCGATCCTGCCGCCGGAGGTTGACATGCTCGCAAAACCGCTCGTCGAATACTTCATGGCGAATAATTTCTTCGCCCACGATCCAGGCTGCATAGGACGCCATGTTTGCACCCTGCCCGAGCACTGGGTCTACTACCGCTTGAACATCTCCGAGCGCAAGAGCTACCTTTCCGCCGTCCAATATGATGTGGCTGGTCCTGACCGTCGGTGTTACTCCTCCCTGCAGGATGTCGAGCGGTCCATTGGCCAAGTCGAATTCCTTTTCGTCGATCCGTTCTGCAACCGTGGGATGGTGTTTCCGCAGTTTATTCAGCAGAAGATCAAGGAAGGCACGCGGGTTCTCGTCGTACTTCGTTTTAGCGAGAATTTCCATGTCTCCACCTGGAATATTCTCTATGACCAATGCGGTTACCATACCGCCGAACGACACGGTTGGAATCTCGATCATTTCACCGTGCCCAGGGGAAAATGTCATGGTTACGGCCCGGATCGGCGCTTCGGAAATGCCTTTGAACAATCCCACGCAGAGCGCACGCTGTGGCTGTTCAAAGGGGGAATGGTCAGGCTGGTGCTGAAACATCTGTCCGAGTGGTCCTTTCCCTGTGCAGACAACCAGCAAATCAAAGCGCGCAGCGACTGTGGGCACGTCCTCGGCTGTCAGCTCCTTGTATTCGATTTTTCCGCCGCGGTTAAGAAACTCCTCCATCAGACGAGGCTGAAGGAGGCGATAGTCCACTCCGCGACTGGGTGACCTGAGATCACCATAAAATTTGAGTGGATTGGGACCGCCGATATAGTAGTAGTGACCAAAGTATCCATATTTTTTGGAAGGCCAGTGGTCTACGCCCAACGCAATCTCTCGCTCGATTGTCACGCTATGATGGGCCACGGTATTCAATAGGCGCAATCCGGCGTAGGCTTCAGGTGGGCGGTCAGTAAAAATTGTGACGTCCACATCGTGTTGCCTGAGAAACAATCCCAAATGCAAACCAGCGGTTCCTGCGCCGATAATCCCGATCCGTTTATTCATTCCTGTCTCCTTCGGTGGTTGTGTTTAAAAGAATCTGAGGCAAAGAATATGGACTATTGATTCGATATGGAACCCCATAAATCCGTATAATATATATTCCAAATCGGCCTTAATGCGGGTGTGCTGTGGATGGTCTTCAGGGATACAAGGCGTTCATTCGAGCGATCGAAATTGGCAGCTTTTCCGCTGTGGGAAGGGAGCAGGGCATTTCGCAGTCGACCGTAAGCAAGCAGATTGCGTCGCTTGAGGCGACCCTTGGGGTTCAACTATTCGCCCGCACTACCCGCAAGGTACGCCCCACTGCCGAGGCCCTAAGGCTCTACCCACATGTGCGTCAACTTTTAGATGCTTTGGGAGGAATGAAGTTGCCCCAAGATGGCAAGCAAGACAAGGCCAGCGGAATCCTTCGTATGTCGATGCCAAGTTCATTTGGCCGTAAATGCATTATGCCGCTGCTTCCGGACTTTCTTGAACAACATCCGCAAGTGGTTTTTGACATTCGGTTTACCAACCTTTTGGTCGACCTAGTGGAAGAGGGACTGGAATTGGCGATCCACATTGGTAATCTGCCGCCCAGTACGCTTATGGCCCGTTCCTTGGGCATTGCTCAACCCAAGCTCGTCGCGACACCCGCTTATCTTTCGCGGCGCGGCCGTCCCGAATCCCCGGTCGAGCTAACCGCCCACAATTGCATTGCATATGCGAGCACAACAAAGCATAGCCGCTGGGAGTTTGAATCGGAGCAAGGACGACAGGTGGTTGACGTGTCAGGATCGGTACGTGCGGACGATTTGGACGCGGTTTACGATGCCGTGCTTGCTAATCTCGGTATTGCGCAGGTTCCGGATTGGGTGATCGGCTCGGACATCCTGAACGGTCGTGTCGAGTGGCTTCTTCAGGATTATTATTCGGTACCTCAGCCTATCAAGTTCATTTATCCTCAAACGCGGTTTCTTTCCTCACGTGCGCGCTGCTTCATCGATTTTGTAGTCGAACGTCTAAAACGCTATTGAGGGTGTGATGAATCTTGAGCAAACATTGCAGCAGCCTGATTGAACATGACGCAAGCCTCGCATCGCGCGTGCCAGCGCGTTTGGATATACACAAGAACGGCGCGGTGAGCGCAAATTGTGCGATGAGTATTTTTTGTTCGTTGATGAATTCATTCAGTGCCTTGACTTGAAAAATAAACCCGTGACATTGACGATCGCCCAGCTGCCCGTTTAGTTATGTTGGCGATACGCAGGCGCGTGAAAAACTAGCAGTCTATCGGACTTAAATCCTTGTCGTTATATCAGGATGGTGCGCTGGTCGCCTATGACAGTCTAAAAAAGCTAGGCATATGTAACGATGCCTGGCTTTTGGATAAACGGCCGACTGATCCGACACAGCTTCAATGCTTAGGTCAGCCCGCCGAATCGCTGATAAAAGTAGGATGCGGCCTCCGGTGCGTTTTCGTCTTCGCGGCGCAAGGTATCGAGTACGTATTTCTCGGCATTGGCATACGCGGCGTGGTAGATCTGATAGCACAGGTCATACGCGGTTTTGCCAGGCCAACGTGCGGGCAACAGTTCCAGCGGTAGTTGCGGATCGTGTAACTGCGCGCGGCGGAACTCGTGGATGGCCAATGTACGGACTACGAACGCCTGTTCCGGGTCAAGCGCATTTTTCATGTTCAAGAGTTTTGGCAGTGACGCGAAGCGCTCGATATAGTGCTCATAATCGGCGACCACCGATTCCAACTGCCAGCATTCTTCAACCAGGTCACTGAGCGGGCGGCCATCCACTAGTTCTGCCTCGGATGCGGTGCAAACAAAGACCGTGCCGCGCACGCCGACCCGATTGAGAATTTCCCCGATCACTTGCGGATCAGCACTCGGATGTCCGAAAATTGCCGGTGCTATCATCCCGAAGCCTTCCCACAGCAACTCCTTGCGCAGCCCGGAACGTTGTGCCGCCGTGATCCCGCCGGAGGTCGCGAACAGTAGCGTCCATTTCCCTTGCCACGGCCTGTCCGATGGTGCGTACACACGCTGATACGCACGCTCGAAACGGCTCGACGAAGACGCATTCAGCGCATACAGGCTACGCCGGCCTTCACGTGTGGCATCTAACCATCCTTCTTCCGCGAGCCGGAACACGCTGGTGCGTACGAGTCGGTCGCTGATGCCGAAAGGTGCCAGCAGCTCAATCAGGCTGCCCAACCACACTTCGCCGCCATGAGGCGTAATCGCGTCACCGAACAGCGTCATCACCACGGATTTGGTGCGTGGCGGGCTGTGCGCCAAAAATTGTTCAATCCACTTCTTGATTGCTGGGTTTTTGGTCGACGGCATAGTGACAATGAAAATGGTTTTTGTGCAATGCGGAATAACAGGCGCATCGAGGCTGGTAAATGCCAGGAGCGCTGCCAAACCGCCAAATGATACAGGTATCACGGCATTTCTTAGGGCTTGGGCGGCAATCATACATTTCAACATGATACAAATAATTAAAGTGATACGTGAAATAGTATTTACATCATAATTTATGTATCGTATGATGAATCCTCAGTTAAACAAGATCCAGCCGAAAAGAAATGACTTGGATCAAGCCTTTCGAATTTGCCCAACACCGTTTGGCGCTCCGTGGAGCGGAGTCGGCAAATTCGCAATTCGTTGCATAGGAGAGTAAGGCCATGTACGCACAATTGGTGGAAACCGGCAGCAAGCACATACGCTCCCTGGATGAGATGGCGCCTGAAGAGCGCGCGTTTCAGCAACGCGTCGATGAAGGCATCAAGATCGAGGCGAAGGACTGGATGCCGGAGGGTTACCGCAAAACCCTGATCCGGCAAATCTCGCAGCACGCGCATTCCGAAATCGTCGGTCAACTGCCGGAAGGCAACTGGGTCACGCGCGCACCGAGCCTGAAGCGCAAGTCCATCCTGCTGGCGAAGATCCAGGATGAAGCAGGTCATGGCCTGTACCTGTACAGCGCCGCCGAAACCCTGGGCGTCTCGCGCGACGAGTTGCTGGGCGGCCTGCATTCCGGCAAGGCCAAGTATTCCAGCATCTTCAATTACCCGACCCTGAGCTGGGCCGATATGGGCGCCATCGGCTGGCTGGTCGACGGCTCCGCCATCATCAACCAGGTCCCGCTATGCCGCTGTTCGTACGGTCCGTATGCCCGTGCAATGGTGCGCGTGTGCAAGGAAGAATCGTTCCATGCGCGCCAGGGCTACGACATCATGCTGGCGCTGTGCAACGGCACGCCGCAGCAAAAGCAGATGGCGCAGGATGCATTGAACCGCTGGTGGTGGCCGTCGCTGATGATGTTCGGCCCATCCGATGCGGAATCGGTCAACAGCGCACAATCCGCCGCATGGCGCATCAAGCTGTTCTCGAACGACGAGTTGCGCCAGAAGATGGTCGACCAGACCGTGCCGCAAGCCCAATTCCTCGGCTTGACTGTGCCCGACCCCGACCTCAAGCTCAATGAAGAGACCCAGCATTACGAGTTCGGCGAGATCGACTGGACCGAGTTCAACAATATCCTCAAAGGCAACGGCCCTTGCAACCGCGACCGCCTGCGCACGCGCGTCAAGGCGTACGACGACGGCGAGTGGTTTCGCGATGCGCTGGTAGCGCACGCCGACAAACAAGAAAGCAGCAAGGCACAGACGCAGCTTGCTGCCTAAATTTCCAAAGGAGAATTTCATGAGTAAAGAATGGCCCCTGTGGGAAATTTTCATTCGCAGCCAGCATGGCCTAGCGCACAAGCATGTCGGCAGCCTGCACGCGCTGGACGCGGAAATGGCAGTCAACAATGCGCGCGACGTGTACACCCGGCGCAATGAAGGCGTCAGCATCTGGGTGGTGAAGGCGGACCACATCACCGCCAGCAGCCCGGGCGACAAGTCGGCGTTGTTCGAGCCGTCCAACAGCAAGGTATATCGCCACCCGACCTTCTTCCCGATGCCGGAAGAAGTCAAAAACTTGTAAGCCGGCGCGGAGACAATAAAATGGCGGATCCACAATTCGAATACCTGCTGCGCCTGGCGGACAACGCGTTGGTATTGAGCCAGCGCCTGTCGGAACTGTGCGGCAAGGGCCCGGCGCTGGAAGAAGACATGGCATTGACCAACGTCGCGCTCGACCTGATCGGGCAAGCCCGTTTCTGGTTCACCTATGCCGGCGAGATCGAAGGCGCCGGCCGCGATGAAGACCAGCTGGCGTTCCTGCGCGACGCCCACGAATTTCGCAACCTGTTGCTGGTCGAGCAGCCCAACGGCAGCTATGCCGATACGCTGGCGCGGCAGTTTTACTTCGATGCCTGGCATTACCTGTTGCTGGAAAAGCTGGTGGATTCATCCGACGAACGCATCGCCGCGGTCGCTGAAAAATCGCTGAAGGAAGTGCGCTATCACTTGCGTCGCAGCGGTGACTTGATCGTGCGTCTGGGCGACGGTACCGAGCAGAGCCATAGCATGATGCAGAACGCGGTAAACGACCTGTGGATGTTCACCGGTGAAATGTTCGAGGCGGACAAGGTTGATCAAGCCATGCTGGCGCAGGGCGTCGCACCGGATCTAGCCAGCCTGCGTGCGCCCTGGATCGATCATGTGACCGAGATCTTGCAAGAAGCGACGCTGGAGGCGCCGCCGATCGACGCATGGATGCAAAAGGGCGGCAAGCAGGGTGTGCATACCGAGAAGCTGGGTTATCTGCTGGCTGAAATGCAATTCCTGCAGCGGGCTTATCCAGGCGCCACATGGTGAGCGCCGTGACTGCAAGCACCGAGCAAATCTGGACTTGGCTGGCCGAGGTCCCCGACCCCGAAATTCCGGTAATTTCGGTGGTCGACCTGGGCATCGTGCGCGATGTCGCGTGGGAAGGCGAGGTATGCATCGTCACCATCACGCCGACCTACAGCGGCTGCCCGGCAATGCTGGTCATTGCCGAATCCATCGAAGCAGCGCTCAAGAGCCGCGGCATTGCGCGTTTCAGGATGAAGACGAAGCTGTCGCCGGCCTGGACCACCGACTGGATGTCGGAAGCCGGCAAGATCAAGCTGAAGGGATACGGCATCGCGCCGCCGGCGCAACAGGTGATCGACATCAGCCGCATCACGCGCAAGAGACCTGACGCTTTGAAGGTGGCCTGTCCGCACTGCGGTTCGACCAATACACGCTGCAGCAGCCAGTTCGGCTCTACACCGTGCAAGGCGCTGTACCGCTGCGACGATTGCCTGGAACCATTCGATTATTTTAAATGCCATTAGTCCTGGGCGCGCCGCGCCGGGCGCCTGGCGCAATTTGGGAGCATTCCGTCATGAGCAAGTTTCATCCACTGACCGTCGCGCAAGTGACCAACGAGACGCGCGACACCATTGCGGTCACTTTTGCGGTGCCGCCGGAATTGCAGGATACGTATCGCTATGCGCCAGGCCAGCACCTGACACTGCGCACCATGATCAACGACGAAGACGTGCGCCGGTCCTATTCGATCTGCTCCGCAGTCCAGGAAAACACCTTGCGCGTCGCCATCAAGCGTGCCCCGGGCGGCGCATTTTCAACCTGGGCCAACGACATGCTGCAGGCGGGCGCCGTCATCGAGGTCATGCCGCCGATGGGCCACTTCAGCGCGCCGCTGTCTCCGGAAAACCGCAAGCGCTACCTGGCGTTCGCCGCCGGCAGCGGCATCACGCCGATGCTGTCCATTATCAAGACGACGCTGATCACCGAAGCGCACAGCACATTCACGCTGTTCTACGGCAACCGCGCATCGTCGTCGGTGATCTTCAAGGAAGAGCTGGCGGATCTGAAAGACCGCTATCTGGGCCGGTTCAAGCTGGTCTATGTAATGAGCCGCGAGCAGCAGGACATCGAGCTGTTCAATGGTCGCATCACCAAGGAGAAATGCGAGCAATTCTTCAAGCATTGGGTGGCGCTCGGCGACATCGATCAGGCATTTATCTGCGGTCCGGAACAGATGATGCACGACGTGTCGGAAGCATTGCAGGCCAACGGACTGCCGAAGGAAAAAATCAAGGTCGAGCTGTTTGCGGCCAGTGTCCCGAAGCACCAGCATCTCCCGAGTACGCGGCCAGCCGCCGGCAGCCAGGACTGCGAGGTCACGCTGATTATTGACGGAGCCCACATCAATTTCACAATGGAAAAGGACAAGGAGTCGGTGCTCGACGCGGCCCTCAAACAAGGCATCGACATGCGCTACTCCTGCAAGGCCGGAGTGTGCTCTACCTGCCGCTGCAAGGTGCTGGACGGCAAGGTCGACATGGATGCCAATTATGCGCTTGAAGACTACGAAGTCGCACGTGGCTTCGCACTGTCCTGCCAGAGCTTTCCGGTGTCCGACAAAGTGGTCATGGATTTCGATCAGGATCACTAAGTTTAGCGCTGAATAATTTGAATATTGGAGAAATGTACCATGTCTCATCCTTTTTTTGACCGTCACCAAGCCCTGCTGCAGCAGGCGACAGAAGCAATCGAGCAGCGCGGTTACTGGAGCGCCTATACCGAAATGCCGAGCCCGAAAGTGTATGGCGAAACTGCGAACGACGATGGCAAGGCCGCGTACGAGGCCCATCTGGGAAAGCCGTTCGCGCTGGCGCAGGCGGCGACTGTCGGTCAGGCCGGAAAAGAGGCGTCGCCCTACGGATTCAATCTTGGCATTACCTATCCGAAGGCAGACCTCGACCAATTGTTCGCCGCGATCAAAACCGCGTCGCCTGCATGGCGCAAGGCTGGACCGGAGGCATGGGTTGGCGTGTCGCTGGAAATCCTGCAACGCCTGAACCAGCGCAGCTTTGAAATCGCTTATGCGGTGATGCACACCACCGGCCAGGCATTCATGATGTCGTTCCAGGCAGGCGGCCCGCATGCGCAGGACCGCGGCCTGGAAGCAGTGGCGTACGCATGGCAGGAAATGCGCAAGATTCCGAAAATGGCGTATTGGGAAAAGCCGCAGGGCAAGAACGAGCCGCTGAAGATGGAAAAGCATTACAGCGTTGTACCGCGCGGCGTCGGCCTTGTCATTGGCTGTTGCACGTTCCCGACCTGGAACAGCTATCCAGGCCTGTTTGCAAGTCTCGCGACCGGCAACGCGGTCGTCGTCAAGCCGCATCCCGGCGCCATCCTGCCGTTGGCTATTACGGTAAAGATCGCACGCGAAGTGCTGGAAGAAGCCGGCTTTGATCCGAACATCGTGACGCTGGCGGCACATGAGCAGGGCGACAACACGGCAGTGGAACTTGCGACCCGTCCGGAAATCCGCCTGATCGACTTTACCGGCAGCAGCCAGAATGGCAACTGGCTGGAGCGCAATGCGCACCAGGCGCAGGTATTTACCGAGAAGTCAGGCGTCAACCAGATCATCATCGACTCGACCGACGACTTCAAGGGCATGGTGCGCAATATCGCGTTTTCACTCACGCTGTATTCCGGCCAGATGTGTACTGCACCACAAAACATTTACATTCCAAAGGATGGCGTCGATACGCCGGAAGGACGCGTCGGCTTCGACCAGGTGGTTGCTGCGATCGGCGACAGCATCGCCAAGCTGACCAGCGACCCGGCCAAGGCCGTCGAGGTGCTGGGCGCAATCCAGAATGTCGGGGTGCTCGACCGCATCGACGCCGCGCGCGCCATCGGTGAAATCGTGGTCGACAGCAAGGCGCTGGCGCACCCGTTGTTCCCGGATGCGCGCATCCGTACACCACTGCTGGTGAAGGTAAGCGAAGTTGACGAGAGCAAGATCATGCAGGAATTTTTCGGCCCGATTTCGTTCGGCATTGCTACCGACAGCACAGCACACAGCATTGCATTGGCCGAAAAGGGCGCACGTGACCATGGTGCATTGACCCTGTCGGTGTATTCCAGTAGCGCAGCAGTCATCGCCGATGCGCGTAGCGCCGCAGAGGACGCCGGCGTCGCGCTGTCGATCAATCTGACCGGCGCCGTTTTTGTAAACCAGTCTGCCGCCTTCAGCGATTTCCACGGCACCGGTGCGAATCCGGCGGCAAACGCGTCGCTGTCGGATGCGGCTTTCGTCGCCAACCGCTTCCGTGTCGTGCAAAGCCGCGCGCACGTATAAGCAAACAAAGACTGGAGCGATTAATGAATTATCAAAACATCATGTTCGAGATTCAAGACGGTATTGCGCGCCTGACGCTCAACCGCCCGGACAAGCTCAACAGCTTTACCGTAGCGATGCATCTCGAAGTGCGCGAGGCGCTGGAACAGATCAAGGCCGATCCGTCGGTACGCGTACTGGTGTTAACCGGCGCCGGGCGCGGTTTCTGTGCCGGCCAGGATCTGGGCGACCGTGCCGTGGCACCGGGTTCGGCAGCGGTGGACCTCGGCGAATCGGTGGAAAAATATTATGCACCGCTGGTCCTGGCGCTGCGCAACCTTCCGGTGCCAGTCATTTGCGCGGTCAATGGCGTTGCGGCAGGCGCCGGTGCCAATCTGGCGCTTGCCGCAGATATCGTGATTGCCGCCAAGTCAGCATCGTTTGTCGAGGCTTTTTGCCGCCTCGGCCTGATTCCGGATACGGGTGGGACTTACTTCCTGCCGCGCCTGATCGGCACTGCGCGTTCGATGGGACTGGCGATGCTCGGCGAAAAACTTACCGCGGAACGCGCGGAAAGCTGGGGCCTGATCTGGAAATGTGTCGAGGACGATGTACTCAGCTTTGAGGTGGCCAGCCTGGCAAAACATTTCGCAACTGCTCCGACCAAGGGCCTAGCTCGCACCAAGCAGGCGCTGCATGCGAGCCCGGCCAACACGCTGGAACAGCAGCTTAAGCTTGAGCGCGACTTCATGCGCGAACTTGGCAATACCCAGGATTATCGCGAAGGCGTAGCGGCATTCACCGAAAAACGCGCACCGCAGTTCAAGGGGGTATAAGTCATGGCAATCGCACTCGATACTTCCCGGGTTGTTGCTGTCGTCGGTAGCGGCGCAATGGGCGCCGGTATAGCGCAGGTCGCCGCCGCTGCGGGACACGAGGTAAAACTGTTTGATACCCGCGCAGAAGCCGCCGACAAGGCCATCGCAGCCATTCGCAAAACCTACAGCACATTGGCGGGAAAAGGCAAGATGACCGCCGCTGCTGCCGCTGCCGCCAGTGCGCGGTTGCAATCGGCTTCCGCGATCGGTGACCTTGCGGACGCAGCGCTCGTGGTGGAAGCGATCGTCGAGAATCTGGACGCCAAGCGCCAGTTGTTTGCCGACCTTGAAGCAGTCGTCGCGGACGACTGTATCTTGGCTACGAACACGTCGTCGATTTCAGTCACGGCAATCGGCGCGAAGCTGCGCTTGCCGCAGCGACTTGTCGGCATGCATTTTTTCAATCCGGTGCCATTGATGGCATTGGTCGAAATCGTCAGTGGCCTCGCAACCGACCGCGACACCGCCGACATCATCCACGCGACTGGCGCTGCGTGGGGCAAGAGCCCAGTGCATACCGCGTCAACCCCTGGTTTTATCGTCAACCGCGTCGCCCGTCCGTATTATGCGGAAGGCTTGCGCGTAGTGACCGAACAGGCCGCGACACCGGCAACGCTAGATGCGGTCATGCGCGAGGCTGGTGGATTTCGGATGGGACCATTCGAGTTGATGGATTTAATCGGGCACGACGTCAACTTTGCGGTGACGAGTTCGGTATTCGCAGCGTTCTTTAACGATCCGCGCTTCACACCGTCGTTGCTGCAGCAAGAGCTGGTCAATGCCGGCTTCCTCGGGCGCAAGAGCGGGCGCGGTTTTTATCAATATGGCGACAACGTCCCGGCGCCTGTGCCGCAAACTGAGCCGGCGTATCCGGCCCCGCAGGAAGTCGTACTGCAAGGTGGGAATACCGTGGCCGACACGCTCGCTGCACGGTTGTCCTCTTCTGGCCCGCAAGTGCGCCGCACGTTCTTTCAACAGGAAGACGGTGCCCTATTGAAGTGCGGCGACGCAACGGTCTTCCTGACCGACGGTCGCACTGCAACGCAACGTGCACTTGACAATACCGTTCCGAATACAGTGTTGTTCGATCTGGCGCTCGATTTTTCGACCGCGTCCCGCATTGCACTTACACGTGCCGATCAGTGCAGCGATGCTGCCTATCAGGCAGTGATCGGACTGTTCCAAATCGCTGGCTTTGCAGTATCTCCGTTGGGCGATGTTCCGGGAATGGCCGTCATGCGTACCGTCGCGATGTTGACCAATGAAGCCGCGGATGCCGTCAACCAAGGCGTATGTAGTGTGCAGGCGGTCGATATGGCGATGCAAAAGGGAGTCAATTATCCGCGCGGCCTGCTCGCCTGGGCAGACAACATCGGCCTGAACGTTGTCATGACGGTGCTAGATAACTTGGCGACGACTTATGGTGAAGACCGCTACCGCATTTCTCCGCTCATTCAGCGCAAGGTCGCAATGGGAGCCAAATTTTATGGATGACTTGCGACAAGCGCGGGATGCGCAGGCGCTGGCCGAAGCCACCGATAGTGTGATGTTCGAGCGCGAATCAACCGCGCTGGGATCCGCATCCCGCTGTTCCGCGGAAAGTCCTATCAGATAACAGGCGAAGTTTTAGAAGATCTAGCGTCCAATAATCGACAGGCAGGATCCTGAGACCCACGCATTTGCCGATTCACTCATTGAAGGAGACATTTATGCCACAACGCAAACCCAACCCGGGCGACCTGGAGCCCATCGAACTGGCAAGCAGAGATGAATTGCAAGCGCTGCAATTGCAGCGGATGAAATGGTCGCTGAAGCACGCGTATGACAACGTGCCGCATTACCGTGCGTCGTTCGACGCCGCGGGCGTGCATCCGAATGACCTGAGAACGCTGGCCGACATCGCCAAGTTCCCGTTCACCGACAAAAAATCGTTGCGCGACAATTATCCATTTGGGATGTTTGCCGTGCCGCGCGAACAAGTCGTGCGCATCCATGCGTCCAGCGGCACTACGGGCAAGGCCACCGTGGTCGGCTACACCAAAAATGATATCGATACCTGGGCCACGGTCGTAGCACGCTCGATCCGCGCCGCGGGCGGCCGCGCTGGCGACATGGTGCACATCTCCTACGGTTACGGCTTGTTTACCGGCGGGATGGGCGCGCATTACGGCGCCGAGCGTTTAGGCTGTACGGTGATCCCGATGTCGGGCGGGCAGACCGAAAAGCAGGTCCAGCTGATCCAGGACTTCAAGCCGTCCATCATCATGGTCACGCCGTCCTACATGCTGAACATCATCGAAGAGTTCACACGCCAAGGGCTGGATGCGTCTGAAAGTTCGCTGAAGGTCGGCATCTTCGGTGCCGAACCGTGGACTGGTGCGATGCGCGCAGAGATCGAAGCGCGTGCCGGCATCGATGCTGTGGACATATATGGCCTGTCCGAAGTGATGGGCCCGGGCGTTGCCAGCGAATGCATCGAAAGCAAGGATGGCCCGGTGATCTGGGAAGACCATTTTTATCCCGAGATCATCGATCCGGAAACCGGTGAGGTTCTGCCCGAAGGGGAAGAGGGCGAACTAGTGTTCACATCGCTGACCAAGGAAGCACTGCCGATCATCCGTTACCGCACCCGTGACCTGACTCGTCTGTTGCCGCCAACGTCGCGTTCGATGCGTCGCATCGGCAAGATCACCGGGCGTTCTGACGACATGCTGATCATACGCGGCGTCAATGTATTCCCGACGCAGATCGAGGAACTGATTCTGAAGATGCCGAAGCTGGCACCCCATTACCAATTGATCGTTAGCCGCGACGGTCATCTTGACAAGGTCGAAGTGCTGGCTGAAGTCAGGCCGGACCTCGGCACGACCGTGTCCTCGTCCGACGCAGATGTACTGGCACGAGAACTGCAACACGCAATCAAGACCTACGTCGGCATCACCACCAAGGTCAGCGTACTACCACCGGACAACATCGAACGCACCTTGACCGGCAAAGCCAGGCGCGTGATCGACAGGCGTCCGAAGATCACCCATGAATTGCCGGCAGGCGCCATATAAACCGCATCTAGAATTCACCTTTCAGGAGTATCCAATATGATTGACGCTTTTATCTGTGATGCCATCCGCACGCCATTCGGCCGCTACGGCGGGGCCATGTCGTCCGTGCGTGCGGATGACCTCGGCGCGGTCCCGATCAAGGCACTCATGGAGCGCAATCCGGGCGTGAACTGGGCTGAGGTGGACGACGTGCTCTATGGTTGCGCCAACCAGGCCGGCGAAGACAATCGCAATGTCGGCCGCATGGTGTCACTGCTGGCGGGCCTGCCTATCGAAGTGCCGGGTACTACCATCAACCGCCTCTGTGGCTCCAGCCTGGACGCGGTCGGACTCGGCGCGCGCAGCATCAAGGCCGGGGAGGCGGGCCTGATCATTGCCGGCGGTGTGGAAAGCATGAGCCGCGCGCCGTTCGTGCTTGCCAAGGCCGATAGTGCATTCTCGCGCTCGGCAAAAATCGAAGACACCACCATTGGCTGGCGCTTCGTCAATCCGTTGATGAAGGCGACGTATGGCATCGACTCGATGCCGGAAACCGCAGAGAACGTCGCCGACGATTTTAAGATCAGCCGTGCCGATCAGGATGCACTGGCGGTGCGCAGCCAGCAACGCTGGGCCAGCGCACATGCCGCCGGTTTCTTCTCTACCGAAATCGTGCCGGTCACCATCGCGCAAAAGAAGGGCGATCCGAAGGTCTTTGCGAGCGACGAACACCCGCGTCCGGAGACCACGCTGGACATGCTTGCAAAGCTCAAAGGCGTGGTGCGCCCGGATGGTAGCGTCACCGCAGGCAATGCGTCCGGCGTCAACGACGGTGCATGCGCGATCCTGCTGGCGTCCGCCGCAGCGGCGGAGCGTAATGGTTTGAAGCCGCGCGCCCGCGTCGTGGGCATGGCTAGCGCCGGCCTGGAGCCGCGCATCATGGGCTTCGGTCCGTCGCCTGCATCGAAAAAGGTACTGGCGCAGACTGGCCTGGCGTTGTCGCAGATGGACGTGATCGAACTCAATGAAGCATTCGCCGCGCAGGCGCTGGCAGTGACCCGCGCCCTTGGGTTGCCGGACGATGCGGCGCATGTGAATGCGAATGGCGGAGCCATTGCGATCGGTCATCCACTCGGCGCATCCGGCGCGCGTCTGGTGATGACGGCATTGAACCAGCTGGAACGCACCAACGGCCGCTATGCACTATGCACGATGTGCATCGGTGTCGGTCAGGGCATCGCACTGATTATTGAGCGCGTGTAACTCGAACAGTTGAAAAAGTCTGCTGCAAAAGCAGACAAGCAGTGCGGGTAGGTATAAAGCAAGCAGAAATTAAAACGCATTTCACAAAACCCCCTAGCGGAAGTTGGAGACAAACATGACTTACAAAATTTTTGGCAAGGCCCTCTTGGCCGGTGCATTCCTGGTATCGGCAGCGTTCGGCGCCGGTGCAGCAGAACCAATCAAAATCGGTTCTGTCCTGTCCGTAACCGGCCCGGCGGCATTCCTCGGCGATCCCGAGCTGAAGACCCTGCAGACCTATCTGGAGAAGATCAATGCCGAAGGCGGCGTGCTCGGACGCAAGCTGGAACTGGTGCACTATGACGACGGCAGCGAGTCGAACAAGGCCAACAGCTTTGCCAAGCGACTGATTGAATCCGACAACGTCGACGTCATCATCGGCGGCACCACCACTGGCGCCACCATGGCGACCGTGCCGCTGGTCGAGAAGGCCGGCGTGCCGTTCATCTCTCTGGCCGGTGCGGTGGTCATCGTCGAACCGGCCAAGAAGTGGGTCTTCAAGACACCGCATACTGACCGCATGGCGGCGGAGAAGGTCTACGAAGACATGAAGAAGCGCGGTATCACCAAGGTTGGCCTGTTGTCCGAAACCAGCGGTTTCGGACAGTCGGGCCGCAAGGAAGCACAGGGTGTTGCGGGGAAATATGGCATCACGCTGGTGGCGGACGAGACTTACGGACCGAAAGACACTGACACGACCGCGCAACTCACCAAGATCAAGGGCACACCGGGCGTGCAGGCGATCTTCGTGTTCGGCCTCGGGCAGGGGCCGGCAATCGTGACCAAGAACTACGGCCAGCTCGGCTCCAAGCTGCCGCTGTACCAGTCGCATGGTGTGGCATCGGACGAGTTCATCAAATTGGCCGGCAAGTCAGCTGAAGGCGTTCGCCTGCCCACCCCGGCGATGTTGATTGCGCAGGCGTTGCCGGCCAATGATCCGCAAAAGACGGTAGTGGTCGGCTATAACAAGATGTACCGCGACAAGTTCAAGGTAGAACCGTCCACCTTTGGCGGCTACGCCTATGACGCACTCGCGCTGTACGTCGACGCGGTCAAGCGTGCTGGTTCCACAGACAAGGAAAAAGTGCGTTCTGCAATTGAACAGACCAAAGGCTTCGTCGGCACCACCGGTGCGTTCAACATGTCTGGCACCGACCACATGGGCCTCGATCTGAGCGCGTTTCGCATGGTTGAAGTCAAGAATGGCGACTGGACCTTGCTGAAGTAAGACTGGCACAACGGAGCAGGGGAACGAAGCAGTGCTTGGTTCCTTATTTCACCGTAAAAAGCGTTGTCGGCGGGACCGGACACATCCAATTGTTTGCAGTTTGCCGCAGCGGTGTGTCCGGATGCCAAGCGCCCCGCCAGCAGCCACGTTTTTCGCGTCTCAAGGAGATACCATGCTTGCCCAATTCCTCCAGTTCCTGTTTTCAGGAATTACGAGCGGTGCCGCCTACGCGCTCGCCGCGCTCGGCTTCACCATCATTTACAACACCAGTAACGTCATTAATTTCGCGCAGGGTGAATTCATCATGCTCGGAGGGATGTTTTCCACGGCATTGCTGGCCGCCGGGCTTCCATTGCCGGTCGCTATCGCGTTAGGTATCGTGTTGACCGGCGTCGCCGGCCTGATTGTCGAAAAGCTGGCGATCGAACCGGCGAAGAATGCCGAAGTCGTCACACTGATCATTATCACGATCGGTGCATCGCTCACCATTCGCGGCTTGATTCAGGTCTGGCTTGGCAAGGGCAATCATGCGTTGCCGGCCTTCTCCGGCGAGACGCCGATCCAGATCCTGGGCGCCAGCCTGTTGCCTCAAAGCCTTTGGGTGCTAGGCGTGGCACTGGTCATTGTGGTGATCCTCGGCTGGTTCTTCGGCAAAACACTGTTGGGTAAGGCCATGCTGGCGACGTCGCACAACAAGCTGGCAGCGCAGCTGGTCGGTGTCAATACCAAGACGATCCTGCTCCTGTCATTCGGCTTATCCGCAGTGCTGGGCGCGGTTGGTGGCGTCATCTTGGCGCCGATCACCTACAGCTCGTATGACATCGGCATCATGCTCGGCCTGAAAGGATTTGTCGCCGCGGTACTGGGCGGCCTCGGCGGCGGCCTCGGCGCAATTGCCGGCGGCTTGATTCTGGGGATCACGGAAGCGATGGCGGCCGGCTACATCTCGTCCGCCTACAAGGACGCGGTGCCGTTTGTATTGATTCTGCTGATCCTGTTCTTCCGTCCGGGCGGACTGTTCGGCGCAAAAATAACGGAGCGCGTATGAAAATCTCTTCAACCCAAGTTGGCGGCTCTGCCGCTACACCCGTGCCGCTATCCGCGCGCATGAGCAGCCCCTTTACTCGTTACAACGGCCTGGCGATTCTCGCGCTGATTCTCGCGGTGCTGCCGCTGGCGTTGCCGAACAGCTTTTACTACGACGTGGTAATTCGTATCGCAATCAATGCCATCGTGGTGATTGGCCTGAACCTGCTCATGGGTTACACCGGGCAAATCAGCCTCGGGCATGCCGGTTTTCTCGGTATCGGTGCGTACGCATCCGCCGTGCTTACATCACACTTCAGCTGGTCTCCACTGGCGGCGATGGTGGCGGGCGCTGCCGCGACCGGCATCCTTGCGTTCGTCGTCGCGCGTCCGATCCTGAAGCTCAAAGGTCATACGCTGGCGATGGCAACGCTGGGCCTTGGCATCATCATCTCGATTGTCCTCACCAATGAAGCGCAATACACTGGCGGCCCGGACGGAATTTCAGTATCGGCATTCGAATTGCTGGGCTGGACCATCGCCGGCGAAAGGACCTGGTATGCCGTCGTGGCAGTGCTGCTGGTGCTGTCCACATGGGCGGCGTTGAACCTGATTGATTCGCCCGGCGGTCGCGCGCTGCAGGCAATTCACGGGTCGGAGGTGGCGTCACGTGTGGTGGGCGTAGATACCACGCGTTTCAAGGTGCGCATCTTCGTGCTATCGGCCGTGGTAGCAAGCCTGGCCGGTAGCCTGAGTGCGCACTACGTCGGTTTCGTCACACCAGGTATCGCCGGTTTCTTCCACTCGATCGAGCTGGTCACGATGGTCGTTACCGGCGGCATGTCATCGGTGTTCGGCTCCATCGTCGGCGCCGCGTTGCTCACGTTGCTGCCACAAGTGCTGTCGACCTTTGAAGGCTGGGAAACGGTGGTGTACGGCGTGATCCTCATGCTGACGATGATATTCATGCCGAAAGGCCTGGTGCCGACCTTGCGCCAGCGCTTCGGAAACAGGGGGCGGTAACCATGCTAAGCATTCAAAATCTCAGCAAGACGTTCGGCGGTGTGAAGGCGGTACAGAATGTTAGCATCTCTATCAAAGAGGGAACCATTCATTCGGTGATCGGACCGAACGGGGCCGGCAAGACCACACTGTTTAACCTGGTGACCGGCGTTTATACCCCGACAAGCGGCGAAATCATGTTCCGGAACGAGGATGTGGCCGGCATGTCGCCCGACCAACTGGCGTGCCGCGGCATGAGCCGTACGTTCCAGAACCTGCAGGTATGCATGAACATGAGCGCAATCGAGAACGTGATGGTCGGCGCGCACCTGCGCCTGAACCGGAGCCTGATTGCCGGCATGTTGCGACTGCCGTCGTTGCGCCGTGCAGACGCGCTATGCCGTGACGAAGCGGCCGAGCTGATGCAATTCGTCGGTGTCGGCAAGTATGTCGGTGCCGCCGCTAACCAAATGTCGTACGGCGCGCTGAAGCGCCTGGAAATCGCGCGCGCGCTTGCGGTCAAACCAAAGATCCTGCTACTCGACGAACCGGCGGCAGGCCTGAATCATACGGAAACCGGCGAGATTGAGGTGCTGATACACAAAGTCGCGCAATCGGGTGTCACCGTGGTGTTGGTTGAGCACGACATGAAACTGGTGATGAACCTGTCCGACACCATTACGGTACTCGATTATGGCAAGAAGCTGGCGGAAGGGACGCCGGCGGCAGTACGCGCCAATCCGGCTGTGGTTGCAGCCTACCTCGGCGCTGCTGCCTAAGGAGAACACTATGCAAGAGTTAAAGAATGCGGTCGTAATGCATGCGCAGCCGTCAGCGGCAAAGCGCCCGCCTGTACTTCAGATCAAAGGACTGACCAGCCACTACGGCCGGATTCAGGCATTGCACGGAATCGACCTGCAGGTCGGCGAAGGGCAACTGGTCGCGCTGGTCGGCGCCAATGGCGCCGGTAAGACGACTTTGCTGCGTTCTATTTCCGGTGTGCAGCCCGCCAGTGGCGGCAGTATTTTACTGTATGAGGCTGACATTACCCGCATGACTCCGGACAAGCGGGTGCGTGCTGGGATTTGCCAAGTGCCGGAAGGCCGCCAGGTATTCGGCCCGATGTCGATCGAAGACAACCTGCGGCTGGGTGCATTTACCCGTCCGCAGTCTGATGTCGCGGACGATATGGAAAAGATGTACACGCTGTTTCCGATACTGAAGGAAAAGCGGCTGCTACCGGCGGGGACGCTGTCGGGTGGACAACAACAGATGCTCGCAATGGCACGCGCGTTAATGGGCCGGCCCAAACTGCTGCTACTGGACGAACCGAGCATGGGGTTGGCACCGCTGTTGGTGCAAGAGATATTCCGCATTATCGTGAATCTGAAATCGCACGGCATCACCATTCTGCTGGTCGAACAAAACGCGCATGCGGCGCTGTCGATTGCGGATATCGGCTATGTAATTGAAACCGGCACCATCACGTTGTCGGGGCCAGGTCCGGCGTTGCTGAACAACGAACAGGTTAAAAGCGCTTACCTCGGCATGTAAGCCGCATCGTCGGGCGCGCAGGCGGCGTCCCTCAGAGAGAATCAACATGAACACAGGGAACATCCACATGCAATTTCGACGTTTGGCAACTAGCCTGATGTTGCTGGCAGCGGCCATGGGATGCACAAGCGCCGGTGCCGCATCCGGCGTGACTGACACTGAAATCGTGGTCGGCACATCGGTGGTAATGAGCGGCCCGCTTGGCGTGCTTGGCACCGGCATTCGCGATGGTGCCGCGGCCTATTTCGAGCACGTCAATAGCGGCGGCGGTGTTGGGGGACGAAAGATCAAGTTTGTCGCGCTTGATGACGGTTATGCGGCCGACTCGCGAAAAGTTCATCGCCGCGCTGGAAGGGATGAATCGCGTCGATCTCGGCGGCTACGTTATCAGCTTCTCGCCCAATAATCACCATGGCTCGAAATACGTAGACCTTACCGTGCTGAACAAGGATGGCCAGTTCCTGCGCTAGCAAGTCATTGACTTCCCACAAACAACAAGATATTCACGCGCTACTCATGGAAACTTATCAGGACATCCTCGTCGACCGGCCGCAAGACGACATTCTTCTCATCACACTGAACCGCCCGGATGCGCGCAATGCGCTGCGCAACAACAGCTTGCTCGAAATTACGGAAACGCTGTGTGCGGCAGCAGCGGACGCGACGATTCGCGTCGTGGTCATTACCGGTAGCCAGAAGGTTTTTGCAGCCGGTGCCGACATCAAGGAAATGGCACAGCTTGACGCGATCGGTGCGCTTATCGACAACCGGCCGGAATACTGGAAGGCGATAAGTGCGTTTCACAAGCCGTTGCTCGCGGCGGTGAACGGTTATGCGCTGGGTGCCGGCTGTGAACTGGCGATGCACGTAGATATCGTGATCGCAGGCGAGGGCGCTAAATTCGGCCAGCCCGAAATCAACCTTGGAACGATACCGGGTGCAGGTGGCACGCAACGTCTGATCAAAACCGTCGGCAAACCGCTCGCAATGAAACTAGTGTTGAGCGGGGAAATGATCGATGCGCGAACCGCGCTGGCAGCCGGCTTGGTGGCTGAAGTCACTGCCGACGAACACACGTTGGAACGCACACTGGCGCTGGCCGGCACCATCGCCGGCAAATCGCCGCTGGCGATCAGACTGGCCAAGGAGGCGATGTTGAAATCCTTCGAAGTGGGCCTGGAAGCTGGTCTCAATCTCGAACGAAAATCCTTTTCGTTAATGGCAGCGAGTGCGGATCGTAAGGAAGGCATCGAGGCATTTCTGGAGAAGCGAAAGCCCAAGTTCAGTGGCCGATAAGTTTATTTGCAAGCGAGAAGTGCCGAAGTATCGACAATCTTCGATAAAACCGGCCGAGTGTTGGGCAAGGAGACCTTATGAACACGGCCGGCGTTTATCAGCTTTCTAGGCTGGTATCAATGAGTGTCTTTTTTTTTGGTAGCGCGCGAATCGGCTTCGACCTTCGCGCTGGGGGGCAAGCCCACGTTCTAATTGTGATGGCTTGAGTCTCACCTAGAAGTCGTTGTATGTTGGTTAGCAATGGAACGGGCACTTCGGCGTCTGTTATTTACTCTACAAAGGCACACTACGACGAGTCTTTACTATCTATCTCTATGATGGCACAGGACCCGAAAGAAAAAATTTTGCTGCCCAAGGGATGGTCTAGTTTTGAGCTAGGATTATGATTAAAAAATCACGACCTAACATCGAAAGTATAAATAACGGTATTACTGCCACGAGTGATTTCATATGATTTTTAAAACAATTTGTTGGAGAGTAATTGAATCTTCCTAGCCACCAACTCGCCATGACCGTGCTCATGACACCAGACATGGCTAACTTTGCAGGTAACGTTCACGGCGGGACTATTCTTAAATTCCTGGATCAGGTCGCGTACGCTTGTGCCAGCCGATATGCGGGACACTACGTCGTGACCCTGTCCGTCGACAAAGTGACATTCCGTCAACCTATTCATGTCGGTGAGCTCGTTACGTTTCTTGCCTCTGTTAATTACACTGGAACGTCTTCAATGGAAATCGGCATTAAGGTCGTAGCCGAGAATATTCAGACACGCACAGTTCGTCATGCGAATAGTTGCTTCTTTACGATGGTCGCGGTAGACCCAGATGGGAAGCCGATTGCTGTTCCTTCTTTGATCCCTGCGACACTTGACGAAGAAAGGCGTTTTACCGAAGCAAAAGCACGTAAGGAATTAAGACGTTTGTAGCGAAATTTGTTTTGTCTCTCTATGCTTTTCATTCGCGAGTGACCGTTATGGATCTCGATCCACCAGCGCTCTTCACCATCCTTGTCGCGCCGGCAAAAGAAACTGCCCATCGTGGTGCCGACGACCTCGGAGATGCGCAAGCCGCACAGGTACAGTAATGAAAACAGCCACCGTGCGCGATAGTAATGCTCGCGTTCGCGATCCAATTCCTTCGGCATCGCATCGATCGTCATTTTCACTTCGTTCCACAAGTCCTCTTCGAAGTAACGGGTGATGCGTGGTTTTGCCCTACGGGCGCGCTGACGCGACAGCGACAGTGGATTGCCGGCCAGGTAGCCTGCATTGACCAGCCACGAGAACAGCGTGTTGAGAATGATGATTGCCTGGCGCTGGCTGGTAGGGGAGAGCGGTCCGGCGAACGGCCGCCACTCTGGATGTGCGCGCGCGAACTTGCGGCCATCGCGATCACTCAGAGCGTTGCCGGCTGCGGATCCGACAGAAACCGTTGATAGACCAGCAGGTCTTCATGCGTGAGCGACGATAGCGGTTTGCTGAGCTGGATGGTCGACCAGAGCAGCAGGCGTTCGGCTTCCTTGCGGTAATTGTCGAACGTGGTCTTGGTATCGAGGAAGCGCGCGAGCCATGCCTTGATCGCATCGACATCGTGGTCGGCGGCGATTTGCGGGCGATTGCCGGCGGTGCCATCGCGGCCATCGATGTGGGAGGGCAGTTGTACGTTTTCGATCGTCGCGAGCACGGGAAGAATAGCGGGATGGAAATTGGCAGAACGCATTATCAGTGCTGACGCATCTAGAATTGGCACGCTGGATAATACTCGACATTATAACAGTAATGTCATATTTACAGGAATGGTAGTTGTATATTTAACGTAATACGTAGTATTATTTATCAATGCAACTTGCCGAAAATACGCCATGGACACCCTCGTCGCCACTGAAAAGCAATTGATTGCCGATATCGACCGCCTGCGCGAGCAGTTCCCGCAAACCCAGGATCTGTATCGCGAGGTGTGCGTCGCCATGTTCTTCCGGTATGGGATGACTCCGACGGCAAACAAGTTGTACCAGCTGGTGCGCAAGGGCAGTATGTCGGCGCCTGCCGAGGCACTTAATCGGTTCTGGGAAAACCTGAGGGAGAAGAGCCGGGTTACCGTCAGCCATCCGGATCTGCCCAATGCCCTGAAGGATGCGGCGGGCGAACTGGTCGCAACTTTATGGACGGCGGCGCAGACAACTGCACACGAGACTCTCGCTTCGTTTCAGAATGATGCGCAAGCGCAAGTCGACGAAGCCAGGGAAGAAGAAAAGCAGGCTTTCAATGCACGTGACCAAGCGAGGATGGCGTTGGCATCGGTCCAGGATGAACTGGCGCAAGCGCGCCTTGAGTCCGATGCACTAAGGCACGAAATCACTGCGCTGACGTCGACGAAATCGGTGGTCGAATCGCAACTCCTCGATGCGCGAACTGAACTCACGGCAAATCGGGCCAGACTAGACGACGCCCGGCGCGATTTTGCTGCCGAACTGGAAAAGCTGCGCACCGCGGCGCAGCAGAGTGAGGACAGGTTTGGCGCTGTGGAGACACGCGCACTGCTTGAGATTGACCGCGAGCGCACGGCCACAGCTCGACTTCAGAAAGCACTCGAAACCGCGCGCACTGAAGGTAAGGTTGCAGACGACCGCCATCGCGCTGAATGCAGTGGCCTTCAAACTCAAGTGGCGGACTTGAGACATGCCCTTGGGGTGCTCGAAGGGGCAATCCAGACAGTTTCCGAGGGTCGGGATGCCGCCATCCGTGAGCTCGAGACGTCGCGAACGCAACTTTCTGACGCCGGCGCCGAAGCCGGGGCCTTACGCGCCGAGAGAGACGCACTGTTGCGACAGCTCCAAAGTTATGAATCAACGGCACGAAAGCGAGACTCGACTGCTCCACCACCGGCGCGGGCCAAGCGGAGAAAACTGGAATGATCAGCCACATGGGTACGCACGCGATGACATTGACACTTTTACTTCAAACGTTCGGGAACAGTCACTTTTACGTACACTTAAATGGACACTTTTACTTCAACGGACGATGGAGTAGTTTGCACCAAAACCGGAGCCCAGGTGACGTCCAGGTGCCCCTGACATTTAGTGTATCAATTGTCGTAGGAGCGCCATCCTGCTACTTTCAAGCGTGGAAGTAGCTATGATATCGACAGGCCTGTCCACCACAAAGGCATTTCCATGATTCCGACCCTCGCCGAACGACAACAATTAGCCAAGGACTTTACGCCAGATGTGGAGCGTATGCGCTGCTGCCTGGAAGCTGCCGGTCACAAAGTCAAGACTGACCGCATCGTGCGAGCCTGGGCCGATTATTCCGAGTCCATCTGCGCCAGCTGGTTAGGCTTGCCAGACGAAGGCAATGACGCAATGCTGCTTGCGATCTTGTTAAGATACCTGCCGCCGGTGCCAATCAAAGATGCGGAGAGTGGCCTGTTTGTTACTCGCATCATGGATGCCGGAGATGAAAGCGGTGATGGGATCTTGGAGTTGCCGGACGAATTGTTGGGGGCGCTGGGCTGGAAAGAAGGAGATGCACTGACGTTGTCAATCTCCGACGCCGGCGAGCTGGTGGTAAGGCGCGCGGATAGCGGAACATAGCGAGTGTGCTCAGACTTTTCGCACTGCCGGCGACTCCGCTAAATCAGACGGGCATGTCGCCTGGGCGCAACACAACTGGTCACCGCGAGGACTACGAGAATTGTGTCATGAGACCAGGGAGATTTCTGTCCGCGGTTTGGCCATTATTTTGCCTTCGTGCACGGTTCGGAACTAAATGTCTTGCAGTTGTGCGGTTGTATGCGTGTGTTTGGAACTAAAAATCTAACAAGTGTGCTGAAGCACACATGAGAGGAAATTAGTTCCGAAAAGTGTCCCATGGCAAAAAATAAGGCCCAATAATGCTTATCTTTCTCGATACCGAATTTACCGATTTTATTGACATTGAGCTGATCAGCATTGGCCTTGTAAGCCAAGACGGCCGAGAGTTTTACGCCGAACGGAACGATTTTGACGTTGCGAAGTGTAATAATTTTGTGCGCGCAGGAATCCTGCCGATGCTGACGCAAAACGACTCAAGTGTCGCAATGACACGCGCCGAGCTAAAAGTCAATTTGCTTTCTTGGCTCTCCCAATTTCGGCATCAAGGTGAGATTCAGGTTGGATTCGATTATTCAACGGATTGGGAGTTGTTCCTCGACGCCTTGGACGGCGAGCAGCCTAGCTGGATAGGCCCAGCCTTGATTTCCGATCGAATAGATCAGGCGCGTCGGGAAAGTTATTTTCAACTACCTGGTGCCAAGCGCCACCACGCGCTTCATGACGCCCGCGCTAATCGGCATGCGTTCTTCGTGGTATAAATTCGGCGCTAACATGAGCCGCATCAAAATTGATGTCTATGTGACCAATCCGAAGGAAGTTGTTTTACTTTTCAGCCACTGACGTTTTAAATGGCTGACTCAATGAAATTACTTCGGGATTGTCAATGGATTTACTAGATGAGACCAGCAAGCTGTGAGTAGCCCGCCGAACTACACTGACTTCGCATAATTGGCATTATGTCAAATTGGCACTGCAAATTACGCACAATAACGACAGCCCTTAAACGGTTGTTTTCTGAGCTCCAACGTCAAAGTATCCTGTATTTGAAGGTAAAGATGGTCGAGAAAAGAATAAATGCCCTTTCTGCTTTTCCCGTATGCCATTACTTTTACGCCGAAACGCCATTCTTTTCCCGGGTGCTTTTACCTTTCGGACGACATTGGACGCATTGGACGCATTGGCTTGCTCGGACGCGTACCGATTGCGGATAATTTATTCAGCCTTCGATTTGCGTGGCACTCGCACCGGTTTTGGTGCCTTCCGCAACTCTGCGACCATGCGCTGAGCCTCTTCCGCCTGGAGGCGCCAGCTTTCCCCATCACTTCGCAATGAACCCAGTTTTGCAGCCGCCTCTGCCAATTGCGCTTGGAGGGCCTTCAGATCAATGATCGCCATGTCTCGACTTGCGGTAACGGCCTGCAGATTACCTTCCAATATGCCTGCATTTTGCCGGAGGTCTCCCAATTGCGATTGAAGTCCAGTTGCCTCTGACCGCAGCCGCTCGACCGCCTGCGTGCCGGCGATACGGCAAGCGTCCAACTCTTTTTGCAGCTTGGCGGCGCGAGTTCTTTCGCGGTCGATTTCCAGCAAAGTTCTGGTCTCGGCGGCCCGGAAGCGCTCGTCAGCAAGATGAGCCGCCGCGCGCAGCTTCTCCAATTCCGAAGTAAATTCTCGACGCGCGTCCTCCAGCCGCTGCTGATGCACCGCGTTGTCGTCCATCGCCTGTTTTAGATGCGATTCAAGCGCCATCCTAGTGGCGACTGCGGCAGCAAGATTTTGCTCAAGTGCGCTGACCCGCCGAGAGGCTTCTTCGCGGCCGCGGAGCGCCTCGTCGCGCTCTCGCAGCATGGTATCGCGTTCACTTTCGGCATTTTCGACCGCTGACTTGGCATCCATAATCGCTACCTGCGTCTCGCTTCGGTACGATGCCAGCGTTTCATGCGCCAAGGCCTGGGCGGCGGTCCATAGCGTTGCAGTCAAGTCGCCCGCGGCGGTTTTCAGGGCCTCGGGCAGATCCGGATGTTCAATCCGCACGCGGCTTTTTTCCCGCAAGTCTTCCCAGAATTTATTGAGGGCTTCGGCCGGTGCGGTCATGCTGCCCTTGCGCACGAGCTGATAGAGCTTGTTCGCGGTCGGCGTCATCCCATAGCGAAAGAACAGTAATACACAGACCTCGCGGTACAGGTCCTGGGTTTGCGTAAACTGTTCGCGCAGGCGATCGATATCGGCGAGAAGCTGCTTTTCATTGGTACGAGGCGTGTCCACGATTAAGTTTGGCGAATTTTGAAGATTGATAATACTACGTATTACGTACTAAATTTTACTATATGGTTTAAAATTATGACATTAACTCTATAATGTCGAGTATTATCAGAGCGTGCCAATTCTAGATGCGTCAGCACTGATAATGCCTTCTACCAATTTACATCCCGCTATTCTTCCCGTGCTCGCGACGATCGACAGCGTACAACTGCCCTCCCACATCGATGGCCGCGATGGCACCAACCGGGCCACCGGCAACCGTCCCCAAATCGCTGCCAACCACGATGTCGATGCGATCAAGGCATGGCTCGCGCGCTTTATCGATACCAAGACCACGTTCGACAATTACCGCAAGGAAGCCGAACGCCTGCTGCTCTGGTCGACCATCCAGCTGAGCAAGCCGCTATCGTCGCTCACGCATGAAGACCTGCTGGTCTATCAACGGTTTCTGTCCGATCCGCAACCGGCGACACAGTGGGTGATGCGCGATGGCCGCAAGTTCGCGCGCGCGCATCCAGAATGGCGGCCGTTCGCCGGCCCCCTCTCCCCTACTAGTCAGCGCCAGGCAATCATCATTCTCAACACGCTGTTCTCGTGGCTGGTCAATGCGGGCTACCTCGCTGGCAATCCACTGTCGCTGTCGCGTCAGCGCGCCCGCAAGGCAAAACCACGCATCACCCGTTACCTCGAAGTGGATTTGTGGAGTGAAGTGAAAATGACGATCGATGCGATGCCGAAGGAATCGGATCGCGAACGCGCGCATTACTATCGCGCACGGTGGCTGTTTTCATTACTGTACCTGTGCGGCTTGCGCATCTCCGAGGTCGTCGGCACCACGATGGGTAGTTTCTTTTGCCGGCGCGACAAGGATGGCGATGAGCGCTGGTGGCTCGAGATTCTGGGCAAAGGCGACAAGCTGCGGATTGTGCCGGCTACGAATGAGTTGATGGTCGAACTGGCGCGCTATCGCAGAGAAAAAGGCCTTGCACCTTTTCCGCTAACGGGTGACGACGTTCCGCTTCTTTTGCCGATCGGCAGTCGCACAAGACCAATGACGCGCGGCGCTGTGCATGCAATAGTGAAAAAGGTATTCGAGCACACTGCCATCCGGCTCAGACAACGCGGCGAGCAATACCAAGCGATTGCGGATCGTGTTGAACAGGCGTCTGCGCATTGGCTGCGACACACGGCCGGTTCGCACATGGCAAATAGCGATGTCGACCTGCGGCACGTCCGTGACAACCTGGGACACGAATCGATCGGCACAACGAGCAACTACCTGCATTCATCGGACGACAAACGTCATAAGGAGACAGAGGAGAAACACCGCATCAAGTGGTGAGCAAATCTGTAATACTGATTTGCTTAGTGGCACCTGATTAATACCGAGCGTCCACTCACCGTCGAAAACGCCATCGTGCTGCGCCGTGCCCCCTGTGTGCGGGCGAGCACGATCCTCGGGAAATGCGCGACCAGGCGCACCAGCACGGAGCAGACCTGGCTTCGGTGGCACATCAAGTAATCGGCGCTTGGCTTGACCGTATCGACTCAGAACATGCCTGGCAAGTTTCAGATTGACGGCTGCCACGTCTCGTTCTCGACAGGACAACGCTTACGCCGCCACCGAACGCTTTTACTTATCAGGTGAAAGCGTATCAACCAGGTTGTGCGAGCAAATTGCGTATCGCTGCTTCCGTTTCCTGGTAGTTTCCCTCGCCGAAGTGAGTGTAGACAATTTGTCCTTTTTTATTGATCAAATATGCGGCGCGCCAAAACTGATTGCTGTACGCATTCCAGGTCGTATAGCGATTGGACAGGAAGCTCTGCAGGAGGAACATGGCGGCGTTGCCGGGCGGCCCGACCAGCACCGGCCCGCCACCATTAGCATCGAGCAGTCCGACCCGGCGCAAGATCAGCGCGCGCATGATGCGCTCGCCCAGTTCGGCCTCGGCCACCACCAGTGCGCGCAGCGATTCGGAATTGATGACGAGCGCATCGACGTCGCCCACCGCGTGGCCGTTCGCCAGCGCCGGCCGGCTCGACAGCTGGGCCACTTCGCCCGTGAATTGACCCGGCCCGTGTTCGGTGATCGGTGCGCTGTTGCCCAGGCCGTCGTAACGGCTGACGGCGATGCGGCCCGACAACACCACCAGCATGCCGAGGGAAGTGCGACCCGCCTCGAACATCATCTCGCCGTCGCGCCACTGGCGCCGCGTGCCGAAGCGCTGCAGGCGCTTGATTTCGGCCGCGCTCAGCACCGGGAAAATCTGGTGGCGGCGCGCCTCGATATCGATCAGCGGTGCCGGAACGGGTTCGTCCAGATCGGCCTCGGGGATGAACTCGGGAACATTGGTCGTCGACATAGAAAATCCTTGAATTTGATGACAAAACAAAGACCTGGCAAGTCGATCGCACCGTGCAAAATTGGGCAGAATTGACTGCAAGCAATCGCTCGGACCCTACGCCAATTACCTTCCGTTATGTACCGGAAATGTACCAGAATGCCAGCAACACGAAATACTGCTGCAAAGCCCCAATAACGCAAAAAGACAATCTGCGCGAATTGGCTCAAGTGTATAAATTTTATGACGACCCACGGCTCCGGGTCCACTGGATGGCATCGAGCCGTTCAAGATGCGGCAATACCTGGGTTGGCGAAAATCCGCCAAAGTACGTGCAAACTGCGAAGAGCACTGTTAAGCCTCACAGAGAATGTCGCGCGCGAAGTGGGACTACAAATAACCCATTCCCCGCGCCGGCATCAAAAGCTAGCGCGAAAAATGTCGCGACACCGACATTGACGATGCAATCTATGCGGCGGTTTGGAACGTTGCCGAAACACCGCTCCATCCGTCATTGACGAATAAGGCACTACCATCCACCACCCATCCCCTCCTCGCTTCGCTGCAGTTCGACAGTTCTCCTACATGGTTTTGTCTCGTGACAACAGTAATTTTTTCTCCATACATTCGACGTCTTCGGAAGATGCTGTACGCGACCACCTGCGGCCGAAACAGGTGCAGTAGAGACTTTTCCTCGAATGAATCGGCGGTATAGCTGTCGCGTCTCCTTCAACCAACCTCCTAAGGCTAGGATTTGGCCCGCCGCAGAAGGTGCTGCGGGATTTTTTTCGTTAAAACGTCAAACTACTTTTTAAATTGACTTGTATCAAAACTACCCTTCGACAGAGGATTATATTTCTATCCATATAATGTGCTGGGTGAACATAATCCGCCCGTATATACCCAGTAAAAAAAAGCACGTTTGTAAATAAGAGCAACAGTCCGAGCGTTACGTTGAGATTAATGGAATATCTTTGAGGAAAAGTGAGAGCAGTTTCAAGGCGAGGTGAAAGCACATTCAGGCTGGCTGACCCACCTTGATAACAATGCAAGCAAATGTGATCAACTCTCCGGAAGCGTATTAAGGATTAGTCCTGTAGCTTTCGCCAACAACCATGTGCTGCATGGTGGAGCGCCCGTTTGGAACCTGTTATTAACCCAATGGAGGTCATCATGCAAAGACGTGATTTCATGCTCAAGACAGCGGCGTCGCTCGCGGTCGCCGGTTTGTCGATCGCAGGCTGTACGACCACCGCGACGACTACCGCAACATCGGGCACTGCTGATTCAGACAAACGTCGCCATGAAATCGACGCAGGCGTTAGCGCGACGCTTTCGCAATTGGAAACGACCGTCAAGGGTTCGCACGAACTTATCGCCAAGGCAAGCGGTGTATTGGTCTTCCCGTCAGTAATTGCGGCCGGCTTCGGGATAGGTGGGCAGTATGGCGAAGGAGCGTTGCGCGTTCACAATGCGACACCTGAATATTACAGTTTGGGATCCCTGTCGGTTGGACTTCAAATCGGCGCACAGTCTAAAGCGATTATCTTCTTGTTCATGACGAAAGAAGCACTCGACAAATTCCGCGCCAGCGAAGGCTGGCGGGCCGGTGCCGACGCCTCAGTGGCGGTGCTGAAGGTAGGTGCAAATGGCAACCTTGACGTCGGTTCGGCGAGCGGCCCGGTCATGGCCTTTGTGTTGACAAACGCAGGTCTTATGGCAAATCTGACGCTGGAAGGCACGAAAATAACGCATCTCAAGATCTGAGGTTAGCTTATACATCGAAGAAAAAGACCGCACCGGTATTCCAGCGCTCTGAGACCAAACAGCAAGCCATTATTACAAATGGAATTGTAGAAGTTCCGACGTGAAGAGCCGCATGAATACTAGGGGCGCCGTCGTGCTTTATGCGCCAAAACAAAGGGCCCCTGCCCGTCCAGGTTGATGCCAAACTAGTCGGCATCATCCGACGCATCATCCTCGGTACATGAAAGACGCAGAGCCGCAAAACTCCGACCGGTCGTCTTGAGCGCAGCAAGCGGGCCAGCATGTTCAGGAGCTCGCGTACTTATACCTAGGCTGCTATGTAGAGTTCGGACCCGTGCCAAAAAACGGCAATCGGGCCGTCGGCTCGTGGCAGCCCGATATCACATTCAACTCGCCGACTTCGACTGCGTCGAAAAAAAGCGCATCATTTCTTGAGAAGCGTCAGGTCCCTTGCCATCGGTATAACTGCCGCGGCTGCTACCGCCGAACCAGGCGTGACCCGCACCATGCACCAGCCACTGCTCGGCCACCACCTTGCCGTCGGCATCTTCGTGCACCGTTTGCGTATAAGGGTGGCCGGCCCCGGCTTGCCCTTTCTTTATCTGTGCCGCAGCATGCTGCGGCATGGATTGCGTCATGATGTGATCACCATTGCGCGGATGGACAGTCTTGTCGCGGTCGCCGTGGAACACGATGATCGGTATCGCTTTCAGGCGCGCGTTTGCGGTCGGTGCGCCGGCGCCTTTCATAGCTGCCAAGGCCGACGGCAAGTCATTCGCCGCTGCATATGGCAACCCGGAGTGGATGCCGACCGCGGCGTAAAGCTCGGGATAGCTGGTGCCCATGATAACCGCCATCGCACCGCCTGCCGACAGGCCGGCGATGTAGACCTGCGCCGCATCCACGTGATACGTCTTGATGATCTCCTGTGTCATCCCTGCGATGATGGATGGCTCGCCTTGGCCGCGCTGCTGATCGACAGCATTGAACCAGTTCCAGCACTTCGATCCGTTGGCCGACTGTGCCTGCGCCGGATACAGGACCAGGCACGGCTTTTCCTCGGCGATCGCATTCAACCGGGTGCCGGCGGCGAAGTCATCCGGATTCTGCGTGCAGCCGTGCAGCATGACCACCAGCGGCAGCGCCTGGCCGTGATAGGCGGTCGGGACGTATAGCTTATAAGCGCGGGTGCCGGCATGATTGGTGAAGGAACCAGCCAGAAATTTTCCCGGAGCGAGCGCACTGCCATCCTCTTGCACATCGAATTGCGGCGCGAAGGCCGGCATCTCGAAGCGCGCTCCATCCATCGGCGCGTGAATGCCGAGCCTGGCCAGCAAGTCCGGCACAAACCCGCCTGCCGCGCCAGTATTGTCGGCTTTCGCGTTCGGCGCCGGATTGATGTCGCGCATAGTGCGCGCCGCGGAAGCGTTGCCGGCCCACGCGCCTGCCGGCATCAGGCCCTGCAGCGTCTGCTGAATTTTTTCGGTCGCGGCGCCGGCGCCGTTTTTTTGCAGCAGGGAAGCCGCTTCGCGCATTACCGCGAACATTTTTTCATTCATCTTCATTGGTTTTTCCTTTTTTGCAGTTAGCGGATGCGCCCTGCGAGGGCGTTTTTGACGGCGGGACTGGCATGCAGGGCGCCAAGAACAACCAGCGATTCGATCGTGGCGAGAGCCAGTTCCGGTGACACGTCGGCGCCGATGCTGGCCAGGCCCAAAACCTGGATCTGCAGTTTCTGCCCCGCCCTCTGCACCGCTTCCAGATCGGCGCGCGAATAATGCTGCAGTCCGAGCACCAGGCTCTTGCGGGCGATTGTCTGGCGGACCACTTCGGAATGCGTGGTCAGCTGGTTTCGGATCGCTGTGCGAATCAGATCGGTTCGGTTGGAGTAAAAACCTTCCTGCACGAGCAGGTCGATTTGTCCGAGATCGACGAGTCCCAGATTGATCGTGATTTTCTCGGTTTCGCTTACTTTCGGACGAATTTCATGCACACTCATATTGGCCTTTACCATCCATTAGACATCCATTTGCCATCTGCATGGATGGTATTATAGGATGGAAACGGCGATTGTCAAGGTGAAATGCGGCCACAGACGCACCATCTTCATGAAGGGAGCTGATAAGGGATCAGGTTGCTACCTGGTATGACGTGTGCAATTTGGTGCTCGTGCAGCAGGTGTTGCCGCTGAATCCGGCGACCTCGGTCAAGGCGCCGAACGTGCCGCAGGCTGACGCCCGGCCTGGTACTTGGTGGCGTCGGGTTCGCGGCCCTCGGTAAAAAACCTAGGCTTTGTCGGCCTTGCCCGCCGCATTCGCCAACTTGCTCAGCATCTGATCCAGCAGCCAAGGCTTGCGCTCCAGGTCTTCGGCGCGCTCCTTGCGGCGGATCGCATTGCGCACTACCAGTGATCCCAGATAACGGATCGGTTCTGGCGGAAAGGTGCCGCGCGGGCCATCGGCCAGTGGGCTGCGACTCCATGCATTGTCGAGCCCAAGCACCAGCGACGACAGTAACTGGCCACCCATGTAAGTCGGTCCGACGCCATTACCCGAATAACCGAAGCCATAGAAAATATTCGGATGACCATCAAGTTTCCCGAAAAAAGGAAAACCGGTGACCGAACGATCCGACGGCCCGTTCCAGCTGGCGGTTATCGGCACCTCAGCCAATGCCGGGAAGAATTCATGCAAACTTTGCTTCAGTTGATCTTCATAAGGTGAACGCTGATCAAAGACCGGCAGAATCCGGCCGCGCCATGCAAAAGTATTACCGCCCTTCCCCAACATCAGACGGCCGTCTTCAGTGGTCCTGTAATAGAACACAAAGGTACGAGAATCAAGTACCGAAACGCCGTCCTTGAGACCGATCTGCTGCAGCAATTCAGGACACTTTTCGGTAATTACCATATCGCTGGACACCACCGCCAGCGTGCGTTCAAATTGTGGGAAGCGACTTGCCATCCAGGCATTGATGGCCAATACCATCTTGCCGACTTGCAGTGTGCCCGCCGGCGTTTGTATCGTTACTTGCCGCCCCGGCTCAAATGCCAGCATCGGCGTTCTCTCATAGATTCGGATGCCCATTTCCAGTGCCACCCGGCGCAGTCCGCGTACCAGCTTGCCCGGATGCACAGTGGCCGCCAGTGGCGAGAACACGCCTGCCAGATTGCGCGCCGAGCCCGAACGCCGCTGCACTTCTGCGGTTGATAGCGGGTGATACGAATTGATGCCGTACTTGTTCAGCTCCTTTAATACCGGGTCCAGCACGCCCATCTGTGCCTGTGTGGTCGCGGTGTACAAGGTGCCATCCTGACGAAATTCGGCGTCGATCCCATGCTTGCCACAGAACTCTGCAATATGCGTGACTGCCGCTTCAGACGCTTTCGCCAGACGTATCGCTTCGGCCTCTCCAAACAAACGACGTAGCGTAAAAAATTTGGTGGTCCAAGTCAGCAAGCAACCGCCATTTCGACCGCTGGCGCCGGCACCGCACAGATCACTTTCGATAATCGCAATATCCAGTGCCGGATTCTGCTGCTTCAGTTGCAAGGCGGTCCAGAGGCCGGTAAAGCCACCGCCGACAATGCCAACATCGGCGCGTTGAGAACCTTGCAACGCAGGCGTCAATTCACCGTCAATCGAAAGTGCATGTTCCAGCCAGAATGGGCGCATGGGAGCTATCCTAAAGAATGAAAAAGTGCGCAATCCGTCATCAGTGCAGCGAAATACGGTAGTGCCGGAGTGACCATGTCTAGATCTTTCGCGAAGTCGTCCCACCGCCGCAAACGTACTGCATCTGCGGCATAAGGTCGGGCGATGAATTTTGCCGCAGCTTCGGCAGAAAACACACCACCTTGCAATGCAAGGCTGCGCTTGGAGTCTTCCGAAAGCTTGTCAAAATATGCTGTATCGGTGGCACACAAAAAACGCTTGGCATTCACGTGCAACCGAATCGGGCCCAGCACTGCCGGACTAAACAAACCACGTAGATGCGGAATTGCAACATACTGATGCGTATCGTCAATGCCTCGCGCCGATGGCGTTTCACCCTGCGGGTTCAGCAAATGCCCGAGGTCATGCAGCAATGCGGCGCAGATCAATTCCGGTGTTGCCCCAGCCTGCTCTGCAAGCGTTGCCGATTGCAGAGCATGTTCGAGTTGAGTGACCGGCTCGCCGGAATATATTAGATGCCCTCCAGCGTCAAACAACGCGCATATTCCTGGAATGGATAACATCGAATCAGTTCCAGGGCAGCGAATACGTCTTTGTGTTGGAGAAGCTTTTCATGGCTTCCAGTACACCTTCCTTGTAGCCGAGACCCGAATCTTTGATGCCACCAAACGGTGTCAGCTCCAAACGATAGCCTGGCACCTCTCGCACATTGACGCTACCCACTTCCAGCTCGCGGACAAAGCGGGTGATGTAGTCCATGCGGTTGGTGCATACCGACGATGACAAGCCGTAAGGAGTCGAATTGGAAATCCGGATGGCATCAGCAATATCGGTGCAGCGAATCACTGGCGATACCGGTCCGAACGTTTCTTCGGCGACCAGCTTGCAGTCGGCCGGCACGTGGTCCAGTACCGTCGGCGAATACAGCGCACCGGCGCGGATATTGCCATACAACAGTCTGGCACCGTGGCGCTCGGCATCCTTTACCTTGGCTTCGAACTCGATCGCCGCACGTTCATCGATCACCGTTCCCATGTCGTTGTTTGGGTCCATCGGATCGCCAAATTTTATCGCGCGCGTCTTGGCAACAAGCTTCTTGACAAATTCATCAGCTACCGCCTGATGCACGATCATGCGTTTGATCGCGGTACAGCGCTGGCCGGAATTCTTGTACGAGCCCGACACCGCCAAAGTAGCGGCCTCTTCAATATCGGCATCTTCCATCACGATGATCGGATCGTTGCCGCCCAACTCCAGCACCTGACGCTTGTAGACTGCCTTGCCGGCGATGTATTTTCCTATCGGCACGCCACCGGTGAACGTGACCAGATCGACATCGGCATTGGTCAGCATTTCGTCTGCGATTTCTTTCGGATCGCCTGTCACTACCGAGAACATTTCAGGCGGCAATCCGGCTTCGTACAAAATGTCGGCGAGCAGCAAGGCAGAAAACGGGGTCTTCTCGGTTGGCTTTAACACCATTCGATTATTCGTCGCGATCGATGGCGCCACTTTGTGCGCGACCTGATTCAACGGGTGATTGAACGGCGTAATGGCCGAAATTGCGCCGAGCAACGGCTCTTTCATTGTGTAGACTTTGCGCTGCTTGCCATGCGGTGTCAGGTCACAGGAAAACACCTGACCATCATCTACCAGCGCCTGATTGGCGGCAAACACAAAGACGTCGCAGGCACGACCAACTTCATACAGCGAGTCCTTCTTGCACAGGCCTGATTCGGCGGTGATCAAATCAGAAATGGCATCGGTATTGGCACGCAATATTTCCGACGCCCGCAACATGATCTTGGAGCGGTCGTAACGCGTCAGCGGTGACTTGAACTGACGAGCGATGCGAAAGGCGTCGCGGATATCGCCGACAGTCGCCTTTGGAATCGTCCCGACCAGCTTACCGCTGTATGGATTTAGTACCTCGATCCGACGCTCATTACCGACCAGCTTGCCAGCAATCCGCATCTTCTGATGTAACGGTTCACCTTCTTTAAGTTTACTCAATTCGCTTAGCATCGACATTTCATCTCCCGATCCATTGACTATCCATAAGACTTACGAAACAGCAAGGAAGCGCGTTGGATGGAGCCTTGCAATATCCAACATGCCCTCCCCGCCACTCACACTGCTTCATCACCTTCATATTCCGCTGTTGGGCACCCTTCGTCCAACCAAGTTACGCAATACAGGCATCACACCGCACCATTCATGGCCAGGTAAAACACGTCAAAATTTCGTACTCGATGGTCAGACGGAATCGCGCCCAGCCTGCGGTTGAACATCAGCGGCACACGTTGTTCCGAAATTCCACCATGCGAACGCAATGGCAAATTCAGTTCAGACAAATCATGACGTGTGGCAGCGGTACCGATCACCGTCAGACGTTCGCTGACCACCACCAGGTCGCCGATACGGTCCGCTGGCAATTCAAAGCGCGCAGCTGCATCAGTGCGAGTCAACACCAACTCGATTCCGGGAATCGCGCTGATCTGCCGGGAAACGCTCTCCAGATCCGCTCCCTCATTCAGATACACGGTGGCGTAAGAACCCAATGCACCGTGGTGCACGACATATGGATCGGTAATCGGCAAAATTACCCGCGTTTTTCCGCTACCTATCTTTGCGTCCAGCACGTCCTGCAAATAAATGACGTTTGGCTTGCCTGCACTGTCGGTCTTGGCGTTCATGCCGTGATCGGCAGTCAGGCCGATGACCGCGCCCAACTCATCGAGTTGAGTCAGATAGTCATCCATCATGGCGTAAAAGGCATTTGCGCCCGGTGTGCCGGGAGCAAATTTGTGCTGGATGTAATCGGTGGTCGACAGGTACATGATGTCTGGACGCCGCGTCTCCAGTAGCTTGACGCCAGCGGCAAACACGAACTCCGACAATTCGGCGCTGTACACCGACGGCAGCGGCATGCCGACCAGTTCCAACAAATTGTCTATGCCATTTTGCTCCAGCGTGGCCTGATCGGCCTTCTCTGCGGAGAAGCAAATTCCGCGCATCTTGTGGCCGAGCAAACTGCGCAATTTATCCTTGGCTGTCACTACCGCGACCTTGGCCCCGGCGTCTGAGAAGGCCGCCAGTATGGTGCCGGCGCGCAGATATTTGGCGTCATTCATCATGACTTCCTGATTCGCTTCGCGGTCCAGAAAATAGTTACCACAGATACCATGTACCGAAGGCGGCACCCCGGTGACTATCGACAAATTGTTCGGGTTGGTAAAGCTGGGCACCACGCAGTCGCCGCTCAGTACAGTTCCCTGCGCCACCATTTTTTTCAAAAACGGGGTAACACCAGCCTGTATCGCCTGATTGATATATTCCTGTTCACAACCGTCGACACACACAACGACGACTGGTTGCTTCATCCACGGATAGCTGCGGCCATTGACCTGCAGAATTTTGGTGCTGGACATTAGTTAGCCTTTCGGTTTGAGAGGGAATCGGAGGGATTAGCAGCAGCATGCGCAACGTGCATGCGGTTACGACCGGCCATCGCATGCTCGCGCATGATGTGCCCGGCCTCTAGAGGATTGCCGGTAGCAATCGCATCAACGATCTTGTGGTGCTCGGCGGTCGAGGTTGGCAGACTACCGCTCTGCGCCAGCGCCGAGCGCCGGTACAGAGTCAACTCATTCACCAGACGGCGATAGGTGTGTATCAGTTTGTTGTTGTTGGTCATATTCAGCAGCAAATCATGGAATTCCAGATTCATCCGCGAATAGCTATCGACATCACCGCCGGCAGCGACACTGTCCATGCGATCCAGAATCGCACGCAGTTCCTGGACCTGACCAGCGCTGATGGTACTTGCCAGCTTGCGTCCTATCAGTTCATCCAGAGCGCCGCGAACTTCGTAAATATCGTCAGCCTGCTCCAGCGAAATATGACGGACAAAAACGCCACAATTTTTTTCCTGCTGCACCAGGCCGACTTCTTCCAGTGCGCGAAAAGCCTCCCGTACCGGCCCGCGGGAGACCCCCAGCATTTCTGCCAGCGTGACCTCATTGAGCTTGTCGCCCGCCACCAGGTCGCCGGCCAGAATCATGCGCTCAAGCTCCTTCTGCACTAGCGAAGGCAAGGAATTTTTTTGTAACAGGGCGATGGTGTTCATAGTGCGGCTGGTAGTCATGGGGATCTTTTTATCTAACGAGTGATTGCACTTTAATTCAACAACGTGTAGATTGTCAACAAAATACAAACTACATAATGCAATATGTGGGGGCCAAAAAATGCTGCAGATGGGTAGGTGGGAACGGTTGGTACCAAGATGGCAGATCAGCCTGATGCGACGGTGAGCTAGCGCAGCAACGGCGAACCGTCCATGAAAACAAGCTTCTGTGACCGGCCGATGAGTAAGGAAGGGGTTGAGATGGATCAGCATGTGGATTACAGCGATTTGACACTGATTGATGACACAACATCTGAGGAGATGACAATGAGCATAAAGCCGCAATTTTTACAACTTTTGCACAAGACAGCCATAATCACGGCCCTGGCTGTGGCAGCCGGAACGACCCAAGCCCAGCCAAAAACCTCGCTGCTGGTTTACACCGCGATCGAAAGTGATGCGATGAAGGCCTACAAGGATGGCTTTGAAAAAGCCCATCCGGATGTGGAGATTCGCTGGGTGCGTGACTCTACCGGCGTCATCACCGCCAAATTGCTGGCCGAAAAGAATAATCCGCAAGCAGATGCGGTCCTCGGTGTCGCCGCCAGCAGCCTGGCATTGCTGAGCCAGGAAGGCATGTTGGTGCCGTATGCACCTGTCGGCCTGAAAGACCTGAATCCAGCCTATTCCGATCGGGCCCAACCACCCGCCTGGGTCGGCATGGATGTCTGGGGTGCGACGGTCTGTTTCAACACCATCGAAGCGAAGAAGCTGAATCTGCCCAAACCGGAAAGCTGGAAAGACCTGACCAAGCCTATCTACAAGGGGCAGATCGTCATGCCGCATCCTGCTTCCAGCGGCACCGGCTACCTGGACGTCACTGCCTGGCTACAAATGTTCGGCGAAACTGATGGCTGGAAATACATGGATGCGCTGCATCAAAACATTGCGCAATACACCCATTCCGGCTCCAAGCCTTGCACCATGGCCGGTACCGGCGAATTCCCTATCGGTATTTCATTTGAATTCCGGGCCCATCAGGTCAAGCGCAGCGGCGCACCGGTCGAACTGATTTTCCCGAAAGAAGGCCTGGGCTGGGATGTCGAAGCCAGCGGCATCATGAAGGGTACGAAAAATCTGGAAGCGGCCAAGAATCTGGTCGACTGGATGACCACCAAAGAAGCTAACCAGATCAGCGCCACCTGGTGGGCCATCGTTGCCTACCCCGGGATCGCCAAAAAAGTTGAAGGCATTCCCGAAAATTATGAAAAATTGTTGGTGAAAAATAACGACTTCAACTGGTCCGCCAAGAACCGCGCCCGCATTCTGGCCGAATGGGGTGGTCGGTATAACGCCAAAGCAGAAAAGAAGTAAATCCCGAGAAACGTCCGACGCTAAAATTCACCATTTGGCGATCTGAGCAGCAACTTTTTAGCGTCGGCGTAAAGACATTGTCAGGAGAGGATTTGCCATGCCCAAGCAGAATCAGTATCTGGAACTTGAAAACATCGCGAAGTCATTCGGTAACTTCCACGCGCTGCGCGACATTAATCTGAGCATCGCAGAAGGCGAGTTTGTCTGCTTTCTGGGGCCCTCCGGCTGTGGCAAGACCACGCTGTTGCGCATCATCGCGGGCCTCGAAAGCCAGGACCAGGGCCGCATCAGCCAGGCCGGCAAAAATATTTCGTGGCTACCGCCGATCAAGCGCGACTACGGCATCGTGTTTCAGTCATATGCGCTGTTCCCGAATCTGAGCATTGCAGAGAATGTCGCCTATGGGCTAGTTAACCGTGGGCAATCGCGGGCCAGCACCAAGGCCCGCGTCGAAGAATTGCTGACACTGGCAGGCTTACCGACCAGCGGCAACAAATTCCCGAGTCAACTATCCGGAGGCCAACAACAGAGAATTGCACTGGCGCGCGCCTTGGCCACCTCGCCCGGCCTGCTATTGCTGGACGAGCCGCTATCGGCACTGGATGCCCTGGAGCGGGTCCGCCTACGGAGTGAAATCCGCCAGTTGCAGCAACGACTGGGCGTCACCACCATCATGGTCACCCATGACCAGGAAGAAGCGCTGACGATGGCCGACCGTATCGTGGTCATGAATCAAGGCGAGATCGAACAGATCGGAACACCGCAACAAGTCTATTTGCAGCCGAGTTCGCCGTTTGTCGCATCGTTCGTCGGCAAAGTGAATATCCTGCGTGGCACCTCACTCGGCGATGGCCGCTTCCGCATAGGCAAGCTGGATTTCAGCTGCGAATCGCGCGTCGATCATGTTCCGGCTGGTGGTCCGGTCAAGGTGTATTTGCGGCCCGAAGATTTTGTCGCCCGCGATGCCGAAAATCGGACCCACAACAACGCCATGGCAGAGGTGCTGAAAATCGAATTCCTGGGTGCCTTCAGTTACCTGACGGTGGCACTCGAGGGCATGGAGCAACAACCGGTGCTTGCCTCCATGTCGCTCAATCTATTGAAAGAGTTGCGCCTGAAAGTCGGCAGTAAAGTGCTGTATGGATTGCTGCCCGAGCGGATACGGGTATATTGCGATCAGGACGGCGACCGGCGTGCCATGCCCGAGCTAGCGGTTGCGGAGCCAGCATGAGCAGCCCTGCCAACGCGTTGCCGTTGACGATCGCGACAGCAACGCCAGCCTTCAAAATCAAGAGCCGCCAGCAAAGTCATTGGCACGATCACATCGGCCACTTGCTGCTGATATGCGCCTGCATAGGGTTGGCCGTGTTCCTGTTGATGCCGGTGCTGATGATTTTGATCCACAGCGTGCAGGATCAGAATGGTCGTTACGTCGGCCTGCGCCAGTTCATCGAGTACATGTCGACCCCGGCGCTACGCCAGTCGATAGGCAATACGCTGATGATTGCGACTTCGGTCACGCTGCTGGTGATCCCGACCGCGTTCACCTTTGCGTATGCACTAACGCGCAGCATGATGCCGTGCAAGCGCTTGTTTCGCACCATGTCGCTGATTCCGATTTTAGCGCCCTCGCTACTGGCAGCGATCTCGTTCATCCAGTGGTTCGGCACTCAGGGCGCACTCAAAGGTTTGCTCGGCGGGACATCGATTTACGGCCCGATCGGCATCATCATCAGCGAAAGCTACGGCGTGTTCCCGCATGCACTGATGATCATCATTACCGCACTGACACTGGCCGATGGCCGATTGTACGAGGTGGCGGAATCGCTGGGTACCGGCACCATCCGCAAGTTCCGGACGATCACGCTGCCAGGCGCCAAGTACGGCTTGATCAGCGCAGCGCTGGTGGTATTCACCTTTACCGTCAACGATTTCGGCGTCCCGAAAGTGATCGGTGGCGAGTTCAATGTGCTGGCGATGGACGTTTATCAGCAAGTCATCGGCCAGCAGAACTTCAACAAAGGCGCAGTCGTCAGTCTGCTGCTGTTGCTGCCGGCACTGATGGCTTTCGTCATGGATTTCACGATCCGGCGCAAGCTGCAATCACAATTATCGGCGCGTGCAGTTCCGTACGTGCCCAAAAGAAATCGCGGCTTCGACGCAATGATGTTTGTGTATTGCTCGATCATCTGCGCGCTGATGCTGGCAGTCCTGGGCATGGCGATTTTTACGTCATTCATCAAACTCTGGCCTTACAACCTGTCGCTCAGTGTCGACCATTACTATTTCGGCTTGGTTGAAGGCGGCATCCTGGAATCGTATTTGAACAGCTTGAAACTGGCACTGTATGTGGTCATCTTCGGCACCACGCTGATCTTCAGCACTGCATATCTGGTCGAAAAGACCCGCGGTCTGAATGGCGTACGCCCCGTGATCAGGATGCTGGCCTTGTTGCCTATGGGCGTGCCGGGGCTGGTGCTGGGTCTGGGCTACATCATGTTCTTCAACCATCCATCCAACCCGTTGAGCTTTCTGTATCACGGCATGCTGATTCTGGTGCTGTCGACCGTGGTGCATTACTTCACCTCCAGCTATCTGACGGCGGTGACGGCGCTGAAAGCCATCGATAACGAGTTCGAAGCAGTATCAGCGTCGCTCAAGGTGCCGTTCTACAAAACCTTCTTGCGCGTCACCGTGCCAGTCTGCTTGCCGGCGGTGCTGGATATCGGTCGTTACCTGTTCATCAACGCAATGACCACCATCTCGACCGTGGTGTTTTTGTACTCGCCGGATACGACGCTGGCATCGGTCGCAATCCTGAATCTGGAAGCCGAAGGCAAGATCGGCCCGGCCACCGCAATGGCGACCTTGATCGTACTGACTTCGGCGATGGTATGCGGCTTGTATGCGCTGACCACCCGAGTGTTGCTGAAAAAAGCACAGCGCTGGCGCAGCACCGTTTGAGCTTTGTTACCACTATAAATATCAAGTTTGCTATTTCTCCTGTCCAAAACCAAAGGAAATGCCATGAGCCTCGTTAGCCGCGATCCCATCCTTCTTACTCCAGGACCATTGACCACCTCGCTCTCCACCAAGACCGCGATGCTGCGTGACTGGGGTTCGTGGGATGCCTCGTTCAACGCCATCACAGCCGAAGTCCGCAAGCAGTTGCTGGATATTGCCAATGCGCACGAAAACCACGTCTGTGTGCCTATGCAAGGTAGCGGCACGTTCTCGATTGAAGCTGCGGTCAATACCCTGCTGCCGCGCGATGGCCACATGCTGGTGCTGATCAACGGCGCTTACGGCAAGCGCATGGCCAAGCTGGTGCAGATGATGGGACGCAAGGTCTCGGTATTTGAAACGCCGGAAGATATACCGACCACGGCGGCCGATGTCGAGCGGCTGTTAAGCGGTGACCGCAGCATCACCCACGTCGGGCTGATCCATTGCGAAACCAGTACCGGCATCCTCAATCCGCTAGCCGAGATTGCCGACATTGTCGCCCGCCATCGACGCAGCCTGATCATCGACGCGATGAGCTCGTTCGGCGCGCTCGCGGTCGATGCCGCCAAAGTTCCTTTTGATGCATTGATTGCCGCCAGCGGAAAATGCATTGAAGGGCCGCCGGGAATGGGCTTTGTGCTAGTACGCAAAAGCGTGCTGGAAAAAGCCGCAGGCAACTCGACCTCCTTATCACTCGATCTGTACGATCAGTGGAGCTACATGGAGAAAACCACACAATGGCGCTTCACGCCGCCAACCCATATTGTGGCGGCATTTCACCAGGCCCTGATGCAGTTTGTTGCGGAAGGCGGTCAGCCTGCCCGCCTGGCGCGTTACCAGAAAAATTACGAAGCACTGATGACCGGCATGGACGAACTCGGACTAAAGTCATTTCTCGATCCGAAGATCCAGGCACCGATCATCGTCACGATCCATGCGCCTGACAGCGGCAACTACGAATTCAAGCGCTTCTATAACCAGGTGCGCGACAAAGGATTCGTGCTGTATCCGGGCAAACTAACACAGGCAGAAACCTTCCGCGTCGGTTGTATCGGTGCGATTGGCGCAGATGAAATGCGGCAGGCGGTACACGCAATCGCCGATGCGTTACGGGAGATGGGGATTACAACCAAAGGCACGAGGGAAAAACGTCTTGCATCGGAACTTGCTGTCAACACTGCATAAAAAGTCTTTGGGAATGCGCTGTAAAAATCAATCACTTATAGATGTAGATGTGACACCAGGAGATTTACGTCGGAGCTGCTTCGAATGACGTGAGCGTTCCGGTGAAGGTCTCGCATTCAGGCCCCACACGCTTGCGAGATTTTTGGTTCCGTTCTGTACAGCATGAGATTTTCTGATCCACCCCAGCGCGACAACGATCTTGGATGCACTACGGGCAGCTTGCCTCGCCACTGACATTGCTACCAGTTTGTCTGGGCTTGTTATTGACTTGGGCGGCATTCTGATTGTTGCCGCAAAGCCGGTTATCTGCATAAACCGATTTGCCGTAGGCTTCGAGGCCAAACGACTTGTTGTCGCGAATCACGCTTCCGCGCACGTCAATATCGAGACCAAAAACGCCAGCGCCGCCATTGGATTCCGCAATACTGTCGTTGATCAAGCCACCGAAGATCACAGCACCGCCGGCGCCATTGCTGACAAGGCTCACCTTATCAATGCGCGCAGAATGCGTCTCCAGGTAAACCCCGAGGTTTCCCATCCCCTGGATGCGACCATTGGTGACCGCGATATTCTCCCGATTCACTGCATGCACCCCATTACCGGTCCCCGTTGGCAAACAGGATACGGGCGGCGGCGAACAATGCGCCGGGCCTTGAATCGAAAAACCATTCAGATCAATGGTCACGTTATCGGCGTTGATCTCGATCGCAGTCGTGTCCGCATCGGGTACCGTCACACTTCCCGCCAACCGGTAATTGCCGGGCTCGCTAATTATCACCAGAAACCCCGGCGATGTACTCGGTGCGCGATTGGGATCGATGAGCATCACTCCGTCTACCGACCTTACCATGCCCGGCACCAGCATTCCTGCGCCTAGGACTAGTGCCGCCAACTGCTTCGAGATCCGCTTATCCATGTTGCCACCATTATTGAATGATGAAGTTGAACGACCGGGACAGGTTGCAAACTTACAATCGATGCCGTTGCCATGTACTCCAGCTATCCGATACAGCGCGATGTATTCCATCACCCCGTCAGAATAATTGTGCAATAACGGCAGCTGGATCATTGCCCCAATAGCCAACCAGTGACAGTTTGCTTCCTGCCGGGCAATCACCAACACATTATCCGCCTGATTATTTTCCTTGCCTGTGCACTGATTTGCTGGCACTTCATCGATACAGCAGCCAAATCCGTAGTCGGGCAGCGAATTGACCGGCTGGGGTTTTCTGGCGTCGATCTGGGCAGCTTGGCCGTGGGTGGCAAGCCGTAAAAACAATGCCTTGAGGGAATGTACCTCGCCCGTCACCCCGTCACCAGAACTCTGCCGAGTTTAGAAATTAGTACTGAAAAGAGAAAAATACGGAGCTTCGGTGGCTCTATTTATGAAATCGCCTAAGTACAGTTTTACCGTACCATCTGTTACATCGCTAACGCTGCATTATTCGGTATCGCCGGTCGTTTTCCGTATCACCTGCCGTAACACGTATAACGACGTGAAAAGACCGAGCATGGACACGATTTCTCAACCAGTGCAGACCAGGGAAGCCCGCTATTGGACACCCGCCGTCGGGCTGTGGCCTGCATGATGATTTCGTTGCTGCTGGGTCTGACGTAAGGGTTGGGATTGAATCTGGTGAATGTCAACCTCAATGCAATTCAAGGCACGCTGGGCGCTACCGCTGTTGAATCGGGCTGGCTGCTATGCATGGCCGCAAAAAACGATTGAGCCCGAGTATGCTCGCACTTCAGATCGGGTCACATCAAATGAAGAAATCTGAGCAAATTGATCGAAAATTTCGAGTGATGCGGCGAATCTGCACCTACCTGGTGCATATGCATCCCAGCGTCATTTTCCTGACGCAGTTGGCCAAGGCGGCGTAGCATGAGTCTGTAAAAAATTGATTTGTCCGCATATAGCCCGTACGGTCTTTCTTGCCCACAAAAATCATTTCAGGCGAATATGTTATGGATACACGAAAAACGCTAAACGATTTGAACCGTTCCCTGCGCGAGCTGCATAAGGAGCTGGTGAAGGTCGCGCGCCACGAATACGAAAAAGAATGGGGGCAAGTCGATCCTGGTCAGCTGTTGCAGCTCCTGACACGGCATCCGCAGTTCGACTGGCTGCATCAGTTGAGTGAGTTTATGGTGGATATCGATGAAATCCTCGACAATGAAATCGTATCGCAAGCGGATATACGGTCGATATTCGCCCAGGCGAAATCGATGCTGTCCCAATCGGTCACCGAGCCTTGCGATTTTTCCACGCACTACTTCGAGGCGATGCACGGCGATCCTGCGATCGTCATGGCACATGCGAACGTTCGCTGGGTTCTCGAATCCCGCTAGCCTAATTTTCAGTTTTCGGTTGAGACAAGCATCAGGAGTCCTCGAATGAAGATGGAACGCACTGAATTTCCCGGCGCAGATGGACAAAAACTTTCTGCGCGCCTTGATGCGCCTGACGGTCCGGTTCGCGCGTTTGCGTTGTTTGCACATTGCTTCACCTGCGGCAAAGACGTCTTTGCTGCGAGCCGAATCGCGCAGGCGCTGACGGAACACGGCATTGCTGTGTTGCGCTTCGATTTCACCGGTTTAGGTGCGAGCGAAGGAGAATTCGCCAATACCAACTTCTCTTCCAATCTGGCCGATCTACTCGCCGCGTCCAATTTTTTACGCCAGGCTTACCAAGCGCCGTCATTGCTTATCGGTCATAGCTTGGGAGGGGCGGCGGTACTCGCTGCGGCGATCGACATGCCGGAAGTGCGCGCGGTCGTCACCATCGGCGCTCCGAGCGATCCGTCACATGTTGCCGGCCTGTTCCGAGCGCACCTCGACCAGATCGAAAGTGCTGGCGAAGCCGAAGTGCAGCTCGCCGGAAGGCCGTTCCGCATCAAGAAGCAGTTCCTGCTCGACGCTTCGGAACAAAATCTCACGGACAAGATCGGCCGCCTGCGGCGAGCGTTACTGGTCATGCATTCACCGCGTGATGACACGGTCGACATTACGAATGCGATGCAGATCTTCACTGCAGCAAAGCATCCGAAAAGCTTCATATCGCTGGACGACGCCGACCATCTGCTTACCCGGAAGAGCGATGCTGCCTATGTGGCCAACATGATTGCAGCGTGGAGCGAACGGTATATCGCAACGGACGCTGCAAAAATGCCATGAAATTTGAGCGACGCACAAAGCCATCGCCTGCAGCACGCTTCTCGAAGCGTCGTGACCCCCATACACCACGGCGACGCGGGTTATGGGACTAGTGTTCAGACTGCTGACAAATCATCGGATGAATTGCCCCCGGCTTGACCGGGGGCGGCCGGAATTACAATTGGCTCATGCCGCCGTCAACGATCAACTCGGTGCCGACGATGAATGCAGCTTCTGGCGATGAAAGGTACACAACCGCACTCGCCACTTCGTCTGGGGTACCAAAACGCTTGAGCGGGATTTGCGCCTGTATGCCGGCGGCTACTTCGTCCAGCTGCTCGGCGGGGATGCCAAGGCGACCGTACAGTGGCGTCGCGACCGGGCCTGGGCTCACCACATTGACACGCACGCCGCGGCCTATCAGTTCGGACGACAAGGTTTTGGCGAGCGAAATCAACGCCGCCTTGCTTGCCGCATATACACTGGAAGTGGGCATGCCGATACGGGCATTGATGGAGCCGTTCAGGATGATTGCCGCTCCGGGATTCAGCAGTGGTATCAAGGCTTGTATCGCGAAATAGGCGCCTTTCACATTGATGTTAAAAGTCTGATCCCACAATGCTTCATCGACCGCTTCCACGGGAGCGAGCTTGGCGACACCTGCATTGATAAACACGGCATCGAGCTTGATGCCCAGGCCGCCCAAGGTGTTTGCCAAATCTTTGGCGGCATGGATGTCACCGGCGTCATTGCGCAGCGCGATCGCGCTCGATCCGAGTTGCGCTTTGGCCTGATCGAGCGTCGCCTGGTCACGACCGGTGATGATGACGCGCGCGCCTTGCCTGGCGAATTCCAGCGCAGTGGCCAGACCGATGCCACTATTGCCGCCAGTGACGAGTACAGATTTGTTGTCGAAACGTTTCATAATAAATTCCTTGGATTGATGTTGAGATTGCCAAATGTTCTGCCGCGAGATTGCGACGAAACATCATTGGTAAATAGTTCGAGATATTTTCAAAGCTCAGGTGCGCGTGATGGATGCTCCGCCGTCTACCAGCGAAGCAGTGCCGGTGACGAAGGAAGAATCATCGGAGGCCAGGTACAACACCGAGCGCGCCAGTTCTTCCGGTTGCGCGGTGCGTTTCAATGCATGCAGATTGGTCACAAACGTTTGCGATTCGGCGGTGTTGTTCATACCCCGGTACATTTCTGTGTCCACGGCGCCAGGCAAAATCGAATTGACGCGCACTCCTTGCGCGCCGTATTCGGCCGCCAATGCCTGGGTTAGCCCGATCAATCCCGACTTGCTGGCAGCATAAGCAGCTATACCGGGGAAGGCAAGGCTATGGCCAACGAAAGTCGACGTGAAAATAATCGAGCCGGCCCCCGTTTTTAGCATTGCGGGAATTTGATGCTTGGCCCCCAAAAAAGCGCTGGTCAGATTGGTGTTTAGGGCTTCTGTCCAACCTTGTTCGGATATACCGGTAGTTGGGCCCATTTCACCCAGAGTGCCAGCATTGTTGAAAGCAACATCGAGGCGGCCAAACTTGCTCAATGCCAACTCAACCAGGGCTTGAGCATAAGCTTCTGATTGGACGTCACCCGCAAGGGCAACTGCCGCACCACCAGCCGAAGTGATTTCTGCAACCAGGCTATCAAGCTCTGACTGACGACGCGCTGCGACCACCACTTTGGCGCCTTCCTTGGCAAACAGTTTTGCGGTTGCACGACCTATTCCTGAACTTGCGCCGGTGATGATGGCGACTTTTCCGTTTAAACGATTCATGATGCTGCTCCTAATAAAGTAATTGATTGGCTACGGGGTCAATGACTGATCGGGCATTGGCGCGGTTGCTCAGCCCGTAGACACACTATATGATTTACAAATGCATACATCAATGCGATAAAAAGTGATGGCATATTCAGTATTTATGAATCAATAGGCGGAAAGAGAACGATATGGATCGCTTGCGTGCGCTCGAGGTATTTGTGGAGGTGGTACGAAAAAATGGCTTTGCGCGCGCGGCCGACGCGCTGGAGACATCCCCAGCCAATGTGACGCGCTATGTCCGCGATCTGGAATCCCATCTGGGCACGAGGCTACTCAATCGCAGTTCGCAGAAGATGTCACTGACGGAAAGTGGAGAGACTCTGTTTGAGCGGGCCAAGGCCATCCTCGATGAAGTGGCAGAAGTCGAGCTGATCGCATCTTCAGCCACCATGCAGCCGCGCGGACTTCTTCGTATTAACGCGCCGCTAAGCTTCGGCATACTGCATCTGGCACCGCTGTGGCCGCAGTTCCTGCAGCGCTATCCTGAGGTGGAGCTGGACATCGCACTGGTTGACCGTGTGGTCGACATCGTTGAGGAAGGTTATGACTTGGCGATACGTATCTCGCGCACCGGTTCAACCTCCTATGCGGCGCGCAAACTCGCCGCCTCGCACAACATCGTCTGTGCTTCTCCTGCCTATCTGCGCAAAAACGGTTCACCGAAAACTCCGTCAGACCTGATCGGCCACACTTGCATTGGATACAGTTACGCCGCCACGGCCGACGAGTGGAACTTCACCGATGAAAATGGCCAGGCGAATCCGGTAAAGGTGTCATGCGTTATGCACACCAACAATGGCGATACCGCGCGCGCGGCGGCGCTGGCGGGACTCGGCATCATCTGGCAACCCAGCTTTTTGATCGGCGCCGACTTGCGTGCCGGTAGGCTTGTGCCGCTGTTACCTGGCTACCGACTGCCAGACATTGATGTGCTGGCGGTTTATCCGAGTCGTCGTCATCTTAGTGCGAAGGTTCGCGTGATGGTCGATTTCCTAGCTGACGCGTTCAAAGAGACCCCCCCATGGGACATGGATGTCTAGTGCAAGCTGTCACTGTCAAGTCATGGCGCTCGACTCTGCACTTGCCGCAAAACGAGGAAACAGTCACTGATAGCTAAGCGCAATATGGAAAGCAGCCTACAATGAAAAAACGCAGCAACTGAAGAAAATAAAATCAAACAAATCAATATTTCCCACCGGAAGTTTGTGTACACAAGCCGATATTTGAAGCGATGTGACGCACTTCATATCCGCTGAATCTGCCTTGTTTGTCACCTCTGAATGCGCTGCCGGTAAAGCAATGAGTCAACAGTATTTTTTCAATAATAACTTGGAGCAGTTCCATGAAAAATTTGTTGAATTCCCTCCGCACGATCACACTTATTCGGACTATAAAAGCTACTGTTTATACCGGCTTGCTCGCTCTTGCAGCGGCTGCTGTCTTTGGGGCTTCAGCATTTGCTCAAGCCCCGCAAAGTCGCTTCGCGGACGTCAATGGAATACGCATTCACTATCTGGTTTCTGGCAAAGGGGACCCCATAGTACTTTTACATGGCTACGCCGAAACAAGTCATATGTGGCTTCCGTTAATGGGGCAGCTAGCAAAGACACACACCGTGATCGCTCCCGACTTACGCGGGTTCGGGCAATCGTCCGCGCCGCCTGACGGTTACACAAAGAAAGGCATGGCCCAAGATATTCACGCCCTCGTGTCCGGCCTTGGTTTTGAACATATTAGACTTGTCGGGCATGACATCGGACTGATGGTCGCTTATGCGTACGCAGCACAGTATCCCAAGGAAGTGGATCGGATCGTGTTGATGGACGCGTTCTTGCCAGGGGTAGGCAATTGGCGCGACGTTTGGCTACTGCGCGATCTCTGGCATTTCCATTTCTACGGTGAGACAGCGCTCGGACTCGTGAAGGGACGTGAGCGCATCTATTTGGAACATTTCTGGAATGACTTTGCCGCTGATAAAACGCACTCCGTTCCCGAGCGCGACCGTAAGTTTTACGCAGCAGCCTATGCACAACCGGGCCACATGCGAGCAGGTTTCGAAGTCTTCCGCGCATTCGAGCAAGATGCAAAGGATTTTGAACAATTCGCGAAAACACCGTTACCAATGCCAATGCTTGTTCTCACCGGTGAAAAAGCTTCTGGTGAGTTCTTGATACAACAGGGACGACTTGTGGCGACAAACGCGGAGGGCATCGTTATCCCGAGATCCGGCCATTGGCTCATGGAGGAAGCGACTGATCAGGTCGTTCCAAAGCTTGTAGAATTTCTTAATCGCTAAGTCGAAAATCGCCATGGTAAAGGGGCCTTCTCGCAGATCTCGGCCAAGGCACTACATTCGACACTTTGTAATGACAAGGCGGACAGGTTCATAGGATAAATCGCTTGAACGAAAAAAAGGCATGGCATCCGGTGGATGCCATCCCTTCCCTATAATTTAAAGCGTTCAGGCTGCTACTAATTCGCCAATCGCCTGTCGGGTTTGCGTCAGCGCATCGGCCACCGCCGCGTCGCCCATCGCCAGCCCTTCGGTATGAATGAAGGTGATGTCGGTCAGACCGATAAAGCCCAGCACCGCACGCAGGTACGTTTCATGGAAATCCATCGACTTGGCCGGGCCTTGGCTATAAACGCCGCCGCGCGAGGTGAAGATGTACACCTTTTTTCCCTGAACCATCCCAACCGGGCCGGTTTCAGTGTATTTGAATGTCAAGCCAGCGCGGGCCACATGATCGATCCAGGCCTTCAGTGTCGAGCTGACGGAGAAGTTGTACATCGGCGCGCCGATCACAATGGTATCTGCGCTCAGCAGTTCAGCCACCAGGTCATCGGACAATTGCACAGTCTGCGCCTGCTCGGGGGAACGTTGCTCTGCCGGCGTAAAGAACGCTCCCATCATTTGTTCGGTCAGGTGTGGCACCGGGTTGGCCGCCAGATCGCGCTCGACGATCACATCGGCGGGCTGGATGGCCTGCCATTTGCTTAGGAACTCAGCGGTTAGTTGACGGGAAATGGAGCCTGCATTGCGGACACTGCTATTGATGTGAAGAATGGTCGCCATGATAGGTAAGCCTTTAAAAAGTGGAGTTGCGGGATGCAATCAATGACTGTGTACGGACAATCACGATGAGGAAATATCTGATGCAGATGCAGTGGTTACCGCTTGGCTACGGGTTGCTCACGTCGGAGCACCAGCAACATGCCGCCCAGGATCGCCAGGTTCTTGAGGAACTGCGTCAACTGGTTCTGGAAGCTCGCTGCATCGGCGCTCCAGAAGGCATGGAAAACGAAAGTGACGGGGATCAAAAACAGCGCCAATACCAGCGCCGACCAGCGCGCCTGCCATCCGGTGATCAACATCAAGCCGCCACCGATTTCGATCACGATCGTTATTGCCAGTAATAGGCCGGCGAGCGGCAGGCCGGAACTCGCCATCCAGCCCGCCACGTACGCAAAGCCAATGATTTTGTAAATGCCGGAAATGAAGAATAATGCGCCGAGGAAAGCACGGCCGAGGGGGTAAGACAGTTTCGATACATTTTGCATGGCAATCTCCTGATATGGTTGGACGGAATTAATAAGGCAAATCGAATAACAAGACTTCGGCCGCTTCGGCCTGATCAAGAGTGAGCAGGTTTTCGTTGGTCACTTTCAGCGCGTCTCCGGTCGCCAGTGCGATGTCGTTGACGGTCAACTGTCCTCGGATCACATGTACGTAAGCGGTGCGGCCGGGTGCGAGTTGGTGCTGGACTTGATCATCACCGTTCAGGATCGACGCATAAATTGCCGCATCCTGATGGATCAGCACTGAGTCGGCACGGCCGTCCGGCGAGGCGATCAGGCGCAACTGGCCCTTTTTCGACTCTGGATTGAAGTGCTTCTCTTCATATGCTGGCGCAATCCCTTGCACGTTGGGTTCAATCCAGATCTGGAGGAAATGCACCAGTTCTGACCGGGAATGGTTGAACTCGCTGTGCCGCACCCCGGTTCCCGCAGTCATGCGTTGAACGTCGCCATAGTGCAATACCGAGCCGGTGCCCATGCTGTCCTTGTGTTCGAGCGCGCCGTCGAGTACATAGGAGATGATCTCCATGTCGCGGTGCCCATGGGTACCGAAGCCTTGGGCCGGTTGCACGCGATCCTCGTTGATCACGAGCAGAGGACCGAAACCGGTGTGTTGCGGGTCCTGGTAGTGACCGAACGAAAAGGTGTGGTGCGAATGCAGCCAACCGTGATCGGCAATCCCACGATCCTCACTTTTGCGAATTTGTAACATCAGGTTCTCCTTCGGTTCCTTGTTGACGCCATCGAACGATACCGAGATGGGTCATGGTTAATTGCAAGTGCGATAATTTCGAACAATGAAATTTGCTAAGATTCTTGCTGTTACCTCATAAATTCCAATGAATCGGATTATGCTCGTGTAGAAACCAAAAGAAAAACGGAAAATTTACCACTCTATGATCGAAAATTTCGAATGTTAAAATTAAGCCTCGAAGCGCTGCAGATCATCGACGCGATCGACCGTCGCGGCTCGTTCTCGGCAGCTGGTAAAGAGTTGCACCGGGTTCCTTCGACCATTTCTTACACAGTCGCCAAGCTCGAAGACGATCTCGGCGTACAAGTGTTCGAACGCATCGGGCCGAGAGTTAGCCTGACGCGCGCCGGGCAGGAGTTGCTGAAGGAAGGACGCTACCTGCTCAAGGCAGCGGGAGATTTGGAATCCCGCGTCCGGCGGGTCGCTTCAGGCTGGGAAACTGAACTATCCATCGGGATGGATTCGCTGTTTTCTCCAATTGGGCTGAAGGACGATATCGATGCCTTCTACGAGATTGCCGATCAGACGCGCTTGCGTATCGTGCATGAGGCGCTATCCGGTACATGGGAAGCGTTGCTGGACCGACGGGTTGATTTGCTGATCGGCGCCGCGGGTGAAGGGCCATCCGGCGGTGGCTACATCGCCGTGCCGATGGGGTCCATTCCCTTCATCTTCGCCGTAGCGCCAACGCACCCCTTGGCCAAAGCTCCTGAACCTCTCGACACAGCAGAACTACGTGCTCATCGCGCGATATCGGTCGCGGATTCGGCGCGAAAATTACCGCCGCGCACGGTGGGACTAGTATTCGGGCAGGACACGTTGACCGTGTCCGATATGCGAAGCAAGTATGAATTCCAGCTCGCAGGACTTGGATTTGGCTTTCTGCCGGAACCTACCGCGCGCACCGCGCTTGCGGACGGCTTGCTGATCGAGAAAAAGGTGCACGAGCCAAAGCCGGTCGAAACGTTTTATCTTGCTTGGCGTACCGGCGAAGACGGCGCGGCATTAAAGTGGTGGATCGATCGTGTCCAGAAAAGGGAAATGCTGGAGCGACTGATGCTATCGCCCGGACACTGATTCATCATTTAACCTCATAGTGAGAGCTGACGGAGAACGTCACGATCAGATGCCCTTCCCTGATAGATTTTTCCTCCAGCAACTGAAGCACCATCGAACAGTCGGGACGATTTGGCAAGATAGGAAAGTGGTTGCTAAAGGCAGGGCTAGCTGCCACTCCGTTACGCCGCATTCTGGCACCGTCAATGAGATTCACCCGTCCTGTCACTTTCAATTCACTGAGTCCGCCGTTACAAATGCGCTCAGGTGGTACATTATTTACACGCGATTCATACTCCGTCGTCCACTTTTCAGGAAAACATGATG
>NZ_JBHRTP010000003.1:0-162210 GCF_042646465.1 Pseudundibacterium arcticum
CCGCACGTACGGTGGTGTGAGAAGGCGACGGGGGCAACCCCGTCCCTTACTCGATGGCGATTTGGATTTTATGATGGGGTATCGCCAATTTCCCTTTTGTATTGGCTGAAAATTGTAGGGTGATTACAGGGGTATCTTGAACATCGCCCACATTAGCCGGGTTCATGCAATAGCCGCTGCGCGGCTTGGTGAAAGTCCTGATTCGAAATGTCTTCCAGTTCGAGTAATCGGGCCTGGGAGAATTGCGTGAAATTGCGTGCGATCGAGCGCAAGTAGGCTGGGTCGTAATGGCTCTGCAACAGTTCGTCGACCAGTCCCTCGATCCGACCAGACAGCGCCAGGTCGTGCCAATACTCGATCTTTTCACGGCCGTGCATCGTTACCAGGAAGTCGAGCTGGCTATTCAACACATCGGGATGCTTGATGAAATGCGCGTAATCCTGCATCAGCAATCGTACCCGGTTGGGACGTGATAAGGTCAACGAAATGCAGGACGCGGCGCGGATTTTTTCCATCAGCGCATCCGGCACCCTCAGTTTCCCGACCTTCTTGCTTTCCGATTCGACATAGACCACACGCGCCGGATCGAAACCCCGCAGCTTCTGCCACAGGCTGGTCTCAAAACTCTTTTGCGATGGCTGGTCCTCGGTCGGCAAATTACCTAGCACCGATCCGCGATGCGCGGCCAGCTGTTCGAGGTCAAGCACTTGCGCGCCCTCCGCCGCCAATACCTGCAGCAAGCGGCTCTTGCCGCTACCGGTAGTGCCACAGACGACCTTGAAACTGAATTGATCCGGCAAATGCGCGAGACTGGCATTGACATGTCGACGGAATTCCTTGTAGCCGCCATCGAGCTGAATCGCCGGCCAACCGATTTTGGCCAGAATATGGGTCATCGATCCACTGCGATTGCCGCCGCGCCAGCAATAAACCAGCGGTTTCCAGTCACGCGGCTTGTCGAGCATCAGGGTCTCGATATGGCGTGCGATGTTTTTCGCGACCAGTGCTGCGCCGACTTTCTTCGCCTCGAACGCATTGACCTGCTTGTAGAGCGTGCCGACCCGGACGCGTTCGGCGTCATCGAGCACCGGACAATTGATTGCACCCGGAATATGGTCTTCGGCAAATTCCTTGGGGCTGCGGACATCGATGATCGCGTCGAATTGGTCCAGCAGCGGCAGGACATCAGCAAAGGGGAGCAAGGCGGGATATTTCATGCGCGGTTATCGAGAAGCGGTTATTTCAGCAGCGGCTGCAATTGCGGCCACACATTGTCGAGCATGATCGGATGGGCGGCAGCAGTCGGATGAATGCGGTCGGCCTGAAATAACTGGGGCTGGTCGGCAACATCTTTCAGCAGAAACGGCACCAGTGGCGCCTTTGCGTCCCGGGCCAACTTGCCATAGAGCGCGGCGAACTTTTGCGTGTAGTCGCGGCCGTAATTGGGCGGAATTTGCATGCCGACCAATAGTATTTTTGCCTTGGCGTGTTGCGCAGCGCTGATCATCGCGCGCAAATTGGCTTCAGATGCCGACAACGGCAGGCCCCGCAAGCCATCATTGCCGCCCAGTTCGATCACCACCAGGGCGGGGTGAAATTTGTCGAGCAGGGCTGGCAGACGGGCCTTGCCGCCGCTGGTGGTTTCTCCGCTGATGCTGGCATTGACGACGACGGCATCGATGTTTTGCACCTTCAGACGGCGTTCCAGCAGGGCTACCCAACCGGCCCCGCGGGCCAGACCGTACTCGGCCGACAGGCTGTCACCGAGCACTAGCACCGTTTTTGATGCAGAATAGGCGTTCGTTGCCAGTAAGGCAAATGCGATCAACAGTAAATTGCGACGCAAGTGGACCAGCCATCCACGCGCCATCCAACCCCATCCTTTCCCAAAATCCTGCATGCGCGAATCTTCCGTTGTTTCTGTTATGCCAGTTGCGCCGATTGAGCCAATTGCGCCTGCGCTAGCCGCAAGTCCTGCGATTGCTGTGATCGGCCTGACCAAAAAAGTGGCCGATGCGAGCGGTGAACTGACCATTTTGCAAAGCATCGATTTTACAGTGCAAGCGGGTGAGACGCTTGCGATTGTCGGCGCCTCCGGTTCCGGTAAATCGACTTTGCTCGGGCTGCTGGCCGGACTCGATACGCCATCACAGGGCACCGTTCGGCTCGCCGGCACCGACATTTTTGCGCTGGATGAGGATGGGCGGGCGGGGCTGCGCAAGGCGGGAGTCGCGTTCGTATTTCAGTCGTTTCAGTTATTGTCGCACTTGAATGCGCTGGAAAACGTGATGTTGCCACTGGAATTGCGCGGCGATGGCGAGGCCAAAGCAAAGGCCGAAGCGATGCTGGCGCGGGTCGGACTGGCGAGCCGGTTGAAGCATTATCCAAAATACCTGTCCGGCGGCGAACAGCAGCGGGTGGCCTTGGCGCGCGCGTTCGTGACCGAACCACCGCTACTGTTTGCGGACGAGCCGACCGGCAGTCTGGATGCGGCCACCGGCGAATCGGTGATTCAGCTGATGTTTGCGCTCAATCGCGAACGCGGCTCGACCCTGGTGCTGGTGACGCACGATCCATCAATTGCCGCGCGTTGCGGCAGGACCATCACCATCGTTGCGGGGCGCCTGGTCTAGCAGACTGTCGGACTTGCGGCTCGGCGCCCCCGGAGACTCGGTTGTTACAGTCTCTGAGTGTATGGTGTCACCGGCTATAGCTCGCAATTGACTCTTTTGCAAGTCCGACAGACTCCCAGCTTGTCGATGCGCTCAGCGGCGTAGCAGTGCCTGCTCAGCGGTAAGCCGATTCAGCCCACTGCGCAGGACCGGAATCAACTCGCCCGCCGTCAAGCCGATCGCGCCGATACCTTGCGCCACCAGTGTATCGGCGGCGGCGCCGTGTAACCACACTGCAGCCAGCGCAGCCTCCCAAACCGGCCATCCTTGCGCCAACAGCGCGCCGCACAATCCGGCCAGCACATCGCCGCTGCCGGCGGTCGCCAGTCCAGCGTTGCCGTTGGGGTTGATCGCGATCTCGCCATCGACGCCGGCGATGACGGTACCAGATCCTTTCAATATCACCACGGACCCGTATTGCGCGGCCAGGCGACGCGCGGCATCGACCCGATCGAGCTGTATCGCGGCACCGGATTTGCCGAGCAGGCGCGCCGCTTCCAGCGGGTGCGGCGTCATCAGACTGACGGCCTGACGCTGGGTGACAATTTTTTGCAAGCTGGATTCGGCGCCAATCAGGTTCAATGCGTCGGCATCCAGTACCAGCGGTGTAGCGGCCTGCAAGGCGTGCAGCAAGACATCGCGTGCCGCCGCAGAGGTGCCGAGCCCAGGCCCGATCACGACCGCCATCGCCGAAAAATCCAGCTCATGTGCGCGCCGGCACATCAGTTCCGGCTGCGCGCTGTCGTAAGCGGGAGCATCCTGCAGGAAGGCGGCAAAGACCCGGCCGGCGCCACATTGGGCGGCCGTGCGAGCGGCCAGGATCACCGCGCCCGCCATGCCAAGCGCGCCGCCAATGACGGCCACATCACCGAAGCTGCCCTTGTGCGAATTGTGTTTGCGCTGCTGTAGGCTGGCGGCGAATAGATCCGGATGATTGAGCCGGATCGCGGACGCGGGGAACAAACTGTGATCGATCCCGAGCCGTGCCACTTGTACCTGACCTGCCAGGTCGCGGCCATCGCAAGTATGCAGTCCGGGCTTGTCGGCGATAAAGGTGATGGTGTGACTGGCACGCACCGCGACGCCGCGTCCGCCTGCTTGGTCATCGACGATGTTGCCGGTATCGGCATCGAGTCCGCTTGGGACGTCGAGTGCCAGCACCACGCAGTGCAGCCGATTGATGGTGTTGACGATCTGATGCAACTGGTCGGGAAGCGGCCGCGTCAGACCGATGCCGAACAAGCCATCGATGACCAGCGTCCAGGGCGTCGATGTGATTACGGCGTCGACATCGTTTGTTTGCGAACTATCGATAAATTTGGCCGAACTGGCCTGTGCGCGCAATAGCGCTTGTTTGGCGGCAACAGATTGTTTGTCAGGGTCGGCATGCAACAGAACCGACACCGACAACCCGAGCTGCGCCAAATGCGCCGCGCTCTCGAGCGCATCGCCGCCATTGTCGCCGGGACCGGCCAGCACCAGGATGCTGGTTTGCTGGTGTGGGAATTTGATCAACTCCAGCGCAGCGTGGGCGGCGGCCGTACCAGCGCGTTGCATCAATGTACCGGGCGCCAGCGTAGCCTGCGCGGCTTGTTCAATCTGACGAATTTGCGCGATCGGATACATGGGGTTCATGGCACTCCTAACAAGGCATAGCAGTCTCGATTGTTTGGGGGCGGTTACTGGCAGTATATGAAAACTACGCTAACAATGATTTCGGAATTGGCATTCTTCTTTGGGAGTATATGCTCGATTATCGATCCCGCCCATAAGCGCTGGTGCGCAAGCGCGACATGTTCTTGTGCGCGGCGCAATTCCTGCGTTCGACCAGAGCACACCATGAATTGAGCCAGCATGCTTGCCGAGCGCCGCGGCACAAGCCAGTGAACCGCCTCATTCGAGCATAGGTTTGAAGCGTGTACAGCTTACCTTTTATGCAAGGAGCGCGGGGCAGGCATCCGGCATATCCCTATCCTCAATGTTTCGCGCGCGGGGCTCCAGTCCAATCATAGTCTTTATGGACGATGTTGCTGCTTGCGTAATGCATAAACATGCTGATAAATCGAATGGCGGATGGAGACCACTCCGGGTGATTCGATAGCACATAACTACAAGGGCATAACATGCAACAGAAATTGTCTGAGATTCAGGTTGGCGCTGCAGAGTTGATTGCGCGCGCCCGCGCAATGGCACCGGTACTCGCAGAGCGTGCAAAGAAAGCCGAACGAGAATCCAAGATTCCGGACGAAACCATTGCCGACTTCAAGGAGGCTGGTTTTTTTCGCGTGCTGCAGCCGAAGCGTTATGGTGGTTACGAGATGGATCCGGAAGTGTTCTATGAGATCCAGATGGCGATTGCCGAGGGTTGCATGTCGAGCGCCTGGGTGTATGGCGTGGTGGCGGTACATAACTGGCAACTGGCCTTGTTTGATGCGCGTGCCCAGGAAGAGGTTTGGGGCAAAGAAAGTTCGGTGCTGACCTCGTCCACCTATATGCCGGTGGGTAAGGTGGTGCCGGTCGAAGGTGGGTTTAAGTTCTCCGGGCGCTGGGGTTTTTCCAGCGGCAGCGAACATTGCGAATGGGTGTTGTTGGGCGGCTTGGTACCACCGAAAGAAGGCGAAACCATGCCTGAATTCCGCACCTTTTTATTGCCGCGTTCCGACTACAAAATCATCAGCAACTGGGATGTGCTGGGCCTGAAGGGCACTGGCAGCCACGATATCGTCGTGGACGATGCGTTCGTTCCTGCATATCGGACGCATAAATCTAAAGATGGCTTCATGTGCGACAGCCCGGGAAATGCAGTCAATACCGCGCCGCTGTACCGCTTGCCGTTTGCGCAGATTTTCGTGCGTGCGGTGTCCACCGCGTCGCTGGGCGCTCTGCAAGGGGCAATTCAGTTATTCCGCCAGTATGCGGCGAGCCGCGTGAGCGTCAACACCGGCGCGAAAACGACGGAAGACATCGGCGCGCAAATGGCTTGCGCCGAAGCGGAGGCAGCCTTAGATGAAATGAAACTGGTATTGCTGCGCAATTTCTCCAGTTTGATCGAGGCCGCGCGTGATGGCGGGGCAGTGCCGATTGAAACGCGGGTGCAATACCGCTACCACTCTGCGACAGTGACCGAGCGTTGCGCGGCCCATGTCAGTTGTTTGCTGCGTTATTGCGGCGGTCGCGGCATTTATCTCAGCAATCCGCTGACACGCATCTTCCTGGATTTGCATGCGGCACGTTCACACGTGGCGAACAATATTGATCCAATTGCCCGTAACTATGGCGGTGTTCTTCTGGGGCAAAACAACACTGATTTTTTCATTTAAGGTCCAGGCGCATCTGCTTTTTTGAGCCGAATCCAACAAGGAGAACCAATATGCTGCGTGGCAAGATTTGCGTAGTCACCGGCGCCAGTCGTGGGGTGGGACGAGGCGTGGCACTGGCGCTGGCATCGGAGGGCGCGACCGTCTACGTCACTGGGCGCACCCAGCAGTCCCAGCAAGCGATCTTGCCCGGCACCTTGCACGACACCGTCAAGGACATTGAGCAACGTGGCGGGCAGGGCATCGCGGTTCCATGCGACCACCGCGATGATGTGCAAGTGCGTGCTTTGTTCGAGCGGATTGAGCGCGAGCATGGCGGTCTGGATCTATTGGTCAATAACGCTAGTGCCATTCCGGATCGGCTGACTGAACCTGGCCCGTTCTGGCACAAGCCACTGGCGCTGTCTTGCATGATCGATGTCGGTTTGCGCTCGAATTATGTCGCTGCCTATTATGCTGCGCCGTTGCTGGTGGCGAAAGGTGCCGGATTACTCGTCAATATCTCGTCGTTCGGAGCCCGCTGCTATATGCATGGCCCGGCTTACGGTGCAGTCAAGGCGGCCAACGACAAAATGGCGCACGACATGGCGCATGACTTGCGGCCCTTTGGTATTGCCGCCGTCTCACTGTGGCTCGGCCTGGTCAAGACCGAACGCACGATGGCGCTGTGTGCAACTGAGCCTGAAAAATACGCGTCTTTGCTGGCGCACGCCGAGTCGCCGGAGTTTGCCGGACGCGTGATTGCCGGCTTGCTGCGCAACCCGCAGCGCATGGACAACAGTGGACAGGTATTGATTGCCGCTGAATTGGCGCAGGAATATGGCATTAGCGATATCGATGACAGTCAGCCGCCATCGCATCGTGCTTTTTTGGGTAGCCCGCCGGCATGGAATGCAGCGGTGATTGAATGAATAACCTCCATGGAGACATCCAACATGACCGCCTCTGACAATCAGGAAATTCTGCGTAGCGCGATGTTGCAGGCTATGCGTCGGCTCGCCAAATCGGTGAGCGTCATCACTTGTCGTCACAATGGCCAACGCTATGCGATGGCTGCCAGTGCGGTCGATTCGCTTTCTGCGGAACCACCATCGCTGCTGATTTGCATCAATCGTTCTTCTTCCATCTATCAGCCTTTGTCGCGCGGTGTTGATTTCTGCGTCAATATTCTGGCCGCAGAACAGCACGAGATCGCGCTGGTATGCTCCGGCAAACGCAAGGGTGAAGAACGTTTTTCCACCGGTAGCTGGAGTGCAAATGGGGCAGACGGCACGCCGTACCTGACGAATGCGCAAGCCAGCGTGATCTGCCGCCAGGACGGCTCTTTCGAATATGGCACGCATACCGTGTTCATCGGGCGCATCGAGGAAATTCAGGTAGGTGAAACGGTCTCGCCGCTGGTGTACGTGGATGGCGCTTACTCTACTTCAGCGCCGCTGCCGCAAGTAGCGGCTCACGCCTGACGTCGCCGGCACGCATTGACGATGACAATCTTACATCCCCCATTTGGCGCTGGTACCCATAAGATTGGCGCTGCCGGACCGGGACCCTTGAGCTTGCCGCATGCGGATGCGCGTGAGTGGGTCGAGCAATGTGATCTGCTGGTGCTGGGTTTTGGCGCGGCCGGTGCCTGTGCTGCGCTGGAGGCGGCCAGTCGGGGTGCTGATGTGCTGCTGTGCGAGCGCTTCGACGGCGGTGGCGCCAGCGCAAAAAGTGGCGGCGTGGTGTATGCCGGCGGTGGCACTCCGCAGCAGCGCACGGCGGGAGTGGAGGATACGCCGCAAGCGATGTTCGACTATCTGCGCCAGGAGACGGGTGATGTCGTCAGCGAGGGCAATCTGCGTGCATTTTGCGACAGCAGTGCGGACATGATCGAGTGGCTGGCGAGTCTTGGTGTAGCGTTTGATGCCAGCATGCCGCCACGTAAAACCTCCTATCCCGCCGATGGCTATTATCTGTATTACTCGGGCAATGAAGCGGTGCCGGATTGCGCACGTATCGCACCTCCTGCGCCGCGCGGTCATCGCGTCAAGGCCAAAGGCATGTCAGGCGCCGCCTTGTTTTCCGTGTTGCGGCAAGCGGTCATCAGGGCTGGTGTGCGAGTCCGTGTGCAAGCGGCTGCGCAGCGGCTGATAGTCGATGCCGAGGGAAAAGTGCTCGGTGCAGAAATCCGCCGGATGCGAGGCTGGCCAGCACAACTGCATCGCCGACTGATTCGCATTGCAGAGGCGATTCACAATATATGGCCAGCCATGGCCGATGCACTGCGCCGCAGGGTGGCCGGTCTGGAAGCCCGCCATGGGAACGTCGTGCGTGTGCGGGCTCGGCAAGGGGTGGTGCTTGCCACCGGTGGTTTTATTTTCAACCGCGCGATGCTGGCCCAGCATGCGCCGCACTATCTGCCGGCGTGGCGTCTGGGTGCCACCGGCTGCGACGGCAGCGGCATCGAGCTCGGGCAATCGGTGGGCGGTGCCTGCGCCAACATGGACCATATCTCGGCCTGGCGTTTCATTAATCCGCCCTTTGCCTGGGCGCGCGGCATGGTCGTCAACGCTGATGGCCAACGGATCTGCAATGAAGAAGTGTACGGCGCGCGGCTCGGGCATGTCATGTGTGAGCAGGCCAGGGGCAAGGCCTGGCTGATTCTCGATGCGCGCCTGCGTGCTGAAGCACTGCGCGAATGCCTGAAAGGGGGAATGTGGTTGTTCCAGAGCGGTCCGGCGCTGATGTTGATGCTCGCTGGCGCTGTCAAGGGAGCGAATGCCGCCGTGTTGGCTGGCAAGCTGGGGATGCCAACGGAACAACTCGCATCAACCCTTCAGGATTACAACGCGGCAGCACGCGGTGAGGTGCCGGACGTGTTGGGCAAGTCGGCGGCGATGCTGTCGGAATTTAACGCCGGGCCGTTCTACGCGATTGATATCTCAATGGATAGCAAGGTATTCCCATGCCCGGTCATTACGCTGGGTGGCTTGCGCGTGGATGAGTCCACCGGTGCCGTGCTGCGCGCCGATGGTGCGGCCATCGGCGGTCTGTATGCGGCGGGACGGGCGGCTCTCGGTATCGCTTCAAATCATTACGTCAGCGGGTTGTCCCTGGCGGATTGCATCTGGTCCGGACGTCGTGCCGGACGTGCTACTGCGGCACATCAATCATCAACATAAGGAGACAAAAAAATGGGTCGAGTCGACGGTAAGGTAGTGCTGATCACGGGGGCTGCTAGTGGTGTGGGCAAGGAAGACGCGCTGTTGCTGGCGCGCGAGGGTGCACGTGTGGTGCTGACCGATGTCAATGAGGAGGGCGTGCGTGCTGTCGCGGCCGAAATCGGCGATGCCGCGCTTGGGCTGCGTCTGGATATTTCCAACGAAGACGACTGGAAAAAAACCATGGCCGCGACCCAGGAAAGATTCGGCCGCCTGGATGTGCTGGTCAACAATGCGGCCATTCTGGCACTGGGGTCGATTGAAGACACCACGCTGGAACTGTGGCAAAAAATTCAGCGCATCAATGCCGACGGCTACTTCCTCGGCAGCAAATATGCGGTGGCGGCGATGAAAGATCACGGCGGCAGCATCATTAATATGTCGTCACTGGCAGCGCTGCACGGCATGGCACAGTTCTGCGCTTACAGCGCATCCAAGGGGGCAGTCGCCGCAATGACCCGCAGCGTGGCAGCCCATTGCAAACAGCGTGGCTACAAGATCCGCTGCAATTCGATTCACCCGGACGGCATCCTGACGCCGATGGTGATGAATCTGATGGCGAACGCCGATCCGGCGGTGACTGCGGCACAAGGCCAGGGCGATCCGATGGCGCGCATGTGCCACCCGCAGGATGTCGCAAACCTGGTGTTGTTCCTGGCTTCCGACGAGTCGCGCTTCATCAATGGTTCTGAATTGCGCATCGACAATGGGTACCTGTCGATCGATGCCTAAGCAATTTTTCAACCAAATACTAGGGAGTTGAAGTGATGTCGCAGGATTCCCTTCGTGATCGCTATCATGCATTGACGATCCAGGAAGTAATCGAGGAATCCAGCGACGCCAAGTCGCTGGTGTTTGCCGTTCCCGATGCCCTGATCGAAACCTTTCGCTACCGTCCCGGCCAGTTTCTGACGCTGCGGATACCGCACCCGGATGGGACCTTGGCGCGCTGCTACTCGTTGTCCAGTGCGCCGGACCTCGATCCGGCTCCGCGCGTGACGATCAAACGGGTGCAGGACGGGCGCGCTTCGAACTGGATCTGCGATCAGCTGAAAGCGGGGGATACGCTCGAGGTGTTGCCGCCGGCCGGCGTGTTCGTGCCGCGCAATCTGTCGGATGATTTTATGTTGTTCGCCGGCGGCAGTGGTGTCACGCCTATTCTTTCCATCGTTAAATCATTGTTGGCGCGCGGCAGCGGACGGGCCACCGTGATTTATGCCAATCGCGACGAACGCTCGGTGATCTTTCGCAATGCTTTGATGGCGCTGGCCTCGGCGCATCCGCAGCGCTTGACCGTGCTGCATTGGCTCGATTCGGTGCAAGGCATCCCGAGTGTTGCGCAATTGAAGGCTTTAGCCGCGCCATGGGAAGCGTCCCAGTATTTCATTTGCGGTCCAGGCCCATTCATGGATGGTGCCCGTGCCGCGCTGATGGCGCTGGAGGTGCCGCGCGAGCGCATGCATATCGAGCGCTTTGTGTCGCTGGAATCCGATCCGACCCAGATCACGCTCGCTGCGCCTGCAGCATCGTACGGCCCGGCCACGGCGCTGGAGGTGGTGCTGGACGGGGTGCCGCATCAGGTCGATGGCGCTGCCGGAGAAAGTTTGCTCGAAAGCATGTTGCGCGCAGGCATTGCAGCACCCAGCTCCTGTCGCAGCGGGTCATGCGGTGCCTGCATGTGCCGCCTTGAGGAAGGTGAAGTGAGCTTGCGTACCAACGCCATACTCGATAGCGACGACCTTGCCGACGGTTGGACTCTTGCCTGCCAAGGCGTACCCGCGAGCGCCAAGGTGCGCGTGCGCTTTCCGGACTAACATGATGTCATCCAGTTTCTTTCCGGTCGAAACGACCACCCCCCGTCTATTGTCGGCCGCTGCCGCACGCTGGCCTGAAGCCTGCGCGCTGCGCGACGATGCGACTCAACTTACCTATACTGAACTCGACGCTTTGCGCTGGCGCGCCACGCGCGCCTTGATGGCAATCGGCATCCAGCCCGGTGACCGGGTCGCGGTCTGGGCTCCGAATGTCTGGGAGTGGATCGTCTCCGCTCTCGCGATCCATAGCGCCGGTGCCGTGCTGGTGCCGATCAATACCCGCATGCGCGGCAACGAAGCCGGCGATATTCTGGCTGCCAGCGGGGCCCGCGCCTTGTTCTGCATCGGCGAGTTCCTCGGTGATTATTACCCCAGCTTGCTGGCAGAATTCCGTCCCGATAGCCTGGCTCATCTGGTCGTGCTGCGCAATGCGCGACTTGGCGACCATGGCTGGGATGCATTCTTGCAACAGGGCGAGCGGGTTCCGCTGCAGGATGCGCGGGCCCGTGCCGACGCGGTCGGGCCGGACGATTTGTCCGACCTGATGTTTACCTCGGGTACGACTGGCCGGCCGAAAGGCGTGATGACTGCGCACGGACAAAACGTGCGCGCCGTTGCCAGCTGGGCGCGTGCGGCCGGTTTAGAGCCGGGCGAACGTTATTTGATCGTGGCCCCGTTTTTCCATGCTTTTGGTTACAAGGCGGGCTGGCTCGCCGCATTGACGCATGGCGCAACGATTTTGCCGCATCAGGTGTTCGATGCGGAAGTAGTGCTGAAACGCATCGCCGACGAGCGCATCAATGTATTGCCTGGACCGCCGACGCTGTATCACAGCATGCTGGCCCACCCGCAACTGGCCGACTACGATCTGTCCAGCCTGCGCGCAGCAGTGACGGGTGCGGCCACCATCCCGCCGATTTTGATCGAACGGATGCGCAAGGAGCTTGGCTTCAAGACCATCCTGACCGGTTATGGCTTGACCGAGTCCTGTGGTTTCGCCACCTTGTGTGAAGCGGATGACGACGCGGAAACCATCGCCAATACCTGCGGCCGTGCGATGCCGGACATCGACGTGGTCTGTATCGACGCCGACGGCAAGCCACAAGCTGCCGGCGTCGCCGGGGAGGTACTGATTCGCGGCTACAACGTGATGCGTGGTTATTTTAACGACGCTGACGCTACCGCAGAGGCATTCGATGCCCAGGGCTGGCTGCATACCGGCGACGTCGGCGTGCTCGATGAGCGCGGCTACCTGCGCATCACCGACCGCCTGAAGGATATGTATATCAGCGGTGGTTTCAACTGTTATCCGGCAGAAATTGAACGGTTGCTGTCTGCCCATCCGGCCATTGCCCAGTTGGCGGTGATCGGCATACCCAATGCTCGCCTGGGTGAGGTCGGTAAAGCCTGTGTGGTGCTGCGTGCGGGTGCGGCGCTCACCGAGGCGGAACTGATTCGCTGGGCGCGCGCCAACATGGCGAACTACAAAGTGCCAAGTGCAGTCGAGTTCTTGACTGCCTTGCCGGTCAGTGCTGCCGGCAAAGTGCTCAAATACCACTTGCGCACATCGGGCTGATCGCGCACAGCAGCCCCGAACGCCTGATTCGGCGAATAAACAGGGTAAAAATCGTCAGCTTCACCAAGTGCAGCAAGGCCCAGGCTTGCTGCACTTGCTTCTCGCGTTGCTCCCGTTGTTCCTTCTCTTCCTCCGGTTTTGCATCGAATTCGTCATGTTTATTGGTGCAAAAAACTGACAACGCATGTCACTAGTCTTATTAGACGATGCTGGCCTGAGCTCATTCTCCGAGAATCATCTCCATAGCACTTTTAATGCAAGCGAGGAGCGGGGATGATCGATATTCGTGGTTTGGGTTATATCGTGGTCGAGGCCACCGATCCGGCCAAGTGGCGCAGTTATGGCGAACAAGTGCTTGGCATGATGGTGGAAGATGCGCCGGATGGCGGGCTATACCTGAAAATGGACGAGCGTGCATATCGTTTTGCGGTGGTACGCGGTGCACAGGATCGTTATTTTGCTTCCGGCTGGGAAGTGGCCGACGCCGGTGCCTTTGCCAACGCGCTCGAGGCACTGCAAAAGAACGGTACCCAATTCGAGCGGGCGAGCTCGGCGGAACGTGATTTCCGCCGCGTACAGGAAATGGTGTGGTTCCACGACCCGTCCGGCAATCGGCACGAGATTTTCTGGGGCGCGAAATCCGATTTCCGTCGTTTCGTGTCCCCGGTCGGTGTTCCGCATTTCGTCACCAACGGCCTCGGTCTCGGCCACGTCGTGCTGCCAACCCCGAATTTCGATACAACCTACGCCTTCTTGTCCGAGGTGCTCGGTTTTAGCCTGTCCGACATTTTCCGCGTGCGCTTCACGCCCGATCCGAATGAGCCGGAAAAGCGCATTTATTTCCTCCACTGCAATAACAACCGTCATCACAGCCTCGCGATGTTCGAGATGGCTATGCCGAGTGGTTGCGTGCATGCGATGGTCGAAGTGCCGTCGATGGATGAGGTAGGGCGTGGGCTGGATCGCGTGCGTCAGCACAACGTCAAGATGTCGGCCACCCTGGGGCGTCATTGCAACGACCAGATGACCTCGTTCTATATGAAAACCCCGGGTGGTTTCGACGTCGAATACGGTCACGGCGGCTTGGTGGTCGATTGGGAGCAGCACAGCGTCTACGAGGCGACAGCGGTCAGTTTGTGGGGTCACGATTTCAGCATCGGTTACCAGTAAAGCGATAAATACCATGGCACTCAATAAACAACTAAGCGCGTCAGAAGTGGTGGCGCAACTGCGCGATGGCATGACCATCGGCATCGGCGGCTGGGGGCCGCGGCGCAAGCCGATGGCGCTGGTGCGCGAAATTCTGCGTTCGCCGCTGAAAGACTTGACCGTGGTGGCCTACGGCGGGCCGGAAGTGGGCATGCTGTGTGCGGCCGGCAAAGTCAAGAAACTGATCTTCGGTTTCGTTTCGCTCGACGCGATTCCGCTGGAGCCATTCTTCCGCCGCGCCCGTGAAGCCGGCACGCTGGCCATCAACGAGCTCGATGAGGGCATGCTGCAATGGGGGCTGCGTGCCGCTGCGATGCGCCTGCCGTTCTTGCCGACCCGGGTCGGTCTGGCCAGCGATGTACATACCCGCAACCCGCATTTCAAGACCGTGCAGTCGCCTTATGCCGATGGCGAAACGCTGCTGGCGATGCCTGCGCTGGAACTGGATGTGGCCTTGCTGCACGTCGACCAATGCGATCGCCTTGGCAATACCCGCATCCTCGGCCCGGACCCTTACTTTGACGAGTTGTTCGCCCGTGCCGCCAAACGCAGTTTCGTCAGCTGCGAAGAATTGCATGAGCGCCTCGACCTGGGTGTCACCGGTCAACCAGCTAATGCGCAAATCAGCCCGTTCGAGCGTTACCTGGTGGCAGGCGTGGTGCATGCGCCTGGCGGGGCGCACCCAACCTCGTGCTCGCCGCACTATGGCTGGGACCTGAAACACCTGAAAAAATACTGTGCCAGCGCCGAGCAGGAAAACGGCTGGGAAGCTTATGCCGACGAATTTCTCGCTGGAAGCGAATCCGAATATCTGGAGCGTATTGGCGGCGCCGCCCACATCGGCGATTTGCCGTTGGCAGTCATTTAAGGAATTGCGACATGTCTCAAGCATCTGTGTCTCAAGAACAGCACGACATTACCCTGGCTGAATTGCTGATCGTCACGTGCGCCGAAGTCTGGCGCGACAATGGCGAGTTGCTGGCTTCTGGTATCGGCACCCTTCCGCGTCTGGCGGCGGGCCTGGCCAAATTGACGCACAGCCCGGAGGTGTTGCTGACCGATGGCGAAGCGTATCTGATCGAAGAGCCGATCCCGCTCGGGCCGCGCCCGGCTGATTATGTGGTGCGTGCCGCGGGCTGGATGCCGTTCTCGCGCGTGTTCGATTGCGTCTGGAGCGGTTATCGCCACGCGTTGACGATGCCGACACAAATTGACCGCTTCGGTCAGGCCAATATCTCCTGCCTGGGTGCGGATTACGACAAGCCAAAGACGCAATTGCTGGGTGCACGCGGCTTTCCTGGGAACAGCATCAATCACCTCAATTCGTATCTGGTTGCTGCCCACAATACCCGCGTGTTTGTGGCGGCCGAGGTCGATATGGTCGCGGCCGTCGGTTATAACCCGGCGCGTCGTACTCCTGGCATGCGCGGCGATTTCATCGATTTGCGCCATATCGTGACCGATCTGTGCGTGCTTGATTTCCAGGGCCCGGATCATGCGATCCGCGTCCGCTCGTTGCACCCCGGCGTGACGTTCGAAGAAGTGCAGGCTGCCACCGGCTTTGCATTGTTGCGCGCACCGGATATCGGCGTGACGCCGCTGCCGGACCCGGCGCAACTGGCGATCATCCGTCAGCTCGATCCACATAACCTGCGTGCCACTGCGCTACGCAACAATCCGCCGGCTGTGAAGGTGGCAGTGCCGGTGGCTGCAGCAACTGCCAAGGCCAGCACATGAGCATCGACATGAGCATCGCATCGACCGCAACTTCAGGCACCTGTGCGGAGGATGTCGTTCTGTATGAAGTGAACGACGGCATCGCTACCGTGACGATGCACCGTCCGGAGTTTCACAATGCGCAGAACTCGAAGATGACCTATGCGCTCGACGCGGCTTTTCGTCGCGCGGTGGACGACGATGCGGTCAAGGTCATCGTGTTGCGCGGTGCCGGTAAACATTTTTCCGCCGGTCACGACATCGGCACCCCGGGGCGTGACATCAACCAGTCGTTCCCGCGTGCGTCGATGTGGTACGACCACGTGAACAAGCCGGGCGGTGAATTTCTGTATGCGCGTGAACAGGAAGTGTATCTGGGCATGTGCCGCCGCTGGCGCGATTTGCCGAAACCGACGATTGCGATGGTGCAGGGCGCCTGTATCGCCGGTGGCCTGATGCTGGCCTGGGTCTGTGACTTGATCATCGCTTCCGACGATGCCTACTTTGCCGACCCGGTGGTGCGCATGGGCATCCCCGGCGTCGAATACTTCGCACATGCGTATGAACTAAATCCGCGGATCGCCAAGGAATTTCTGTTCCTGGGCGAGCGGATGGGAGCGGAACGGGCGTACCAGATGGGCATGGTCAACCGCGTGGTACCGCGCAACGAGTTGCAGGAAGCGACCAACGATCTCGCGCAACGTATCGCCAAAATGCCGCGCATGGGTCTGGCGCTGACCAAGCAAGCGATCAACCATGTCGAGGAGTTGCAGGGCAAGCGTAGCGCGATGGATGCGGCGTTTGCCTGGCACCACTTCGCGCACGTGCATAACGAACTGGTTTCCGGCGACAAGCTCGGCGGTTACGACGCCAAGGCCATGGCATCGTCGCAGCGTGAATCGACGGCGCATAACAAGGAAAGAGACGCATGAGTTCAAGCTTGCATACCGCGCTGTGCGAGATGCTCGGCTGCCGTTATCCGATCGTGCAGACCGCGATGGGTTGGGTCTCCGATGCGCGCCTGGTGGCGGCCACCGGCAATGCCGGCGGCTTCGGCTTTCTGGCCGGCGCCACGATCGAACCGGACCAACTGGAAGCCGAAATCCGCAAGGTCAAGGAACTGACCGATGCACCGTTCGGCTTGAATTTTCATATGTTCCAGCCGAATGCGCAGGACGCGATCAACCTGGCGATCAAATATCGTTTGCGCGCGGTCAGCTATGGCCGGGGCCCGGATGCCAGCGCGATTCGTCGCCTGAAAGATGCCGGTGTGGTTTGCATGCCGACGGTCGGTGCTGTCAAGCACGCGATCAAGGCGGTCGAACTGGGCGCCGATGTGGTCACGGTGCAGGGTGGCGAGGGTGGCGGTCATACCGGTTCGGTACCGACCACCTTGCTGCTGCCGCAAGTCCTGGACGCGGTCAAGGTGCCGGTGGTCGCCGCCGGCGGTTTTTACGATGGCCGTGGTCTGGCTGCCGCGCTGGCGTATGGCGCTGCCGGAATCGCGATGGGCACTCGCTTCTTGATGACGGCGGAATCGCCGGTGCCGCCGGCGACGCTGGCGCGCTATGTAGCGGTGCGCGATCCAGTGGCGATTCGCGTGTCGTATGCGATCGATGGTATGCCGCAACGCATGATCGACAATCGTTATTTGTCGCAGCTGGAACAGGCCGGTGGCTTGCGTCGCTTGTTGCTGGCGCTGGGTACCGCACAGCGCTGGCGCAAGCATACCGGGATGAGCTGGGGCCAGATGCTCGGCACCGGCCTGGCGGCATTGCGCGGCGGTGACATGAGTGTCGCCCAAACCCTGATGGCGGCCAATGCCCCGGTATTGATTCAGCGTGCGATGGTCGACGGTGCGCCCGATGAAGGCGTGCTGCCCAGTGGCCAGGCCGCTTCCGCCATCGGACGGATCGAACCCTGCGGCGACGTGATTGCGCGCATCGTCGCAGAAGCTGAGCAACGCCTGGCCGCCTTAACCGCTCATGCACCTCAGTAAATATCGGACCAGATCAAATATGAAGGATTATTTTATGAAGCACCCATTCCATACCGAGATTGCCGATGGCATTGCCGAATTGGTGATCGACAAGCCGCCGGTCAATGCGCTCGATTGCGCCGGCTGGCACGCACTGGCGGCGGAACTGGATGCGCTGGGCCGCGACCACCGTGTCCGCGTGATCGTCCTGCGCGGCGAAGGGCGCGGCTTTTGCGCCGGGGTTGACATCAAGGAGCTGGCGGCCTACCCGGACCGTATCGTCGATGTCAATGCCGGCAACTACGCGGCATTCCGTGCGGTGCACCGCAACCCGAAACCGGTGATCGTGGCGGTCCATGGCTACGTGCTGGGTGGCGGGATCGGCTTGTCTGGCGCCGCCGATATTGTGCTCGCTTCCGACTGCGCGCGTTTCGGCGTGCCGGAAATCGACCGCGGTGCGATGGGCGGCGGCGCGCATTTGCAACGTCTGTTCCCGCTGCAAAAAGTGCGCTGGATGTATTTCACCGGCTTGATGATCGATGCGGCCGAAGCCTATCGCCTGGGCGGGATCGAGCGCGTCGTGCCGTTGGCAGAATTGCGCGAAGCCGCGCTGGAAACGGCGCGGGCGATCGCCGCCAAGAGCCCCGAGATGGTGCGCCTGGCCAAGGAGTCGCTGAACGGTGTGGAAGACGGCAATCTGGAAGATAAGTATCGCTGGGAGCAGGGCTTCACCTTGCAGGCTTACATGAGTCAGGACTCGAACGAAACGCGTCAGGCGTTCGTCGAAAAACGTGCGGCCAACTTCGGTGACGCCGTCTCTAGCGGAGCATAAATCCATGAACCTTGCTTATACCGACCGCCAAAAGGCGTTTCGCGCCGAGATTCGCAGCTGGCTGCAGCAACACGTCCCCACCAAGCCGCTACAGAGCTTCGATACTGCGGAAGGGTTCGCAGAACATCGGGGCTGGGAGCGCACCCTGCATTCGGGGCGCTGGAGCATGGTCACCTGGCCGGAAGCCTTGGGCGGGCGCGGCTGCGACTTGATCGAATGGCTGATTTTTGAAGAAGAATACTGGCGCGCCGGCGCACCGTTGCGGGTCAACCAGAATGGCATTTTCCTGCTCGGCCCGACCCTGATGGATTTTGGCACTGCCGAGCAAAAATCCCGTTTCTTGCCGCGCATGGCGGCGGGCGACGAGGTCTGGGCCCAAGCCTGGTCGGAGCCGGGTGCCGGTTCCGATATGGCGGCCATCCGTTGCACTGCGATACAAGACGGTGACAGCTATGTCGTGAATGGTCAGAAAATCTGGTCGACCCGCGCGGTCTGGGCCGACTGGATCTTCGGCTTGTTCCGTACCGACCCCGAATCGAAACGCCACCAGGGCCTGTCGTTTCTGCTGATGCCGCTGAAGACGCCGGGCATTACCGTGCGCCCAATCAAGCAGTTGAATGGCCAGACCGGCTTTGCCGAAATCTTCTTCGACAACGTCCGCGTGCCGCTGGAAAACCGGCTCGGCGATGAAGGGGCCGGTTGGCAGGTGGCGATGGCTACTGCCGGCTTTGAACGCGGCCTGATGCTGCGTTCGCCGGCGCGCTTCCAGGAGACCGCACGCGCGCTGGCCAGCCTGTATCGCAAGCGCCAGGCAGAAGGTGCCGCCGATCCGGTGCTGGGCGAAGCCGTTGCACGCGCCTGGATGGATGCCGAAGCGTATGCGCTATCGACCTACGCGACTGCCAGCAGGCTGCAAAAGGGTGGCCATATCGGGGCCGAATCGAGCACCAATAAAGTGTTTTGGTCGGAACTGGATATCCGCATGCATGAAACCGCGCAACGCCTGGCCGGACCATTCGCCGAGTTGACCGGCGAAGCACCGCTGGCGCTGGAACATGGCCGCTGGCTGGAAGGATTCATGTTCGCGCAGTCTGGCCCGATCTATGCCGGCACCAATGAAATCCAGCGCAACATCGTGGCCGAACGCATGCTCGGCATGCCACGCTCTTAAGAGTTGGCTGAAGAAAGAAGACTATGGATTTTACTTTCAAAGAAGATCAAACCATGCTGGTCGACAGCGTGCGCAAATTTCTGATGAACGAAGTCTCGCCGGAGCTGATTCGCGAGCTATGGACGCGTCCGTCGGGCCGTTCGCGCGAGTTGTGGAACCTGCTCGCGGCACAGGGATTGACCGGGTTATCGGTGCCGGAAGCGCACGGCGGCATGGGTTTGAATGATATTGACTGGGTCTTGATTGCGCAGGAGTGCGGCTACCACGCATTGCCAGAGCCGCTGCTGGAGTCCGCCTGGACCGGTGCCGGGCTGATTGCGGCCTTGCCGGAAAGCGACTTCCGTAACCAGTGGCTGGCCAAAATCGCCGATGGCAGCGCCCGTATCGCACTGGCGCATCCACATAGCCCACTGGTGGCCGATGCCGATCAGGCCAGCCTGATGCTGTTGTCGCGTGGCGGCAAGCTGTACGCGGTGCCACCACAACTCGCCCGACTTACCGCGCAACCGAGCGTCGATCCCTCGCGTCGCTTGTTCACCGTGAATTGGGAGCGCGATGAACGCAGCTGCATTTCATCCGATGCCGACGTCTTGTGCGCAGAAGCGTTCAATCGCGGCGCATTGGCCTCCGCGGCCCAGTTGCTGGGCTTGACGCAGCGCATGCTGGATCTGTCGATCGACTATACCGCACAGCGCAAGCAGTTCGGCAAACCGGTCGGCTCTTACCAAGCGGTGAAACATCATCTGGCCGACGTCGCCATCAAGCTCGAATTCGCGCGCCCGGTGGTGTATCGCGCGGCGCACGCGATGGCGCATGGTGCACCGTTCCGTGCAGCCCATGTGTCGCACGCCAAGATCGCGGCAGCCGAGGCCGCCCAGTTGGCGGCGCGGCACGGGATCCAGGTGCACGGCGCGATGGGCTATACCTGGGAACTGGATTTGCAGATTTTCATGAAGATGGCGTGGGCGCTGGATGCAGCCTGGGGCGATCGGAGTTTTCATTTGGCGCGCACGCGTGCCTTCGTGCTGGAGTCGGGCGCTGCGCTCGGTCCCGGCTGTACTTTTGAGGAATGACGCTTGTGAAAAATTCGGTGCAAAAATCGGAAGCTTATATTGTAGATGCACTGCGCACACCAACCGGCAAGCGCCGCGGCAGTCTGGCGCAGGTTCACCCCGCCGATCTGGGTGGCTTCGTGCTGAAGGCGCTGGTCGAGCGTAATGCGATTCCGGCCGAGGATTACGACGATGTGATCTTCGGTTGCGTCGACACGATAGGCCCGCTGGCCGGCAATATCGCCCGTTCTTCGTGGCTGGCTGCCGGTTTACCGCTGACCGTGCCCGGCGTGACGATCGATCGGCAATGCGGCTCGTCGCAACAAGCGGTGCACTTCGCCGCGCAAGCGGTGATGAGCGGCACGCAAGACGTGGTGATCGCCGGCGGTGTCCAGACCATGAGCCAGATTCCGATCTCCTCGGCGATGATCGCAGCGCAACCGCTGGGCTTTAGCGACCCGTTCTCCGGCAGCACCGGCTGGCGCGAGCGCTTTGGCACGCAACCAGTATCGCAATTCTATGCAGCGCAAAAAATTGCGGAGCACTGGAATTGTTCGCGCGAAGCGATGGAGCAATACGCGCTGGAAAGTCATGCGCGCGCATTGAGAGCGACGGCCGAAGGCCGTTTCGCGCACGAGATCGTGCCGTTTCAAGGCCTGGCGCACGACGAGACACCCCGCGAAACTTCGCTGGAAAAAATGGCAACGCTGGAACCGCTGGAACCGGGCAGTTGGCTGACTGCCGCTGTGTCGAGCCAGACCTGCGATTCCTCGGCCGCGCTGCTGGTGGTTTCCGAAGCGGCCTTGAAACGCTACAACCTGACACCGCGGGCACGCATCCACCACCTCTCCGTGATGGGCGACGATCCGATCTGGATGCTGACCGCGCCGATTGCCGCCACCCAACGCGCGCTCAAGCAGTGCGGCCTGCAGTGGGAAGACATCGACCTGGTCGAAATCAATGAAGCTTTCGCGTCGGTCGCGCAGGCATGGCTGAAGGAAACCGGCTATGCCCATGCCCGCACCAACGTCAACGGCGGTGCGATTGCGCTGGGCCATCCGCTCGGCGCCACCGGTGCGCGCCTGATGACCACGCTGCTGCATGAGCTGGAACGTACTGGTGGACGCTATGGCTTGCAAACCATGTGCGAAGGCGGCGGGCTCGCCAACGTCACGATTATTGAACGTCTTTAAGGAATACGTATGGGCACTATGGGCATTTGCGAAAATCGTAACGTTATCGTCACCGGCGCGGGCGGCGGCCTGGGGCGCGCTTATGCGCTCGCGTTTGCGGCCGAGGGCGCCAACGTGGTGGTCAACGACATTCGCCATGCAGCGGCCGAAGCGGTCTGTGCAGAGATTCGCGCACAAGGCGGGCAGGCGCTGGCGAACGACGGTGACATCACCGACATGGCCAGTGCCGAGCGCATCGTCGAGGCGGCTTGTGCTGCTTTCGGCGAAGTGCACGTGCTTGTCAATAATGCCGGCATTTGCCGCGACCGCATGTTCGTCAGCCTGAGCGAGGCGGATTGGGACGACGTGATGCGGGTCCATCTGAAAGGCCATTTCTGTCTGGCCAACGTACTGGCGCGGCGCTGGCGCGATGCCGCCAAGGCTGGCAACAAGGTCGGTGGCCGCATCATCAACACCAGTTCCGGTGCCGGCTTGCAGGGCTCGGTCGGACAATCCAATTATTCCGCCGCCAAGGCCGGGATTGCGGCATTGACGCTGGTGCAGGCGGCCGAACTGGGGCGCTACGGCATCACGGCCAACGGCCTGGCGCCGGTGGCGCGCACCGGCATGACCGAAGACGTGTTTGCCGACGTGATGAAAAAACCCGAAGGGGACGCCTTCGACTACTTTGCTCCGGCGAATGTGGCGCCGCTGCTGGTATGGCTGGGCAGCGCCGCTTCAGGCCATGTCACGGGCCGCATGTTTGAAGTGGCCGGCGGCATGATCGGCCTGGCTGATGGCTGGCGCAGCGGCGTGCAGCAGGACAAGGGCGCGCGCTGGCAACCGGCGGAGGTGGGGGCAGCGGTGAGCGCTCTGATCGACCAAGCGCAGCCCGCGCAAAAAGTTTTCGGCAGTTGATGGCGGCCGGCGATGGATTTTAGACTCGACTCCGATCAGGAAATGATCCGTGATGCGGCCGAATCGTTTTTGGCCGAGCAAAGCGATTCCGCCGCGCTGCGGCGCGCGCTGGAGAGCGATGCCGGCTATGACACCGAGTTATGGCGCGCGATCCGCGAAGACATGGGCTGGTGCAGCCTGACCATCCCGGAAGATCTGGATGGCATGGGGCTGACCCAGGTCGAGCGCGCGTTGCTGATGGAACAGCTTGGTCGCCGCTTGCCGGCGGTGCCGTATCTGGCCAGCGCCTGTCTGGCGGCAGACGCGCTGCAATATGCCGCCCATGCGTCAGCGCAGCAGCGCTATCTGCCAGCCCTCGCCAGCGGTGCGTTGACTGCAGCGCTGGCCTTTCCGACACCGGCCGGCTGGGAACCCTCCGCTTGTACCGTGATGGCGCAGCGGGTCGATGATTTCTATGTGCTGAACGGCATCGTGCCGCAGGTGCTGGGGGGCGCCGAGGCCGAACTGCTGCTGGTACCGGCATGCTTATCCGATGCCGACGACGTGTTCGGCATGTTTGCGCTGGATGCGCGCACGCAAGGCGTAGGCATTCAGTCATTGACCACGCTCGATACCACGCGCGGTATCGCTCGCTTGACGCTGAGCAATGTACGGCTGGAAGCAGATGCCCGTATCGATGCTTCAGAAACATTACACGCTGGTCTGCAGTGGGCCGGTACGTTGGCAGCACTGGCCATGGCGGCAGAACAGGTCGGCAGCGCCCAGCAGTGCTTGGACCTGACGCTGGCGTATATCAATGAACGGACGCAATTCGGGCGGATCATCGCCTCGTTCCAGGCGGTCAAGCATCGCTGTGCCGAAATGATGATCAAGCTGGAGTCGGCGCGTTCAACGGTGTATGGCGCGGCGCGCGCAGCGACCACAGATGTTGGACTGGACCAGCTGGCGCTGGAAGTCGCCTGCGCCAAGAGCGCCGCCAACGATGCGCTGTTCTTCTGCGCCCAGGAAGCGATCCAGCTGCATGGCGGTGTCGGCTTTACCTGGGAATATGACCCGCATCTGTATTTCAAGCGGGCGCAAGCCGCACGCACCTGGTTTGGCGACGATGAAGCCTGTTATCAGCGGATTGCCGAACACTTATGTAACACCGGCGATCACGGCGAGGATGCGGTCGAATCCAGGGGTTCGGCTTCTTCGGCAGAACAGGATCACGCCGATGAGGGTTTCCGTGCCGAATTTGCACAATGGATGCAAGCCAATTTAAGCGGCGATTTCCTGCCCTTGCGCCATCGTGGCGGGCCGGGCGACGAAGATGCTTTCCCGCATCAGCGCAAAGCCTGGGAGCAAACGCTGGCCGAAGGACGCTGGACCTGCGTCGGCTGGCCGCAACAGCACGGCGGGCGCGGCCTGTCACTTGCGCAGCAAGTCATTTACCACGAAGAATACGCGCGCGCGGGCGGCCCGGGCCGGATGGGCCATATCGGCGAAGGTCTGATTGGCCCGACCCTGATCGCGTACGGTACCGAAGACCAGAAGCAGCGTTTGCTGCCCGGCATCCAGAACGGCAGCGTGTTCTGGTGCCAGGGTTACTCGGAGCCGAACGCCGGCTCCGACCTGGCCAACGTGCAAACGCGCGCGGTGCAAGACCCGGAGACCGGCGACTGGATCGTCACCGGCCAGAAAGTGTGGACTTCACTGGCGCATGAATCCGAATGGATCTTTGTGCTGGCGCGCTGCGAAGCGGGTTCGCGCGGCAACCGTGGCTTGATCTTTTTGCTGATGCCGCTGGACCAGCCCGGCGTGGACATTCGCCCGATTCGCCAGATCAGCGGTTCGGCCGAGTTCAACGAAGTGTTCTTCGACGGTGCGCGTGCAGCGGCGAGGGATGTGGTCGGCGCGCCGGGAGAGGGCTGGAAGATTGCGATGGCCTTGCTCGGTTTCGAGCGCGGTTTGTCGACGCTGGGCCAGCAAATGCATTTTCGGCACGAGCTCGAGATGGTGATCGCTGCCGCCGGCGACAACGGCAGCCTGCAACAGCCGGCACTGCGCCGCCGGATCGCGCAAGCCTGGGCTGGCTTACGCACGATGCGCTACAACGCGCTACGCATGCTTTCCGGCGACAGCGATGGCCAGTTGCGGCGCGAAACGCTGATCTACAAATATTACTGGTCGAACTGGCACCGCGCGCTGGGCGAGCTGGCAATGGACGTGCTGGGTGCCGAAGGCAACCTGGTGGTAGCCGACGATGGTCGCCGTTCACGGCTGCAAGGCTTGTTCATGTTCACCCGCTCCGACACGATTTACGCCGGTACCAACGAAATTCAACTGAACATCATTGCCGAGCGCGGTCTCGGCATGCCCAAGGAAGCAAGAGGATAAACATGAATGAATCCCAAGTAGTGACGTCTGCCGCAGTGCCTGCCTATGTAAAGGGACATCGCCTGCTGGAAGGGAAGACGGTTTTGATCACTGCCGCGGCGGGGGGCGGCATTGGTTTTGCGGCGGCACGGCGTAGCGCCGAAGAAGGTTGCCGGGCGTTGATGATTTCCGACATCCACGAGGGCCGTCTGGTTGCCGCGGTCGAACGCCTGCGCAGCGAGACCGGTCTGGAAGCGATCTATGGCCAGCCGTGCAATGTGACCAACGAAGCCGAAGTGCAGGCATTGATCGATGCCGCGGAAAACAAGCTGGGCGGCGTCGACGTGCTGATCAACAACGCCGGCCTCGGCGGTTCGCGCCGCGTGGTCGACATGAGCGATGAAGAATGGAATCGCGTGCTGGACATCACGCTGACCGGCACGTTCCGCATGACGCGCGCGATGCTGAAACGGATGCAGCCGCGGCGTCGCGGTGTGATCGTCAACAACGCCTCGGTGCTCGGCTGGCGCGCGCAGAAGGAACAAGCCCACTACGCGGCCGCGAAAGCCGGCGTGATGGCGCTGACCCGCTGCAGCGCACTGGAAGCGGCGGAATTCGGCATCCGCATCAATGCGGTGGCGCCGAGCATCGCGTTGCATGACTTCTTGCGCAAGAGTGCGCCGCAGGAACTGCTAGAGCAACTGGCATCGAAGGAAGCCTTCGGCCGTGCGGCGGAAGTATGGGAAGTGGCCAACGTGATGATGTTCCTGGCCAGTGATTATGCGTCCTATATGGCCGGCGAAATCGTGTCCGTCAGCAGCCAGCACGCCTGACCAGAGCATCTACTTATGACCATGACATTCCGCAAGCCGGCTGACTTCTTCGCGATGGCCGGACAGCCGCTCGGCGCCAGCGAATGGATCACGGTCGAGCAGGATCGCATCGACCTGTTTGCCGATGCCACCGGCGACCATCAATGGATCCACGTCGATCCAGAGCGCGCGAAGTCCGGTCCATTCGGGGCCTGCATCGCCCATGGCTACCTGTCGCTGTCGCTGGTCAACCTGTTCTTGCCGCAAGTGGTCGGCGTCGAGAACCTGAAGATGGGTGTCAATTACGGCTGTGACCGCATCCGTTTCCCGGCCCCGGTTCCGGTCGGCGCGCGTATCCGCGGGGTGTGCGAACTGTTGCGCGCCGAGCCGATGGATGGCAATGGCGTACAAGCCACCGTGCGTGTGACGGTGGAAATTGAAGGCAGCACCAAACCTGGCTGTGTCGCCGACACCATCAGCCGTTATTTTTTTGCTTGATTCATCGTTTGTTGGCGCTTACTGAAAGATACTAACCATGCAAGAAGCCGTGATTGTTTCCACCGCCCGTACCCCGATTGGCAAGGCATTTCGTGGCGCGTTCAATGATACCGAAGCGCCGCAACTGGGCGGGCATGTGATACGCGCCGCGCTGGCGCGGGTGCCGGGCATCGCACCGGAAGAAGTGGAAGACGTATTGATGGGCGCCGCCGCGCAACAGGGCACCCAAGGCTACAACATCGGCCGCCTGAGCGCGCTCGCCGCCGGATTGCCGGCGACCGTGCCAGGCATGGCGATGGACCGGATGTGCTCGTCCGGCCTGATGGCGATTGCCAGCGCGGCGAAATCCATCATGTGCGGCGAAATCGAGATCGCGATCGCCGGTGGCGTCGAATCCATTTCGCTGACGCAAAACAAATTCAAAAACGCCTACCGCAGCCAATCGCAGGCGGTGCTGGCAGCAGATCCGACGGCCTATATTCCGATGATCGAAACCGCGGAGATTGTCTCGCAGCGCTATGGCATCTCGCGTGCCGCGCAAGACGACTACGCATTGCTGAGCCAGCAGCGCATTGCCCGCGCGCAACGCGACGGCTTGTTTGATGACGAGATTGTGCCTCTGACGGTCAATAAGGCGTTGTTCGACAAGGAGGGCAACCAGACCGGCACGGAACAAGTAACATTGACACGCGATGAGTGCAATCGTGCCGATATCAGTGCCGAGAGCCTGGCCAACCTGAAACCGGTATGGCAAAACGGCCAGTGGGTGAAAGAGGGTCAATTCATCACGGCCGGCAATGCCTCGCAGCTGTCCGATGGCGCATCGGCCTGTGTATTGACCAGTCGTGCTGAGGCCGAACGACGTGGGCTGCCCCAGCTGGGTGCCTATCGTGGCATGGCGGTGGCCGGCTGCGGCGCGGATGAAATGGGGATCGGACCGGTATTTGCGATTCCTAAACTATTGAAAAAGCATGGTCTGACCGTTGCCGATATCGGCCTGTGGGAATTGAATGAAGCGTTTGCCTGCCAGGTGATTTACTGCCGCGACCAGTTGGGGATTGCGCAGGATCGGCTGAACGTGAATGGTGGTGCGATTGCGATTGGTCATCCGTTCGGGATGTCGGGGGCGCGCATGGTGGGTCATGCATTGCTCGAAGGTAAGCGTCGCGGAATCAACTATGTCGTCGTGACGATGTGCATCGGCGGCGGAATGGGTGCTGCGGCATTGTTCGAAGTGTTGTAACCGAGGTGTTGTAACCGAGGTATTGTAACGGTTGCGTTGTAACCATAAATATTAAATGCGGATTACATAGCCGCAAAGGAGACAAGATGTCTAAAGCAATTCGACTGGCGAGCCTGGCAATGGTGGTGGCAGCGGCTGCTGCTGCGGTTTATGCCTTTTCGCCGCGTCCGCTGCCGCCGTTCGCTGCGACGGCAATTCGTGCGGATCGTTTGCAGATCAACGGTCTGGTCCAGGTCGGCAAGCGTCTGGTGGCAGTGGGCGAGGCAGGCCATATTTTGCTCAGTGACGATGATGGTGCGCACTGGCGCGACGCTGTGGTCCAGCCGCAAACCGGTTCGACCCTGAACCAGCTCCTGTTTATCGATGCCCAACATGGCGTGGCCGTCGGTCATGACGGCTGGATCGTCAAGACCGACGATGGCGGTGCCAATTGGCACCAGGTGCGTTTCGATGAACAGCGTTCCGAGCCATTGCTGGGGGTGGCCAGCGCGGGCGGCACAGGCGGGGCATCTGCCGCCACCTTGTACGCGGTGGGCAGCTTCGGCAAATTTCTGGTGTCACACGATGCCGGCGCGCATTGGGAGCCATCACCTTTACCGGCGGTGGGCGAAGCGCATCTTAACGCGTTGACCGCCGGCCCTAAAGGGCGCCTGATGTTGACCGGCGAGAACGGCACGCTACTGCGTTCGAGCAATGGCGGCGCGCAATGGGAAACGCTGGCGCTGCCTTACAAAGGGTCTTTGTTCGGGGCGCTGGCACTGTCGGCTGATATCTGGCTGGTGTATGGGATGCGCGGCAACGTTTTCCGCACTGAGGATTTTGGCGCGACCTGGGAACGTATCGACACCGGCTTGCAGACTTCTTTTTTCGGAGGTATCAAGTTTGATAGTGGTCGCATCGCGCTGGTCGGTCAAGGCGGCGCGGTATTGCTGTCAGACGATCATGGCAAGCACTTTCGCATTCATAGTATCGGCGGGATGGCGAGCTTGACCAGCATCATCCAAATTGCGCCAGCCCGGGCACTGGTCAGCGGCGAAGCTGGGATTGAACCTAAAGCGCTGTAAGCCCCCGCGACGCCATTCCTTGTACGAATCTGAATTATTTGCGATGAGAAGCCAATCATGAGCCTGTTCTCCAACCAACGCCTGACTTCGTTCATTGAAGTTTGTGCCGATTTTCTGCTCCGCCGCCGCCGTCTGCTGTTGTGGGTTTTCCTTGCGCTGACGGTATTGTTGGCTGCTTCCGCTACGCGGGTGCGGCTTGACCCGGGTTTTGCCAAGATGGTGCCCTTGCAGCACCCCTATATGCAGACTTTTACCGAGTACACGCGCGCTTTTTCTGGTGCCAACCGGATCATGGTCAACCTGCGCTGGAAGGGTGAGGGAGATGTCTACAACAAGCAATTCCTCGATGCCTTGCGCTCAGCAACCGATGAAGTTTTTTTTCTGCCTGGGGTTGAGCGTGGGCGCGTCTTTTCCTTGTTTACGCCGAATGTGCGCTACACCGAAGTGACGGAGGCTGGCTTCTACGGTGACGTTGTCGTGCCGGCACGCTTTTCGGCGCAGCTCGATGAGCTAGATGCGGTGCGCCGCAATGTGGCCCGTTCAGGGCAAATCGGGCAATTGGTTGCGAACGACCTGAAGGGCGCGATGGTGCGGGCCGAGTTGCGCGAGATTGACCCCAGTACCGGACGCAAGCTCGATTACGCCGAGGTGGCGCGCAAGCTCGAGCAGCTTCGTGCCAAGTTGGGTAATGACAAAATCGAAGTCAATATCATCGGCTTTGCCAAGGTGGTCGGTGATGTGGTCGATGGCATCAACGGCGTGATGGCTTTCTTTGGCATTGCCTTTGTGATTACCGCCGCTTTGCTGTTCTTCTATACCCGCTCAGGCCGCATGACGCTGTTGGCGCTGACGGTGGCGCTATTGCCCGTGATGTGGTTGCTGGGTATCTTGCCCTTGATTGGTTACGGGATCGACCCGATGTCGATTTTGGTGCCGTTTCTGATTTTCTCCATCGGCGTATCACATGCGGTGCAGATGATTAACGCCTGGCGGCAAGCCGCGCTGGGCGGTGCCACTTCGGTTGAAGCCGCACGCGATGCATTCCGCAAATTGTTTGTGCCGGGCACCGTTGCATTGCTCACCAATGCGCTTGGCTTTTTGGTGATCATGTATATCAAGATCGATATCGTGCGTGAACTGGGGGTGACGGCATGTCTCGGCGTGTTGCTGATGATCCTCACCAACAAGATGTTCCTGCCGATCCTGCTGTCCTATACCAGCAGCAACCAGCTGGTACGCACGGTCAAGGGGCAGGCACCGCAACGCAGCCGCTTGTGGTGGGCGCTGTCATCTGCCGCTGAGCCGCGCACCGCATGGGTGGTGTTGGCTATCAGTGCAGTCTTGCTGGTGGCGGGCTCCTATAAGGCACACCATTTGAAAACCGGCGACATCGGCGATGGGGTACCCGAATTGCGCGAAACGGCACGCTATAACCGCGACAATGCCGCAGTCACCAGCGAGTACAACATCGGCATCGATGTGCTGACCGTGGTAGTGGAAGCCAAGGTTGAGGGCGATGCCTGCCTGCAGTATCCGGTGATGAGTTCGATCGAACGTTTTGAGATTTTCATGCGCGGCGTAGCCGGCGTGCGCTCTGTCGTCAGCGTGCCGAAGCTCGCCAAAGTGACGATTGCCGCTTTCAACGAGGGCAACCCGCGTTGGCAAGCGTTGCCGCGCACCGGCCCAGGACTGGCGCAAGGTGCGGGCAGCTTCAATCCCGACTATGGGATGAATACCGAGAACTGCAGGGCGATTCAGGTGCTGGTCTACACCAATAACCACGAGGGCACCACCATTGCGCATATCGTGAGCGAGATCAAGCGCTTCATCGGCAGCGAAAAAACCGCGAACGTCAGCTTCCGTCTGGCGGGCGGCAACGTCGGCGTGATGGCGGCCACCAACGAAGCGGTGGAACAGGCGGAAGTTGGTATGCTGCTGGCAATTTTCGGTGCTATCGCGCTGCTGTGTTTCCTGACTTTCCGTTCCTGGCAGGCGGTGCTGTGCATCGTCGTGCCGCTGGTGCTGGTGTCGATTTTGTGCAACGCGTTGATGACCTTGTTGGGTATCGGCCTTAAAGTATCGACGCTGCCGGTGATCGCGCTCGGTGTTGGCGTCGGTGTCGATTACGGGATCTATCTGTACGAGCGCATCCAGCACCAGATGCAGGAGTGCGGCCAGGATTTCCGGGTGGCGTTCTACGAGGCGATGCGCCAGCGCGGTACCGCTGCGCTGTTCACTGCGCTGACGATGTCGATCGGGGTCGGCACCTGGGTCTTCTCGGCGCTCAAGTTCCAGGCTGACATGGGCGTGTTGCTGGCGTTCATGTTCCTGGTCAACGTGCTGGGTTCGATCTTCCTGTTGCCGGCGCTGGCGGTCGGCCTGCTGCATACACCTGTCCGCAAGCCAGCCATTAAGGTCAGTGGCGCTTACCAAACCATCGAAAGTTGACAATGATGAGCTCCAGTCACAAAGCAAATAATTCCAGCGGCTCGCCAGAAACCACTGAATATGATGTGGTGGTGGTCGGCTCCGGTGGTGGCGCGATGTTGGCGGCCTGCCGCGCCGCCGATAACGGCTTGTCGGTATTGGTCGTCGAAAAGTGTGACGTGTATGGCGGTACCACGGCGATCTCGGGTGGCGGTATCTGGATTCCCTGTAACCACGTGGGCGAAGCGGCCGGTGCCAAGGATAGCTTTGATGAGGCACTCACCTATGTGCGCGCTTGCGTCGGTGAACACATGTCGGAAGCGCGCGTGCGCGCTTATCTGAAACACGGCCCGCGCATGGTGCGCTATCTGCACGACAAGACACAGGTGCGCTTTGTGCCGTTGCCGGAATATGCCGATTACTTCCAGGACCGTCCTGGCGCCAAACCAGGGTTCCGTTCCCTCGATCCGAAGCCGTTTGATGCGGCCCGGGTCGGTGCCGAATTCATCAAGCAGCGGCCGCCACTAGCTGCCACGCTGGTCGGCGGCCGGATGTCGATGACGCAGACCGAGGCGCGCAAGATGCTAGGCAAGCATCGCGGCTGGGTCGGGCTGGCGCTGACGGTCATGGTGCGTTACTGGAGCGATCTGCCGTGGCGTTTGCGCTCTCGCCGCGACCGCCGCTTGACGCTGGGTGCCGCATTGGTCGGTAGCCTGCGCGTATCGTTGCAAGAACGCGGGATTCCATTGTGGTTGAATACGCCATTACGCGATCTGGTCATCAAAGATGGCCGCGCCGTCGGCGTGCAGGTGGAGCGAGATGGTGCAGTCGTGCAGATTAGCGCACGCCGTGGCGTGATTCTGGCCGCCGGCGGTTTCGAGTGGAATCAGGCAATGCGGGACAAGTATCTGCCACAACCGTCGCGCGCCGAGTGGAGCGTGACGCCGCCGCACGCGAATACCGGTGATGCAATTCGCGCTGGCGAGGCGGTCGGTGCCGGGCTGGACTTGATGCAATACATGTGGGGTGTGCCGGCCCTGCAAGTGCCGGGCCAGCCGCAAGCGCATCCACTGTTTGTCGAGCGTGCGCTGCCGGGCAGCGTGGTGGTGGATGCCAAAGGCAAACGTTTTCTGAACGAAAATATCGCCTATACTGACTTTGTGCAAATCATGTACCGCAAGCAGGCAGAAGAGGGCGGCACGATCCCGGCCTGGCTGGTGTTCGATGCGCGCTTCCGCCGGAATTATCCTTGTGGCCCACTGTTTCCCGGCTCGTTCGTGCCGGATAGCCGTTTGCCGCAAGAGGTACGCCAGATCGTCCATCGTGCCGACACGCTGGACGCGCTGGCAGCGCAGATCGGGGTCGACCCGGTTGGCCTGCAAGAGACGGTGGCCCGCACGAATGCGGATGCAATCAAAGGTGTGGACAGTCAATTCGGCAAGGGTGGCAACTGCTTTGACACCTATTACGGCGATACCACGGTTAAACCCAACCCCTGTCTGGCGCCGCTGGAAAAAGCGCCGTTCTATGCGCTGCGCCTGGTTCCCGGTGACATCGGCACCAAGGGCGGCCTGACGACCGACGAGCATGCTCGGGTGCTGACACAAGCCGGTGTTGCGATAGAAGGTTTGTATGCTATCGGCAATTGCAGCGCAGCCGTGATGGGCACGAGTTACCCAGGCGCAGGGTCCACGATTGGGCCGGCAATGACATTCGGCATGCTGGCGGCCGATCATATCGCGCTGGATGATGTCCGTGCCAGTGCCTGAATTGGACAACACAGCCTGATAAGAGAGTTGGGAGAGCGCCAGGCGTAAAATGAGGGCTACCGTTGCGACGGTAGATATTTTTACACCAGGTTCACGTTACTGATGTGAAACCTATCCCAACATATTAATGATCCGATACGAATATATCTCGATTGATTTTGGCGATTCCGCAAGCAGTGTCAAAAAAAATAGTCAAGAGTTAATCGTGCCGGATCAATACTCAGGATGAACTCCAGTGCAGAGCACATTAACTAGCAATCAACACGGCGCGACCAAGCGCCGGCGCATTTATCTAATGCGGCATGGCGATGTCGCTTATTTTGGTACCGATGGCCAGCCTGTGGCCGATCTGGATTTGGTTGCCCTGAGCGAGAAAGGGCGGGCTCAAGCGGATGCGGCTGGCCGTTATTTTTCTTCGCTGGGCGTCGCGCGTTTCGATCGCGTCATTTCCAGTTCTTTGCCGCGGACCATCGAGACCGCCGAACGGGTGACCGCTGCCTATGGGCAACCGGTACAGCCGGACGCATGGGAAGCGCTGCGTGAAATGCGCAGCGGACACCCTGATGCAATCTCGACGGATCGGCTGTCGGTTGGGCTGTTGGCGATGACGCATACCAGCGTTGCACTAGAAGAGCGTTTTTTGGGCGGCGAGTCGGTAGCCGAGTTGCAAAACCGGATCGTGCCGGCATTGAATACTTTACGTGCCGACCCGGATTGGGATACCGCTTTGCTGGTGCTACATGGACTGGTGAACGGTGCGCTGATCTCGCACGCATTGACTGGCGGGAAAGCGCATCTGGGACGTCTCGAGCAGCAACCGGGCTGCATCAATGTGCTCGATGTCGGCGAGCACCATGACGATTGGGTGGTGCGCGCCATCAACGTTTGCCCGGATTTGAGCGCATACCAGTCGACCCGGTTGCTGACGGTGGAGCACATGCTGGATCAGGTGCTGCGCTCACGTCGTTGATATGTAGCATGCGGGCCGGGGCTTGATGCCGCGGCCGGCCCGCATTGCGCGTTCATTGCTGCTCGAACGGCACGAACTCGGCGACTTCGAGATCAAAACCTGCTACCGCCCGGTAAGGCACCGTATGGCTCATCAGGCGCATGCGCCGCACCCCCAAATCCCGCAAGATCTGCGCGCCGACTCCCAGCGTGCGCTGCGCAAATAGCGGCGCGCGCGGGGTGTCGGTCGAGGTGTAGCGCTCTATGTCTTGCAATACTTCATTGGCGCCTTCCTCGCGCGCCAGCAACACCAGCACGCCGCGATCGGCCTGGGCAATGTGTGCCAGTGCGCGCTTCGCATTCCAGTAGCGCGGCCCAAACGTGAAATCGGCATCGAGCACATCGCGCAGCGCTTCCACACCCTGTACGCGCACCAGCGGCGGCTCGCTGTCGACCGTACTGTTGACCTCGCCACGCACCAGTGCCAGGTGTACCGCGTTCATGATGGTGTCGTGGTAGGCGATCAGGCGAAACTCGCCATAGCTGGTTTGTAGCGTCCGTTCCCGGGTGCGCGCGATCAGGCCCTCAGTCAGGATGCGATGATGGATCAGCTCGGTGAGGCTGGAAAACGGCAGGCCATGCTGTTTCGCGAATGCCGCTACGGCCGCGCCGCGCGCGCTTTCGCCGTCCTCGTCCAGGATGCTGACGACGGCCCCGGCTGCGCTGTGGCCGGCCAGATGCGCCAGGTCGCAGGCTGCTTCGGCAAAACCGGCGTGGCGCATTACGCCATCGGGCGCTGCCATGATTGGAAACACATGGCCCGGTTGAACCAGATCGTGGGCAGTGGTTTTTGATGCTGCGGCCAGCTGCATGGTGAGGGCCCGATCTGCTGCGGAAATGCCGGTAGTGACGCCGTGCTTCGCCTCGATCGAGACCGCAAAGCGGGTACGTTGGCGCGCCGCTGTCGGCACCATCGCCGGCACCTCCAGTTCCTTGCATCGCGTTTCTGGCAGCCCCAGGCAAATCAGGCCACGTGCCTCGCGCGCCATGAAGTTGATCGCGGATTCGGTGGCGGCATCGGCCGCCATCACGACAACGCCTTCGCTATCGGCCTCGTTGTCTTCGACCAGGACTACCATGCCACCAGTACGGATGGCTTCAATCAGTGTACGTATGGATTGGGTTGACATCGTATTACTCCGTAAGGGCCAGACCAACTGCCTTGGCACCCAGCGCCAAGGCATCGTCCGCCGCTTGCATGATCCCGACCATGCTGGCAAAGCCATGGAAGACACCGTCCCAGCATTTAAGCTGAACCGGTACGCCATCCTGACGCAAGCGTGCCGCATAGGCTTCACCTTCATCACGCAGCGGGTCGTATTCGGCGGTGATGATAGTGGCGCTCGCCAAGCCGGAAAAACTGGTGGCGCGCAGCGGGCAAGCGCGCGGGTCCTCAGCGTCAGCGGGAACGCGCAAGTACTGTTGCCAAAACCATTTCATGAGATTGTTGGTGAGCAGATAGCCGGTCGCATAAGTATCGAAGGAGGGTGTGTCGCATGCTGCATCGATGACCGGATAGAACAGCAACTGGTGCGACAGCTTAGGCAGTTCCAATGTCGGGTCGAGCGATAACTGGGCGCATGCCGCCGCCAGATTGCCGCCGGCACTGTCGCCTGCAACGGCCAGACGCCCAGGGTTGATGCCGAATGTGCTTGCCTTTCCGTGAATCCAGCGCAGCGCCGCGCACCCATCGTCGACTGGGCCGGGGAACGCTGCTTCAGGCGCGAGTCGATAGTCGACCGAAATCACCGCGCATCCGCTCAGGTTGGCCAGCCGACGACACAGGTTGTCGTGCGTGTCGAGCCCGCAAGACACCCAGCCGCCGCCGTGAAAAAAGACGATCGCGGGCAACACGCTGCCCGGGGCAGGGTGATACAAGCGCAGTGTCATTGGTCCGGCCGGAGCGGTGATCACATGGTCGGCGATATGGCTCACTGCCTCGTTGAGTGAGGGCACGCTGCGTTGCGCATCGATCGCACGGTAAGCAGTTACATCCAGGGTGGAATAATCCGGTTCCGGAAAACCGGCAAACATCGCGAGGATGCCTTGGGCTTGCGGGTCAATTGCCATGAATGCTGCTCCTGAATAAATGAGAGACGGGGTTACTCGACTGCCAGCAGGATTTCCATCCGCTGCTGCAGCGCCCCTTTAAGAATGTCGGCGTGCGGATAAATCCACAGTTTGTCGGCGTCCACACCGGCCAGGACGATCCGGGCCAGCTCATCTGGCGTCATGCCGACGGTGTTCATGTCGCGCAAATAATGGTTGGCACCAGCGACTTGCTGGTTTGCATCTTCCGCTGGCAGATTGCGGAAAATGCCGGTGTTGACTGGTCCAGGGCAGACGATCGACATCTTCAGCGGCAAACCAAGTGCCGTGAACTCCTGATGCATGGTTTCGCTCAACGCGACCATGCCGTGTTTGGAAACGGTGTACGGCGCCAGCCATGGGCCAACCAGCAGGCCAGCCAAGGAGGCGATATTTACAATGTGGCCGGATCCCTGCTGGATCATGCGCGGCACAAAGGCGCGCGCGGTGCGGATCGCACTCCATAAATTGACATCGAGCACGCGCGCCCAACTAGCGTCATCGAGCTCCCAGCTTGGCCCGCTGACCAGCATGCCAGCGCAGTTGTAGAGCCAGTCGACGCGACTGAAAGTATCGAACGAGCGCTCGCACAGCGCGCTAATGTGGGCCGGATCGGCTAGATTGGTCGTCAGTTCCAGCGTGCGTATCGAGGGTGCCAATTCGATAATGTGCAAACCGGTCTGCTTCAAGCCAGCGGTATCGATGTCGGCCAATACCAGGTTGATACCACGGCTGGCCAGCGCATAGGCGATCGCGCGACCAATTCCGCTGGCTGCGCCAGTGACAACCGCGCAGGGGAGTGAATGTGACATGGGACTGCTCCAATTAAAGGCTTGCCGCCACTATCTATCCAGCTGAGTTGGGCGGCATCGTCCGAAAGGACGATGAAAATAGTGGGTCGCGCCCTTAATTTGTAACCATTGCGACATCGATGGCTAAAGGAGACAAAAAAATGGCAAGAGGTTACAAAATTGAGGCGCGACCGCTAGAGCCGCGCTACGCACGTGGCTGGCACTGTCTGGGCTTGGCGCAAGACTACAAGGATGGCAAGCCGCACACGCTGAATATCTTTGGCAAACGCCTGGTGGCCTTTCAGGGCGAAAGCGGCGATATCAGTATCCTGGATTCGTATTGCCCACACATGGGAGCCGATCTGAGCCGGGGCACGGTCAAGGGCGACACGCTTGCCTGCCCGTTTCATGACTGGCGATGGGGTGCAGATGGTGTGTGTCAGGAAATTCCTTATTGCAAGCGGGTCCCACCCAAAGCACGCATCACTAGTTGGCCGACCGCTGAACAAAATCATCTGTTGTTTGTTTGGAATGATCCGGCAGGTAATCCGCCGCCGCCTGAAGTGGCGATCCCCCGCATCGATGCCTGCTTTTCGGATGAGTGGACGGCATGGGCTATCGATAAGATGGTGATTCAGACTAACTGTCGTGAACTGATCGACAATGTTTCCGACATGGCCCATTTTGCTACTGTGCATGGCGCAAAGGTTACCGATTTCAGCAATGCGTTTGAAGGCCATATTGCGACGCAAGTCATGGAAAGCAAAAGCCCGCGTTTGTCAGCCGATGGCGTATTGACCAATACCTCCACCTATTACGGTCCGTCTTACCAGATCACCGTGATGCAGGGGGAGATGAATGGATATCCGGTCGATTCCATCTTGCTGAATTGCCATGTTCCGATCGACCTGAATAGTTTTGAGCTGCGCTTTGGTGTATTGGTACGAAAATTCGCTGGCCTTTCCGAAGAGCAAAACAAAGAAGCCGCAATGCAATACGTCAAATTGGCGCAAGAAGCCTTTTATGAAGACGTGGAAATCTGGCACAATAAAACGCGCATCGACAATCCGCTGCTGTGTGAAGCAGATGGTCCTGTCTATCAATTGCGTGACTGGTATCAGCAGTTTTATGTGGATGAGGCCGAGGTGCCGGAATCCATGAGCGCACGCCGTGTATTCAACCTGAAAGCAGTTGCCTGACATAACTGTAGACAGTGAAAATGACGGCTGCATCGTCATTTTCACTGATCATTGGTTGGCACGGAATTGTCTGAATGAAAAATGCTGTAACGAATTTTCCATTAGAAACATTTAGTGAGTTGGTGGGGGCGATCTATGATGGCTTGCTCGAGACTATTCCTTGGCAAAAAATCCTCGGCCGTATGCGGTCCGAACTGGGCGCCAATTATGTGACCCTGATTCTGCGTTCTCCCAGACCGGGTGACCAAGGCCTGATGGTTACTGTCGGCGACGTGACGTCGGAAGGATTGATTTCCTATCACAGCCATTATTATGCGATGGACCCGTTCATCGGTTTGCCGTCTGAGAAAGTGGTGACGACCAGCGAAATCATGAGCGAATCGCGCTGGGTGGCATCCCCGTTTTACCAAGAGTTTCTGGCGCCGGTTGACGTCCATCATCTGATGGGTGCCGACATTCGCACCGATGACGGAGTCGAGTGTCGCCTGCGCGTCTGTCGCTCGCTGAATGCCCCCGATTTTTCCGAGCGCGACAAGGCATTTTGTACGCTGTTGTTACCACATTTCAAGCGCGCGGTGCACCTGCACGGGCAACTGGACCTGATTGAATCGGAGCGACGGCTGTATGCGGGTGCGATGGATCGCCTGATGGTCGGCACCGTCATTCTCGATGAAAATGGCCGCGTGTTGCAGACCAATGCGATGGCGGACACGATTCTGCGTGCCAGCGACGGGATGCGGATTGCCAATAACATGCCGCATGCGACCCACGCGGCGGATAACCGCGAATTACAGCGCCTGATCAAGAACGCCTTGGTGCGACATGGCAATCAAAAAGTAGCTGCGGTGGTGGATGCGATTTCGGTCACGCGTAACTCTGGACTGCGCAACCTCGGTGTGGTGGTGCACAGTGTGCCGTTGAGCGAATGGTCGGAAGGGACGTCGCGGCCGGCGGCCGTGATCTACATTCGGGACCCCGAACACAAGGCGCAAGCGCCGCATGACATCGTCAGGCAACTATTCAGCTTTACACCGGCCGAGACGAATCTGGCGATGCAGCTGGCAAACGGCTTGTCGTTGGAAGAGGCTGCCGAAGAGTTAGGGATACGCCGCAACACTGCACGCGCACATTTGCGGGCGATTTTCTCGAAGACGGATGTAACACGCCAGACTGAACTGGTGCGTATCATACTCAACAGCGTGGCCACGCTGGGTATCGGCGACAGCTGATTCGATTGCGGGTGTCGATTAAATGTCGGCAGACCGTGGTGTGCTGTTGGGCTCTAATGGGATGGACGCGCCTTTCGTTAAGTGGGTCTCCCGCATTTCCGCTATGGCACTCTGATGCCGCTTTCCGACGGATGCGGCTATTCAATTGGAGCCCCTATTTATACCCGAGGGTCACAACGCTGTTGAGCAGGATGCGCACCAATTCGGTCTGCCGGGTCACGCCGGTCTTGGAAAAAATCGAACGCAGATGCGCCTTGACCGTGTTTCGCGTGATGTTGAGCGCCTCGGCGGCCTCATCGAGCGAGAGTCCGTTCGCGAGCTGTATGGCGAGCGCGGCTTCAGCCGGCGTGATGTCGAACAGCCGACGTATGACCTCCTGGGAGGCCGGCGCCTTCTGCTCGGGATCGCGCATGAATACGGCAGCAGCGGGCCTGCTCTTGCCCTCCGACCACTCGCCCATGGGAACGCTGCGCACGACGATCCCAAGGTTGCTCTTGCCGGACGGGCGCCTGACTGAAATGGCTTCGATCACCGACAGGTCCGGTTTCGTGTGTCCGGAGAGCGCCCCCTTGATGAGTCGCTGCAGCTCCCGGTTGTCACGCGTGTGCACCGCTTCCAGCGCTTTGTTGGCGATCCGCAGCCCATCGCGTTCCCGCAGCAGTTCGTCCGCAGCCTGATTGGTTTGCAGTATCTTGCCATTTTCGTCGAGGACGATCGTGCCGACCATCAGACGCTCGACCGTGCCGGCGTAGAGCTGGCGTTCGCACTCGCTGCGGTCCAGGTGCGCGTGCAGGATCACGGCCTGCTTCAGATGGGGCAACAGCCGTCGGCACAACGCCTTGTCATCTTCCGAGAACTCTTTGGCGCTTCGGGGACGGCAGACGCGCAATCGGCATTCCGCACCATCGGGCGTGTGAATATCGGCCCCCATGACGTGAAACACGTCGTAGGGCGCGTTATATTCCTTGTAGTAAGCCGATTCCAGCCAGCGCGCCTCGCCGAGGATTTCGTGGACCGTGACGATTTGATCCGGAGGGAGTCCGACGAACGGGTCGAGGGCATAGAAATTCGTGCTATAGGAAACGACCGCTTGCGTGGTGACGTTTCCGGCGGTCACCATGAATCCCGAGTCATCCGGGGTGGATGGCCGAAGAACCAGGATGACGTAGTTTGCATGTAGCCGCTCGCGCATGGCGTTGAGACTCTGCTGCCAAGGAACCGGCTCGAGCGGCCCTTCATAGATCAGCCCGATCAAGCGGCTGAACTCATCGATAAGCGTCATAGTGCCGCAGCCCCCGATCGCGGGGGCTCCATCGTTTGGAAATGTTCGCCGCTCAGTGCTCACGAGCCCCCCAATGTGCATGGAAATGGAAATGTCGGACGCACGCATGGTCCGGGAGATTGTTCGCCGCGGCGAGTGCCACAGGGCTTGCGGCATGTTACCTCTTGCACAGGTCAGCTGCCAAGCGGCGCGATGCTGGAGTTACACGATCGGGTCGCAGCGTGCCTCTTGCGATGTGGCAACCCTCGGCCTGCGTCCAACGTTCTGCGTGAAAAAGTACGCGGCCGGCCAGAAGTGTGCATCGTCCGTTTGGACTGCAGCGGCTATGCGTCGGAGGGAAATCATGAAGAACCGATTGCGATCCGGTCGGGGCTAGCCCGAACGGGCGATGCCCGGTTGCTTAGTGCAGAGCAGAATTGGTTGCAACAGAAACGGTGGCATCGCGCCCTCAGAGCGGATTGCCGCATCAACTAAAGTTGCGTGGAGACTTGTCATGTTGCCTTCGATTCCAACGATTCCCCGATTGATCTCCGCGGTCGCCCAGCGCTACGCCGATCGTGTCGCTATCGAAGACGGACCGACGAGGCTTACCTATTTGGCGCTCGATGCGCTGCGCCTGGAGGCCGCCCGGGCCCTGATGAGCATGGGGGTGGAACCGGCGAATCGCGTGGCCATCTGGGCACCCAACTGCTGGGAGTGGATCGTGGCAGCGCTCGCGGCGCACAGTGTGGGCGCGACCCTGGTGCCGATCAACACCCGCATGAAGGGTGCGGAGGTGGCAGACATTCTCGCCCGCAGTGGTAGCCGCGTCCTGTTCTGCATCGGCGATTTTCTCGGAGTCCATTACCCCGACATGTTAGCCGCCCGACTGCCGAGCTGCGTCGAGCGCGTGGTCGTCTTGCGCGGCGCGCATCCCGACGAATGCTCGTGGGAGGCGTTCGTCGCTGAAGCCGCCCGGACGCCTCCGGAGGAAGCGAAGCAGCGCGCACTTGCGGTGATGCCACAGCATCTGTCGGACCTGATGTTCACCTCGGGCACAACAGGCCGGCCCAAGGGTGTGATGACAACGCACGGTCAGAACCTTCGGCTCTTTGCGGCATGGTCCGAAGTCGTGGGGCTGCGGACGGGAGATCGCTACCTGATCGTCAATCCGTTTTTCCATGCATTCGGCTACAAGGCGGGCTGGCTGGCTGGCTTGATGTGCGGTGCAACCATCCATCCCGAGCAGATCTTCGATGTCGAAGCGGTCATGAACCGCATTGCACGGGACCGAATCACCTTTCTTCCGGGGCCCCCGACGCTTTACCTGAGCATGCTGGCCCACCCCCGGCGTTCGACGATCGATCTGTCCAGCCTGAGGGTTGCCGTGACCGGCGCGGCGGCGATTGCGCCAGCACTGGTGAAACGGATGCGCGATGAGCTCGGCTTTCGTGTGGTGACGACCGCCTACGGCCTGACCGAATGCTGCGGCGTGGCGACCGTCTGCTCGCCCGACGACGATGCGGAGACGATCGCCCGGACCGCCGGGTGGGCATTGCCCGGGATCGAGGTGCGCTGCGCCGATGCGAGCGGCTTGGCGGTGCCGCCCGGTACACCGGGTGAGGTGTGGATTCGGGGATTCAACGTGATGCGCGGCTACTTCGACGACCCAGCGGCCACGCGCGAAGCGATCGATGGCGACGGCTGGCTGCACACCGGCGACATCGGCGAACTGGACCGGCGCGGTTATCTGCGGATCACCGACCGGCTGAAGGACATGTTCATAGTCGGCGGCTTCAACTGTTACCCAGCCGAAATCGAGCGCCTCCTTTGCGAGCATCCGGCCGTCGCCCAGGTTGCAGTCGTGGGCATGCCGGAGGAACGGCTCGGTGAGGTCGGCAAGGCCTGGGTCGTCCTGAAAGAAGGCGTGGAACTCGACGAGCAGGAACTGATCCGCTGGTCACGCGAGCACATGGCCAACTACAAGGTGCCGCGCAGCGTCGAGTTCGTGCAGGCACTTCCCGTCAATGCATCGGGGAAGGTCGTGAAGAATGCATTGCGAGCCCGTGGGGGTTAGCCCAAACGGGCGATGCGCGGTGCGCGTCCGGGCGGCACACTGTCTGCGGGTTAGTAGACATACGACACAGGCGGATCTCTCCGGCACACCGCGCCGGGGCGATCTCCCGATCCAACCAGGAGTTAATTCATGAAGCTTGCCAACAAAGTCGCGCTGATCACCGGAGCCGGGCAGGGAATGGGACGGGCCATCGCCCAGCTCTTCGCCGCGCAAGGGGCCGCCGTGGTCGCCGCTGATATCAATCTCGCCGCTGCCGAGGAAACGATCGCCTCCGTGAACACAAGGGGAGACTGCCTCGCGCGCAACTGTGACGTCGCCGACGGCGCCGCGGTAAGGACGCTCTTCGCGGAGATCGAGGCGCGCTACCAGCGCATTGACATCCTGGTGAACAACGCCGGGGTCGGGGCGGCGCCCGGCGATGGATTCGACAAGCTGATGGCGCGGCTCAACCAGCGCTACGAGCAGCAGGCCAGCGGCGAAGCGGTCAGCGTGTACCCCGACCACATTATCGACATGAACGACTCGGGCTGGCGGCGCGTCGTCGAAATCAACCTCTTCGGGACCTTTTGCTGCGCACGCGAGGCGGTTCGCCTGATGATCAAGTCGGGCGTCAAAGGGTCGATAGTCAACATCTCGAGCACTGCCGCATTCACCGGTGAAGGCGGGGTTCATTACTGTGCCTCGAAGGCGGCGCAGCTTGGATTCACGAAATGCCTGGCCCGCGAGGTCGCTCCGCGCGGTATCCGGGTGAACGCGATTTGTCCCGGGCCGACGGACACGCCGATGATGAAGACGATATCCGACGAATGGGCACAGGCGCTGGTTCAAGCCGTCCCGCTCGGTCGCATGGGCGAGCCGGACGAGATCGCGAAGACGGCGCTGTTCCTGGTGAGCGATGACGCATCGTTCTTCACCGGTCAGAGCCTCGCGCCCAATGGTGGGATGTACATGCTGTAATAAAGGAGACGACAATGAGGAGACAAAAATGAGTGGACGTTTGCAAAACAAGGTGGCGCTGATCACGGGGGGCGGTACCGGCATTGGTGCCGCAGCCGCCGAGCGGTTTGCGCAGGAAGGTGCCACCGTGGTCATCTGCGGGCGGCGGGCCGATGTTCTGGAAGCCAAAGTCAACGCGATCCGGAACAACGGCGGGCGCGCGGACTGGGTGCGCGCCGACGTGAGCGACGAGGCGGCCTTCGCGCAAGCGGTGGAAGCCACCGTGGACAAGCAGGGCCGACTCGACATCCTCGTCAATAATGCCGCGGCGGCGACGTGGGGCATGATCGAAACACAGCCGACATCGGAGTGGCATGCCTGTTTCCGGGCTTCGCTCGACAGCGCCTTCTTTGGCACGCGGGCGGTGTTGCCGCACATGAAGCATCAGGGCGGGGGGGCGATCGTCAACGTGGCGTCCGTCTGCGGGCTACTGGGCACTCCGGGCATGGCGGCCTACACGGCCGCCAAGGCGGGCCTGATCAATTTCACGCGTACCGCCGCCCTGGAGGGCGCCGGCAGCAACATCAGGGTCAATGTGGTGATCCCGGGCGTGGTGATGACGCCATGGGCGCAGGAGGCCCACGGCACCGAAGCGGCAATGGCGGCCACCGCGCGGGGCGTGCCGCTCAAGCGCATCGGCGAACCGCGCGAGCTCGCGAGCGCGATCCTGTTTCTCGCCTCGGACGAAGCTTCCTACATCACAGGCGCAGGCTTGGTGGTGGACGGAGGCAAGACCTGCGAACTCGTCCCGGGTGCAGCCGACTTTACCGACTAGGAGAATGGCATGGAGCGTAATGATCTCGTGGCGCGCATCGACCGACTGGAGTCCCACTCGGAAATCCGAATGCTGCCAGCCAAGTACGCGCTGGCGCTGGACATGCGAGACCTGGACGCGCTGGCGAACCTCTTCGCGCCAGACATCCAGGTCAGTCGGGACAAGGTGGGCCGCGCGCATTTCAAGACGTGGATGGACGAGACCCTTCGCAATCAGTTCACAGGGACGGCCCATCATATTGGAGGCCACATCATCGAGTTTCGTGATGCCGACCATGCCTGCGGTGTGGTGTATTCGAAAAACGAGCACGAGACCGGCCCCGAGTGGGTCGTCATGCAGATGCTCTACTGGGACGACTATGAGCGCATCGATGGTCGCTGGCACTTTCGGCGCCGCCTTCCATGCTACTGGTATGCAACCGACTTGAACAAGCCGCCGATCGGCGACCGCAAGATGCGATGGCCGGGACGTGAGTCCTACGACGGCGCCTGGCATGCGCTTTGGCCCACGTGGAAGGAGTTTTGGGATCGGCCTGCCGAGGGCTTGCCACAGGTCGCGCAGCCCGCGCCCTTGGACAAATTCCTCGAGACCATGCGGCGTGGCGCACCGATTCCGAAAATCCGCGTGCGGTAACCGGTTTGGGCAACGAGTGGACAACTGTAATAAGCATTTGAAAAGGGCAACGAGCATGGCTACGACTCAGGATTATGCATTTGGCGAGTTCACGTTTCCGCGCGGCTGGTTCATGATCGCGGATGCCAGCGAACTGAAAGACAGTCCCTTGGCGGTCCGCTTTTTTGGAAACGATTTCGCGCTTTACCGCGGCCAGAGCGGACGCGTCGTTCTGCTCGACGCTTACTGCCCGCATATGGGTACTCACCTGGCGCAGGGCGGCACGTCCTATGTCGTGCAGGATGGGCTTCACATCGACGGGGATTCGATCCGTTGCCCCTATCATAACTGGCGCTTCGGGTCCGACGGACGCTGCAACCACATCCCTTACTTCAATGGGCCGATCCCGAAAAATGCGCGGGTGAAGTCGTGGCCTGTGATCGAGCGCTACGGCTGCATCTTCGTCTGGCATGACCCCGAAGGCGGCGAGCCGGATTACGACTTCCCGACGATCGAAGAATGGGGCGACCCGGCCTGGGTGCGCTGGAAGCTCGACGATCTCGGGACCTTGAACGTGCATCCGATCGAAGTCGTCGACAACATGGCGGACGTTCGGCACCTCGGCCCAATTCATGGATCAACGGTCGAGTACTTTGAAAACGTGTTCGAACGGCACGTCTGTATCCAGTACCAGGGCGGGGGACACAGGACGATGGTCGGATCGGACAAGATGCTGGAGACCGACACCTGGTACATGGGACCCGGCCTCCTCTTCTCCCGAATTCGGGGCGCCTACGACGCGCTCCAGCTGATCATGCATACCCCGATCGAAGACGGCGTGATCAAGGCTTGGCAAGGCCTCATCGTCAAGTCGGCCCACGAGGTTGCGAGCGAAGCGGATGTCGCCATCGCGCGCGCCTGCCAGGAGACGAGCCGGCTGGCGCTGGTTCAGGACTTCGAGATTTGGGCCAACAAGCGCCCTGCCTTCCAGTTCTTGCAATTGCCCAACGATGGCCCTATCCACAAGGTTCGGACCTGGTACCGCCAGTTCTATCACCCGAAGGATCGCGCCGCGGAGTTCTGGCGCGAAGTCGAGGGGGTGCACACCGTGCGCGGCGTGGCCCCGGCGCCCCAGAAACGCCTCGCTGGCCTATTGGCAGGCGGTAATTGACCTTGCGCGGTATCTCTGGTCGCCGAGCACAATCACCTCGCGTTCAACGCGAAATACAGTTTCAGACATTCAAACGGAAAGGAATGATCATGATTCGGAAGTCCATTCAACTCGCCATGGTTTCGGTCGCGGTCCTCAGTGTCGCCTCGCAGGGGGCCTGGGCCAAGGTATCGGCGGAGGAAGCCACAAAGCTCGGCAAGGAATTCACTTGCGTGGGCGCGGAGAAAGCCGGAAACCAGGACGCCACGATTCCCGCCTTCAGCGGCAAGTGGCTGGGCGTGCCGCCCGGCATCAACTTTAAGGGAACGGGCGTGCATCATCCCGATCCTTACGCGAACGAGAAGCCGCTGTTCGTGATCACGGCCAAGAACATGGAGCAGTACGCGAACCGACTCTCCGACGGAGAGAAGGCGCTGCTCAAGAAGTATCCGGACACCTTCCGCATCCCGCTCTACCCGTCGCACCGCGACTTCCGCTATGCCGACTACGCATGCGAAGTCGCCAGGCAGAACGCGCTGAGCGCCGAACTGGCCGACCAGGGATTCGGCGTGAATGCGACGAGCGGTGCGGTGCCGTTCCCGATCCCGAAGAACGGCCTGGAACTGTTGTGGAACACCCTGCTCCCGACTCGGGCGTGGACGGAGGTCTCTACCAATGACCAGGCGGTCGTGTACCCCGACGGCAATATCGCATGGGGACGGGTATCGACGAAGAATCTGTCAGATTATAACGATCCGAAGCATCGGAAAAAGACCGAGGGCGTACAGGCGTACTTCTATTCCTTGACGATGCTGCCTGAGCGCAACAAGGGCGAGATCATCGTCGGTCAGGAGTCTTACAACCACAAGCAGAACCCGCGGCAGGCGTGGCAGTACAACCCCGGTACCCGACGCGTGCGTCAACTGCCCGCATTCGGGTTCGATATGCCCCAGGGGGCCGGTGGATTCAGGACAGTGGACGACGACCGTTTGTTCAACGGCTCACCGGAGCGTTACGACTGGAAAATCGTCGGAAAGAAGGAACTCTATATTCCCTACAATGGTTACCGGTTCGACGACCCCAGCATCATGTATGCCGACATCCTGAAGACCGGTCATGTGAATCCGGACTACATGCGCTATGAACTGCATCGCGTCTGGGTGCTCGAGGGTACGCTGAAGGACGGCTATCGCCATCAGTATGCCAAGCGCGTGATGTACCTGGATGAGGATACGTGGCACGCGGTGATGTCCGATAACTACGATGCGCGCGGCCAGCTCTGGCGCATGGCGATGGTCAACTACATTTATGCCTATGAGATGCAGGCATTCCAGGCCCGGGTATCGGTCTATCATGACCTGACTTCGGGCGCCTATATGGCCGATCGCCTGAATAACGAACGGCGAGAAAAGACGCGGTTGAACGATGGTGGCCTCTCCCCGGAGGAGTTCACCGCCGACGCGGCGCGCCGCACGGGGCTTTGAGCGCAGCTCCGGTCTCGCTGCGGGCACGCTCGACCCCTTGCACAGTGTGGCTGTATCGTATCGCCGCCTGCGACTCGGTCGCGGGCGGCTTGGCCCGGAAGCTGCGCTGCGGCGCTACCACTGTTGAATTGAAGACGCTTATTTCGCAGGGACTGTATCGACGCGGCCCCTGGTGCCGAAGCGATAGCCTCTTTGTCGGGGAAGTTTCTTGGGAATACCATGCTGGCACGGCGCTACCCGGCTGAGGAGCGAACGAGTACTCCCGATGGGGATCACTCGCAAACCCATTCACATTTGCATGAACTTTAACGAGGACTAAGCATGACGATATTGTTCGACCCCGTGCGGCTGGGCGACCTTGCACTAGCCAACCGCATTGTCATGGCGCCGATGACGCGCAGCCGTGCCGGCCCCGGCGACGAGCCGACTGCGCTGCACGTCGAGTACTACCGCCAGCGTGCTACGGCGGGACTCATCGTCGCGGAAGGCACGTACCCGAGCAAGCACGGCAAGGGCTACTGCCGCACCCCCGGCATCCATACGGCAGGGCAGATCCGGGGATGGCGCACCGTCACTGACGCAGTCCACGCCGAGGGGGGACGGATCGTCCTGCAATTGATGCATTGCGGACGCATCGGCAGCCGGCTGAATAAGGGGCCGGATGCACAGACCGTCGCACCCTCGGTGATCCGCGCGCGTGGACGAATCTTCGCCGACGGCGTCGGTATGGTGGACTTCGACGAGCCGCGCGCACTGTCGGCCGCGGAAGTGCCCAACGTTATCGGCGAGTTCCGCGTAGCCACGGCCAAAGCCCTGGCAGCCGGATTCGACGGAGTGGAACTGCACTGCGCGAGCGGCTATTTGCCCATGCAGTTCCTGTCCACAGGGACCAATCGGCGCACCGACCGCTACGGCGGGCCAGTCGAAAACCGCATTCGATTCGTGGTGGAAACGATCGAGGGGATGAGCGACGAGGCGGGCTCCGGTCGCGTCGGCCTGAGAATCTGTCCCGGCAACCCGTTCAACGATTTGCACGACGACGATCCCGGCGAAACCTACAGCGCTCTACTTCGGGCCGTCACGCCGATGAGGCTGGCCTATCTACATCTGATCTGGCTGCCCACCCCGGAAATCGACAGCCTGGCGGTGGTCAAGACCCATTACCAGGGCGCACTGATTCTGAACGAGAGCGTCGAGCACGACGGTGCGCAACGGCTGATCGCCGACGGGACGACGGACGCGGTCTCCTTTGGCCGTCCCTTCATCGCCAACCCCGACTTGGTGCGGCGGTTTCGTGAGGGCCGTCGCCTGGCGGACTTCGACCCGCAAACCCTCTATACGCCAGGCCCCGCCGGCTATATCGACTATCCGGCGCTTTAATCTCAATCCTCGCTCCGGTTCGATCCCGGTTCCGCCCTGGTTTCGCAATCGACGCGGCGTGGACATATCGGCATGCGGCACGCAAGACGGGCTGAACGCACACCGGAAGCGATTCAGGACAGCGCCTGGCGCGCGCATAAGCAGTTGTGCCAGCGTTACCGATCACTGGAGTAGGCAGCCTAGAGCAGAAGCCGAAGATGCGTCCATTCCATAAGGAGCCGCAAGCCACCCGCATCCGGCTGCGGCTCACGCTCACGCGGGCGCGCCCGGCAAGCCGGGGTAGTACGCACCCGCCGCCATGCCGCCATCGACGGCCAGCTCACTGCCGTTGCAATAGGACGCCTCATCACTCGCCAGGAACAGGGTCGCCCGGGCGATCTCTTCCGGGTTGCCGACGCGTTGCATGGGTACATTCGCGTACTGCTTGTTGACCTCTTCCAGCGGTGCTCCAGCGGGATTGGACATGACGGTATTCACCCCACCTGGATGGACCGAGTTCACGCGCACGCCGTGATGGCCGAGCTCAAGGGCGGCCACCTTGGTCAGCCCGCGCACGCCCCATTTGCTGGACACGTAGGCCGCAAGGGCGTTGACGCCGCGCAAACCGTCGACGGACGAGATGTTGACGATGGAACCCGCGCGCTGGCTCTTCATGATCGGTGCGACCGCGCGAATGCCCAGGAAGGTGCCTACCAGGTTGACCGAGACTGCCCGCTCGAAGTCGCGCTTCGATAACTCGTCGATCGCGCCGAACACCAGCACCGCGGCGTTGTTGACGAGCACGTCGATCCGGCCGAAGCGCTCCACTGCCTCCGCCACCAGGCTCTCCCAGTTGGCCTCGTCGCTGACGTCCAGGCGGCGGAAGCAGGCGGTGTCCCCCAACTCGCGGGCGAGGGCCTCGCCCTCCGCCTCCAGCAGGTCCGCGATGACGACCCGCGCCCCCTCCTGCACGAACAGCCGGCAGGTCTCCGCGCCCATGCCGCGAGCGCCTCCGGTGACTATCGCGACCTTGTTTGTCAATCGATCCATAATTTGATTCCTCCGTTTCGGCTTGGCCTCCGGCAGCGCTGCCGCCGGGAGGCCGAGGCCAGTTGTTGTGGTGCCGGTCCCCAGCTGGGCCGGCGGCTTTTAAGCGCGGTCTCAGCCCCAGTAAGCTTGGCCGCCGTCGAGCGGGATCGTCGCGCCGGTAAGGTAACCGGCGTCGGCCCCGACCAGGAACACGATCGCGCGGCCGATGTCCTGTTCGCAGTCGCCCACGCGGCCCAGCGGGATGGTCTTGAAGAACGCTGCCGCTTCCTCTGGCCGCGCCGCGACCCAGCCTTCCATGCCCGGCGACATCGCGTGCGGCGCGACCGCGTTGACCCGGATGCCGTCCGCGCCCCATTCGCAAGCCGCTGCGCGAGTCAGGGCGCGGATCGCTTCCTTTACCGCGGCATAGGCGCCGTAACCTGATGCGTCCCAGCGCACGGCGGCAGACGAGGCGAAGTTCACCACTGCGCCATCGCCCTTCAGGTAGGGATAGCAGGCGCGCATCATGCGCAGCGTCGCGAGCGGTCCCGAATCAATGCCCTGCATGAAGGCTTCGTCGCTGACCTCCAGCAGGCGGCCCAGCGGCACCACTTGCGCATTGTTGACGAGGATGTTGAGGCTGCCGAAGCGCGCCACTACCTGCTCGACGCAACGGTCAATCTGTTCCTTGATCATCACGTCGCATACGAACGCCTCCGCGATGCCGCCGCGACGGCGGATTTCTGCACAGGTGTCTTCCAGCTTGCTGAGCGTGCGGCCCACGACTGCAACCTTCACGCCTTGCGCGGCAAGCGCGTAGGCGATGCCTTGCCCTACGCCTTGCCCGGCGCCAGTGATTAATGCAACTTTATCTTTGATAGTCTTCATGGGTCCCATCCTTGTTCTGTTAACGAAAAATTCACTCAACCTTGGCCGCGTGCGCCTGGACCGGCCCGCCGAGCAAGTCGCGGTAGGAGGGCGGTCGCTTGCCGTCGACGTCGATGACGCCATACTCTTGCGCCACCTCGGCGCCCACCAGCACCAGCCCCGACTTGTCCAGCAGGCGCAGGTCGCGATACAGCGCGTGAATGATCTTCCCGGTGAATTCGGGGCTTTCCGCGACCGGGGCGAAATCGGCGTATTGCTCGGGATGTTGCTCCCAGACCCGCATGGTCCGTTCCGTCCGCAGCGGACCCATCCAGATAGACAGGGCAGCCACGTTGTGGGGACGCAGGTCGACCGCCATGTCCTTGGCGAACTTGTCCACGCCGACCTTCTGCGCGCCATACCCGGGCCCGTGCATGTAGCAGCTTGCGCCGAACGAGGACGTGAACACGATCAACCCCTGGCGGCGTGCCACCATCAGGGGCGCGGCGAACCAGCTAGCCACATAGGCCGAACGCAGGCCGACATCGAGGATGTTCACAAGCTCCAACGGCTTTTCCCAAAACCCTCCCGGCAGGATCAGTTCGTCGTGCAGGAAAGTGGCGTTATTGACCAGAATGTCGAGCCGTCCCGACTCTTGTCGGACCCGCTCGAACAGCATGCGCACCTGGCTGTCATCGCGATGATCGCAGGCGACGGCGATGCCCTTGCCGCCCAATGCATCGATTTCGCTTGCCGTCGCATGGATCGTTCCGGGTAAAGCCGCGCTCCCTTCGCGCTCGGTGCGGCCGGTGATGTATACGGTGGCGCCGGCCGCGCCAAGCGCCAATGCGATGCCTTTGCCGGCACCCCGCGAGGCACCGGTGACCACGGCGACGATCGGTTCTTTTTTATTGCTCATGCCAACTCCTTCAGTGAATTTTCTCGGCGCTTTCTACGCTTGGTGCTATCGGATCGTCTACCGCAACCGGCGCAGCGCGGCCCGCGAACAGGATCTTCGCCATCCCGTCGGCCAGGTCCATCACCAGCGTGGACGTCACGACGCAGCGCGTCTTGCTGATCTTCCACTCGTTGTCGAGCTTGCGGTATTCGTCCTCGTAGTAGGCGCCCAGCTGCGTGATGGAGCGCTCGCGCGTGTTGATTAGGTGGTAATACAGTCCCCAGGTGCCGCGCGCATTTGTGTCGTCGACTATGGTGATCTGTGGATTCTCGCCATGGTGCATCTCGACGATGTGTTCTTGACAGCCGAGACGCTCGAATACCTCGGCCAGTTGATCCCGATCGTGGAACACGCCGATGCGCCCATAGTCGATCAACACCTTTCCCGGCGCGAAGCAGTCGCGCACACCCTGCGGATCCTTCTGGTCGCAGCAGAAGAAATAGCGTGCCTTGAGCTTGCGGATCGCTTCCAGGTCTTCCAATATGCGCAGGCGCGCGCCCAGTTCGAGCATGATCGTCATTTTTATCCTTTATGTGGTTGTGGCTGCAATCAGTAGTGTCCAGTTAAAACTCAAACAAATTCAATTGGTTAGCGCCGAGTGGCGATTCTAGAGTCGATAGATCGGGCTGCAAGGCGCATGAAAACTGGTTTTTTTGAATACGGAGACCGAAAGAATCCGTACGCATTTGAAGATCAATTTCATCTTCCGACAATTCCTGTACAACGCGGCGATGGTCAACGGCGACAACGCCGTATTCGGAAAGACAATCTGGTGAACACGCTTCCCTATGCCGCCTCAAGTGATGGCGTCTGCTCCAGATAGTCGATCAAATCCGGCTGCGCCATCGGCCGGCCTAGTAAAAATCCCTGACCGACACCGCAGCCCAGTGATTGCACCAAATCGAGTTCATCGCTGGTTTCAATCCCTTCGGCCACCGTGCGCAGGCGCAGTTTTCCGGCAAGTTGGATGATGGATTCCAGGATCGCAGCCGACTTTGTGTTACTTGACACATCGCTTATAAAACTGCGGTCAATCTTGAGTTCCGTGAACGGCATCCGACTTAACTGTTGCAACGAGGAATACCCCATCCCAAAATCATCGACTGAAATTTCAAAGCCCTGCATGCGCAGTCGCGTTAGCGATTCAAGTACCCGCGTGAAACTTTTCGCAGAGGCAGTCTCGGTTACTTCAATCGTTATCCGTGCAGGAGAAAGCCCGCATGCCTTCACCAGCGAGCAAATCCGGGTGGGCGTGCGCGCATCCTGTAACGTGAGTGGAGAGACGTTAATTGCGAACCCGATGTCCCTTCCGCTGGCAGCACATTCCCTGGCGCATGCCAGCGACTGCAGAAGCAAGGATCCAGTCAATTGGTCAATCAACCCTTCCTGTTCCATCAATTCGACAAACTGACTTGGTGGCAACATACCCAGGTCGGGGTGATTCCAGCGAGCAAGGATTTCGACGCAGGTCGGAACGCCGGTATCGAGGTCAATTTTCGGCTGAAAAAATGGCACAAACTGATTGCCGTTGAGTGCCGATACCAGTTCACTCCGGGTCCACTGCTGCGACCACGGCTTGTCCTCATTGCTCGGCGCTGCTGCAGCAGTATCGAGATAGCACAACAACAGCTGCCTGAGTCCGCCAGTTTCATTCGCACTAGCTAATACGCCTAGCACATGTGATCCGCATCCATGGGCAATTGTTGTTGCCGAACAAAGCAGCTCGTCCTTCGCCACCGACATCAGGATGAAGCCGCCCACGTTGCATTGAGCTGCATGGTAAATAAACTCACCCTCATCCATGCCCTTCATTTTCATGTTGCAGAGCACGATATCAAAGCTGTGTCCGGTACTGCGCAAGACACGCAATGCGCTTGTACAATCGGCCGCCTGCGTGACGAAAGAAATTCCCATTGCATTTAACGCGTCGACCAGCATCTCCTGTTGCAAGGCGATGTCATCTAATATGAGTACCCGCAAATCGGTAAAGACAGAAATCGAGCGTTGCAGCATTAGCTTCATCAAATCACCTGTCGCCTAAACCCGAAAGCATCGCAAATGTGCAATCAAAAATTCGAATCGTCAGCATCCATGAATCCCTAAAAATCCGCGTCAATATTGGCCGCGCAGCGTTTCTTTCTAAAAACAGACCGGACACTACTGGACTGCAATCGACACCAACGCTTTTGCCATAGGCTACAAGGCGGACAGGATTCTTCCATCATCCATTCGGACTACGGACGGCAGCCTGATTGCGGCGGCGGCATAGTCCGGGTGGACGATGTGCGGCGGTCGGGCGTGTTTAACATCTAGCAGACACCACAACCATAAATGGAGAAGAACGCAATGGAGACATCCTTGGACGCATTTCTTGAAATTGAGCACATTCGTCAGCTCAAATATCGCTACTTTCGCGCGCTCGATCGGCACGATTGGGCACTGTTTGGAACCTGTTTGACTGAAGACTGCGCGACCCGACTGGACAGCGGCAAGTACAGCTTCAACAGTCGAGCCGAATTCGTCGCGGGTCTCAAGGCGCTGATGGACAAGCCCACGCTGCTGACCATGCATCACGGCCACCACCCCGAGATCGAGCTCGTCTCGCCCGACAAGGCCAAGGGCACGTGGTATCTGGAAGACTACGTGATCAACCTGGAACAGAATTGGATTTTGCAAGGCACAGCGTTCTATCAGGACGAATACGTCAAGCGCGACGGCCACTGGAAAATCCACTCCACCGGCTATGACCGCGTGTTCGAAGTGGTCACCTCGCCGATCCCCGAGCAGTTCCGGGTCACCGCGAATATGTTTGAGAAGCGCTGATAAGCCGACCGGGCCGGGTCACTCGTTACCGAGTCCCAGCCCATTCGCATGCACGCTACCGGGCGAGCGCACTGCGGCCTTTGCGCAGCACGCGCTCCAGAAGCGGTCGCTGCGGCTCACGGCAGGGGCCCCTGGCTGGGCATCTGGCGCAACCGGCATACGCAGAAGGCCCAGCGCATACCCTAGCAATTTACCCCTCGGCAGCAACGAAGACCGGAAGGATCATAAATGAACTCGGACAAGAAGCCGGTCGCGGTGGTCAGCGATGCCGGGAGCGGCATCGGTCCCATTAGACAAATCGGCTATCTGGTACGCGATCTCGATGTAGGTGTACAGCAGTGGCTGGAACACACGGGCATAGGTCCGTGGACGTGTTTTCGCAACGTCACGCTCACTGGCCGATATCGCGGCCAGGAAACGGCGATCCGGATCCACGTGGCGCTGGGGTACCAGGGCGATATGCAGATCGAGTTGATCCAGGTGTTGAGCGACACGTCGTCCCCCTACCAGGACGACAATGGCAATCGCCTGGTCGGTATCCACCACATCGCCTGGTTCACGCGCGACCTTGAGAGCGACGTCGCCAGAGCGCAAGAGCGCGGCCTGAAGGTCTGTTTCAACGGCGAAAATGCCGCCACTCGCGTGGCCTACATGGAGGGCTCGTCCGAGCCTGGTACTTTGCTTGAATTCATCGAAGTGACGGACGAGCTGGCAGCCATGTTCCAGCAGGGTATCGAACAGGCGCGCACCTGGGACGGGCGCAATCCCGTGCACAACATCGATATGGGCTGACGATTGCAGAAGCCAGGCAGCGGACGCAGGCCCGAATCGAACAATCAATAGACAGAGAAACAGGGAGATGAGCATGGGGCTAGTGGAGGGCAAGATCGCGCTGGTTACAGGGGCGGGTAGTGGAATCGGGCGAGCAAGCGCCCAGCTCTTCGCGGCCATGCGTTGGCAGTCGATGGTGGGTATGTAGCAGGTTGATCAATCCGGAGTTCAGGTCATTTATCGAGGACAGTACTAATGGGACGTATTCAAGACAAGGTCGCCGTCGTATTGGGCGTGACTCCCGGCAATATGGGGCAAGCGATCGCGCGCCGTTTCGTCGCCGAAGGCGCGAAGGTGATGATCGCGGGGCGCCGACAGGAGGCACTGGAAGAGGCCGCAAATGAGATCGGCGTGGCGTGGGCCGTCTGCGATATCACGCGCCAGGACGACATCGAGCAGCTGATTCAGACCGCACTGGACCGGTTTGGCCGGATCGATGTCGGCGTAAACGCCACTGGTTGGGGGTTACTGAAGCCCTTCACAGCGACCACGCGCGAAGAGCTTGAGCAAATGGCTGCCATACAATTCATTGGCCCGTTCCAGTTCCTGCAGGCCATGGTTAAGGCAATGGTCCATGGTGGGTCGATCATCGAGATTTCTTCCGTGACGGCAACGATCATGATGGACAACCATGCCGCGTACATGGGGACGAAGGCGGGGATGGACCACGTTATCCGTTGCGTCGCGCACGAATTCGGTGCGCAGGGTATTCGAGCTAACTCCATTTCGCCGGGAGGTACGGCGGATACACCGATGTCTCACGGCGGCCTGAATTTCGAGCCCATCGCGAACCTGTACAAAAGAGAGATTCCACTGCAGCGCCCTGGCATTGCCGAAGACATCGCGAATGCCGCCTTGTGGCTCGCTAGCGATGAATCTTCCTTCGTCACAGGCCAAAATCTGCAAGTGAACGGCGGGCAGACTTTGCGCCGCAATCCTTCGATTCAGGAGATCTACGCGGCCATGGGCGGTGTGCCGGCGACTGTGTAATGAGCAGCTTGCCGGAGGAGCGGGGTGATCCCGGATGAACGCCCGGCGCAGTGATGCACTGGGTGCAGCATCCAGCGACAGCGCCGCAAAAGCGCTGGAATCGATTCCCACGTCAGGCAGGACGTCCGTGGCGGACTGCGCTTTGCATTCATTTGTTTCAGTGAACTTAATCGAAAGGAATTCTTGCTATGGAAAAAGTCGTCTACATTGTCTGGCGCGATGCCCAAACCAACGCCGAGGAATTTGGCCGCAAGCTGCGCACCGAGGTGGCCGATAGGCTGCTCGCGCTCGGTGCGCGTGGATTGCAGGTAAACGTGCCGGACCAGGCCGTCCAGCCAGCCGCCGGACTGCGCCAAATGAATACCCGACCGCAGATCGACGGCTTCCTGTCGCTGTGGGTGGACAGCGCAATTGAAAGATTTCGCCGGCCGTTCGACGCGGTGATCGAGGCGGCGGCGACCAGGGTGGCAGGCTATTTGGTCACTGAGTCGCAGCCCATTCGCAATACACGCTTCCCGGCACTGCCGGGCGAGCGCACTGCGGGCTTCTCGCAGCTAGCGTTCCTGAAGCGGCCGCCGCGGCTCACACCCGAGGCCTGGCTGGACATCTGGCACAACCAGCATACGCCGGTGGCGATCGATACCCAGGACAACTTCCTCTATGTGCAAAACGTGGTGGTGCGTCCGCTGACTTATGCGGCACCGATCTACGATGCGATCGTCGAGGAATGCTTCCCGGCCGCGGCGATGACCGATCCCCATGCGTTCTTTAACGCAGTCGGCGACGAAGACAAATTTCAGCGCCATGTTGGGGCGATGATGGAGAGTTGCCAGCGCTTCATCGACTTCGACAAGATCGACGTGATGCCAAGCAGCCAATACATCATCAAGACGCCTGCGGCCTGATCCTGAACGGGGCCTGGGCGGGCATTCCCGCCCCTCGACGACGGCCCCACGAACTGCTCATCAATAGGAGACACAATGAAAATACTAGTTATTGGCGGTACCGGACTGATTGGTGGGCATGCGGCCCTCTTCCTCCAGGGCCAGGGCAATCAAGTCAGCATCGCGGCACGCAAACCACCGGCGTCGACCACGCCACTGTCGAAGCTCGATCTGTTGCAGGGCGACTATGTCGCGGGAGACTTCACCAAGGCCGACCTTGCCCGTTTCGACGCCATCGTCTTCGCGGCGGGCAACGATATTCGCCATCTCCCGCCCGGCACCGACGAGGCGGCCCATTGGGAGCGCGCCAATGTCGAGGCCGTGCCGCGCTTCTTCGCCCTGGCCCGCGACGCGGGCGTGCGCAGGGCGGTGCTGGTCGGCAGTTTTTATCCACAGGTGGCTCCGGAACTGATTCAGAGTAGTCCCTATGTGCGTTCGCGCCATCTGGCCGACGAGAAGGTGCGCGCGCTCGCAACGCCCAACTTCAATGTGTGCAGCGTCAATGCGCCCTTCGTCGTTGGCTCGGTCCCCGGGCTGCGGGTCGAGATGTTCGAGGTGTACACCCGCTATGCCGAAGGTAAGCTGGCCGGGCTGCCGGCATTCGGGCCAGCCGGCGGCAGCAACTTCATCTCGACCCAGTCGCTTTCGGAGGCCATATGGGGCGCGTTGCAGCTTGGCGAATCGGGCAAGGCCTATCTTGTCGGCGATGAGAACCTGACTTTTGCTGAGTATTTCGGGGCGTTCTTCCGCGCTGCGGGCAACGACCAGCCAGTGCCACCGCTCGAGCAGGAACATCCGCTACTGCCCGACATGGCGATTTATACGGGGCGCGGCAACGTCGTGTCCTATGAGCCCGATCCTGCCGAGGTGTCGTTGCTCAAGTATCGCCGCGGCGACGTCCAGCGCGCGATCAACGAAGTCGTCGCACAGTACCGATAACGTTATGCAGGTAGCCAAAAGTTTCTTGACATCTGATTGACCGTTGCATGGTGTGCTCCCTCTCCCGCAAGGGGAGAGGGAGCTGTTCGTAACACTCTAAATACAAAGCCCGCACATCGAAGCTCAGAGGGAGGAAATCAGCTGTGCGTTGTCGATGCGCAGCTCGGCGCCATTGACGAAGCGCGATTCGTCGGAGGCGAGGAACAGCACCAGGTTGGCGACATCCTTCGGATCGCACATGCGCGCCATCGGATCGGTGCCTATGCCCAGCGCGGCGGGGTCGAGGTCTGGCATCATCGCCTGCGTCATCGGCGTCCAGATGCCATCCGGGTGTATCGAGTTGCAGCGGATCTTGTAGCCGCTACGTTTGCAGTGCACGGCAACACTGCGGGTCAACGCGGTCACTGCTCCCTTCGAGCCTGTGTAGGCGCACATCATCGACAGACCACCCAGGGCGGCGACCGACGACATGACGATGATCGAGCCGCCGGCTTCATTGTTCTTCATCGCCTCTACGCCGAACTTGCAGCCGAGGAAGTAGCCGTCGGCGTTGGTCCGCAACACCATGCGCCAGGTCTCGATGCTGGTGTCCTCGATCGAGCCGATGGGACAGATTGCGGCATTGTTTACCAGTACATCGAGCTGACCGAAAGTCTCTTGCGTGGCAGCGATCACCTTCTGCCAGTCATTTTCCTCTGCAATGTCGTGGCGAACGAACAGCGCCGCATCGCCGATCTCGCGGGCCACCTCGCGCCCAGCCTCTTCGTTCACATCGGTTAGCACCACGCGCGCGCCTTCGGCGGCGAGCAGCAGCGCATCCGCCTTGCCGACCCCACTGGCCGCGCCGGTAATGATGGCGACCTTATCTTTGACTCGATTCATGCTGTCCTCATGTAGTATGGAAGTAAATTTTCGATGCATCGCTGCTCAGCTCTCGGCCGGCGCGCTGCCGGCGAGCACCGAGCGCAGGGCCTGCTCGCCATACAAGTAGGCCACGGTGTCGTCCAGCACGGGGTTCTTGCGCAGTTCGCTGCCGCCATCGACCGCAAAGCTTTGCCCTGTGACCCAGCCCGATTCCGGGCCTGCAAGGTAGCGCACCGCGCTGGCGATGTCTTCGGGCTCGCCGAGACGGCCGAGCGGCATTTGCTCGAAGAATTTGTCGAGCAGCGCCGGGTTGTCGAACATCGGCCCGGTCGCTTCGGATCGCGTCAGGCCGGGGCGCACCGCATTGACTCGAATTCCGGCAGGCGCCAGTTCTTCGGCCGCGGCCCGCACGAAGGCTTCGAGCCCCGCCTTGCCGGTGCAATAGCTAGACAGCCAGCGGAAGTTCATGCGCGCCGCGTTCGACGAGATACAGACGATGGACCCGCCGCCCCGCGCAGCCATCAGCGGCGCCGCATGGCGAACCGCCAGGAATGCGGTCAAGATGTTGAGTTCGAGTTCCGCGCAGAAGGTCTGTGCATCGTGCATCAGCAAGGGCCGAAAAGCGCCGCCGCCGACCGTGGGCACGACGATGTCCAGCCGGTCCTGCAGGGCCCACGCCTGCTGGAGCGCGGCCTGCATATCGTCCGCCTTGCCGGCGTCTCCGACGTGGTATTCGACACGGGCGCCGGGGATGTCGGCACACAGCAGCTGCCGTGCATGTTCCAGCGCTTCACGCCGCCGCCCCATCAACAGCACTGCCGCGCCGTCTCTGAGCAGCGATCTGGCGCTGGCCGAGCCAATGCCGCCGGCGCCGCCGGTGATGAGCGCGGTCCTGCCTTCGAGTATCCGGGTCGTGCTCATCGTTCACGCCTCCACAGGCAAGTCTTGCGTCCAGTCGAGCAGCAGTATGCGCTGCGCGAAGCGCCACTGGTCGGCTTCGCAGACGAAGCGATCCTGATAACGGATTCCCCAATCCAGCTTGCGTTTCATGCCGTCGCGTTCGTAGAGGTGATTGGCCACGCAGTAGGTCTCGGCGCCGGCCGACGGGCCATCGAGTTCGACGAGCTGCTGATGCACATGGTGCTGGGTCGCGCTGTACTGGCCGAGCGCCCTCATGCCGGCAATGATGGCCGCGCGTCCGTCCATACTGAAGCTCGGCCCCTTCAGGCTCGCATCCGCGGTGAACAGCGCCTCCAGCTGCGTCCAGTCGCGCTTGTCCACCGCTTGCGCATAGCGACAGACCAGCTCATAAAGTGCCTGCTTGTGATCCAGTTTTGACATGGGTCTCCATCCTTTATAGTTTGTTGTGGTTCGAAAGCGCGCAGCAGAGCCGTCGCAGCCTAGCTTCTTCGTTCCAGGCACATGGTTGCACCGGGTTTCAGTCGAACCAACGTCCGTTTGGACTAAGGCGTGTTGACACGTCCTGAATTTGCAGACAAGTTTGTTTTCCTCGACGGCTTGCGCCGGTAGGTTGAAGGGGAAAGGCCCGTCCATTGCTGAAAGGCGCGCCGAAATGCTCTGGCGTCACTGAACCCCAACAAGTCGGCGATGCGTTCCAGCGTCATATCGGAATGATGCAGATAGTGGTCAGCCATGTGCTGAAGACAGGCTTCCTTGATATGCGAGTATGACGTGCCATTTCGGGCTAAGCGGCGCCGTAGTGTTTGTGGACTCACATAAAAAATCTGCGCCAGCTCATCGATGCCCAACGGCTTGCCGCTTCTCTGAAGCGCCTCCAGAATCAGCAGATGCACGACGTCCGGCAGGTCGCGCTCGAATTGTGATGTAAGGCGAATGTCGAATGGGAAGTAATCGATAATGCGCTTTAGCTCGGCGTAGCTGCGCACGACCGGATATCGCAGGCAATGAGCAGGGAATACCAGATAGTTGGTGGCCTGTTCAAACGCTATCGTGCAGTTAAACTGGCTGGAAAAGAAGGGTTGCTGTTCCGGCGCCGCATACATAAACCCCACTTCCTGGAGAGGAATAGCCCGCCCCGTAAGCCATGAAAACAGCTGGTGATAGGCCGACAATCCCGTCAGGTCGACCATAAAGGAAGCCTGGTCTCTCTGCCTGCGCCGGCTATCCATCGCAAAAGTGGCGCTGATACCCTGTATCTTCAGCGATAGTTCTCCACCTCGGCGATCGAGGATGCGATTGAAGAGCGTTGCCTGCTGAATAACCTCTTCTAGATCTGCACAGTTAATAACACAGGCGCACATCAGGTCGAAAGCTTCCTTGCCTGTGGCGGGTCGCTGTTCCCGTTCGCAAACCGCCTGCTCCAGCAAACCCAAGCCATACCGGTTGACCCGAATATAGTCGAGCACGGGAATCTCCACTTGCTCCCCGCCGAGTGCCGTCTCCATGTCCAGCACCGCGCCCGACGCACGCCAGACCTGTCGGGTTGGATGTCCAAGGCGCTCCAGCTCGCGCAACAGCGGCTGTAGATGCCGGAACGGAACAGTGTTCGGGTAGGTCGCCAAGCTTGTCATCAGACTTTGCTCCGAGAAACCCCGGCCTTCAGGCCAGGAAGGAAAGGAGCCGACTGCGCAGCAGTCGCTGCCTTTCCTTGAGGTTGATAAGGCGTGCACAGGTAGCCGTAACCATGGGTCAGTGTGCAGAACCGATTCACTCTGAGAAAGCATGTGAACGTCGGTCTGGTACTTCGGTACAACGTAGCCGCTTTGCGGCGGCTCTCCCTGGTCAACCTCGGTCCATCGGATTGAACCCCTCAAGGTCCGGCCGTTCAGGCCGGGGTAGTTGAGCGCCATAGTCCCCTGGTTGGCCCGCATCGGTCCTGTTGTCGGCGGTCGAGCCGGAATATAGTGCCAACTCGTGAGGCACTCAGGGGGCGGCTCGATGCCGAAAGTCCCTCCTATCATAACCCGCAAGACAACTCAGGAGACACTCAAGATGATCGAATTCAAGGGAAAGACTATCCTCATCACCGGCGGTGGCGCCGGTATCGGCCGCGCTACCGCCGAGGCTTTCGGCAGGGCAGGTGCACGGCTGGCAGTTGCGGAAATCGACCCCGCCCGTGCAATGGCCGTGAGGCAGGCGCTCGAAACGACGGATGTCGAAGCACTCGTGCTCGAGTGCGATGTCACCCGACCAGACCATGTGGCATCGCTGGCTGACCGGATTGGCGCACAGTTCGGCGGACTCGATGTGCTGGTCAATAATGTAGGCGATTTCCGGATGCTCGCCAAACCCTTCGAGTCCTATAGCGATGAGGAAATCGAGCAGCTCTATGCCGTCAACCTTAAGCACATCTTCATGGTGACCCGTGCGATGCTGCCGCTCTTGCGACGCAATGCGCCCGGCAGCAGCATCATCAGCGTGTCGTCGATCGAAGGATTTCGGGCGATTCCGAATTGCAGCGTCTATGCCACTTTCAAGTCAGCCATCACCGGGTTCACAAAAAGTCTCGCGGTCGAGCTGGCGCCTAGCGGCATCCGGGTGAACCTGATCGCCCCCGAAACGACCGACACACCGCAAGTCCCCGTGAGCCTGATGATTCCTCCCGAGCATCGCGAGCACATCGCGCGCTGGATTCCGATGGGGCGCTTCGGAACGCCCGAGGACATTGCCGGCGCCGCGCTCTTCCTCGCCAGCCCGCTGGCCGGATGGGTCACAGGAACGGCCTTGCACGTCGATGGCGGTTCACTCGCAGCGGCTGGTTGGTACCGCGATCCTAAAGGTACCTGGACCAACCTGCCGGTACTCAGCGGTAACGGCCTCAATCTCTGAGCGACGGCTCGCGCCCACTTTCCCCGTGCCCGGACGCGTCGGCACGGATAAACCTCAAGGAAATACAATGAAAATATTAGTTATTGGCGGTACCGGACTCATCGGCGGGCATGCGGCCCTCTTCCTCCAGGCTCAGGGTAATGCGGTCAGCATCGCCGCGCGCAAGCCGGCCTCGTCCACGAGCGCGCTGGCCGGACTCGAACTGCTCCAGGGCGACTATGTCGCGGGAGACTTCACCAAGGCCGACCTTGCCCGCTTCGACGCCATCGTCTTCGCGGCGGGCAACGATATCCGCCATCTCCCGCCCGGCACCGACGAGGCGGCCCATTGGGAGCGCGCCAATGTCGAGGCCGTGCCGCGCTTCTTTGCGCTGGCCCGCGACGCGGGCGTGCGCAGGGCGGTGCTGGTCGGCAGTTTTTATCCACAGGTAGCTCCGGAACTGATTCAGAGTAGTCCCTACGTGCGTTCGCGCCATCTGGCCGATGAGAAGGTGCGCGCGCTCGCAACGCCAACCTTCAATGTGTGCAGCGTCAATGCGCCCTTCGTCGTTGGCTCGGTCCCCGGACTGCAGATAAAAATGTTCGAGGTGTACACCCGCTATGCCGAAGGTAAGCTGCCCGGGCTGCCGGCATTCGGGCCAGCCGGCGGCAGCAACTTCATCTCGACCCAGTCGCTTTCGGAGGCCGTATGGGGCGCATTGCAGCGTGCCGAATCGGGCAAGGCCTATCTTGTCGGCGATGAGAATCTGACTTTTGCCGAGTATTTCGGGGCGTTCTTCCGCGCTGCGGGCAACGACCAGCCAGTGCCGCCGCTCGAGCAGGAACATCCGCTACTGCCCGACATGGCGATTTATACGGGGCGCGGCAACGTAGTGTCCTATGAGCCCGATCCTGCCGAAGTGTCGTTGCTCAAGTATCGCCGCGGCGACGTCCAGCGCGCGATCAACGAAGTCGTCGCACAGTACCGCTAAGGCTCGGGATGCGGCCGAGGTGCCGGAATCCATGAGCGCACGCCGTGTATTCAACCTGAAAGCAGTTGCCTGACATAACTGTAGACAGTGAAAATGACGGCTGCATTGTCATTTTCACTGATCATTGGTTGGCACGGAATTGTCTGAATGAAAAATGCTGTAACGAATTTTCCATTAGAAACATTTAGTGAGTTGGTGGGGGCGATCTATGATGGCTTGCTCGAGACTATCCCTTGGCAAAAAATCCTCGGCCGTATGCGGTCCGAACTGGGCGCCAACTATGTGACCCTGATTCTGCGTTCTCCCGGACCAGGTGACCAGGGCCTGATGGTTACTGTCGGCGACGTGACCTCGGAAGGATTGATTTCCTATCACAGCCATTATTATGCGATGGACCCATTTGTCGGTTTGCCGTCTGAGAAAGTAGTGACGACCAGCGAAATCATGAGCGAATCGCGCTGGGTGGCATCCCCGTTTTACCAAGAGTTTCTGGCGCCGGTTGACGTCCATCATCTGATGGGTGCCGACATTCGCACCGATGACGGAGTCGAGTGTCGCCTGCGCGTCTGTCGCTCGCTTAATTCCCCCGATTTTTCCGAGCGCGACAAGGCATTTTGTACGCTGTTGTTACCACATTTCAAGCGCGCAGTGCACCTGCACGGGAAACTGGACCTGATTGAATCGGAGCGACGGCTGTATGCGGGTGCGATGGATCGCCTGATGGTCGGCACCGTCATTCTCGATGAAAACGGCCGCGTGTTGCAGACCAATGCGATGGCGGACAAGATTCTGCGTGCCAGCGACGGGATGCGGATTGCCAATAACATGCCGCATGCGACCCACGCTGCGGATAACCGCGAATTACAGCGCCTGATCAAGAACGCCTTGGTGCGACACGGCAATCAAAAGGTGGCTACGGTGGTGGATGCGATTTCGGTCACGCGTAACTCTGGACTGCGTAACCTCGGTGTGGTGGTGCATAGTGTGCCGCTGAGCGAATGGTCAGAAGGGAAGTCGCGGCCGGCGGCCGTGATCTATATCCGTGACCCGGAACACAAGGCGCAGGCGCCGCATGACATCGTCAGGCAACTATTCAGCTTTACACCGGCCGAGACGAATCTGGCGATGCAGCTGGCAAACGGCTTGTCGTTGGAAGAGGCTGCCGAAGAGTTAGGGATACGCCGCAACACTGCACGCGCACATTTGCGGGCGATTTTCTCGAAGACGGATGTAACACGCCAGACCGAACTGGTGCGGATTCTACTCAACAGTGTGGCTACGCTGGGCATCGGCGATAACTGATTCAGTTGCGGGTGTCGATTAAAATTGTATTGGTTCAGACTTGATCCGACATGTGATGTCCTATTAAGTCAAAATTAATTTGCGCCTGAAAGGCTGGAATCGGCTAGAAGCGGAGGGTGGAGTATGCGTTGTCGTACGCCCGCTTCCAGTCTCATTGCGGTCACTTGGTTTTGCCGATCCGAGGGCCACAAGGTCGGTGTGGGGTACGGCTTTGCCACATTACATCCCCCCGCATAGTGGCAGCAGTGAACAACGGGTTAAACGATCTCATTGCCGCAGACTACAGGTGCGCCAGTGTCGGCTCGAATGTGGTGTGCGCCGCTTTGCCTTCGAGCGGCGGTGCACCGACCGGGTCTTCGAAGACCGCATTGTCGGCAAACAGCGCGATGCGGGCTTGCGCTAGCTATCCAGATAGGTTTTTGAGAACACCCTTGATGTGAAAGATCAAGGGTGTCTGGGCAGTAGATGGCCCCGACAGGCAGGGACCATGCAGTTCAACGGGCGATATAACCGCCGTCGATCACCAGTTCGGTTCCGGTAACAAAACGGCTGGCATCCGACACCAGGTACAGAATGCCTGCGGCAATGTCTTCGGGCGCGCCGACCCGTTCCATCGGCACGAGCTTGCTCATGCCGGCAAACACCTGTTCCACATCCCCGAGCTTGCTGAAGGCTTCTTCCAGCATCGGTGTGCGGATGAAGCCAGGGTGCACGGAATTGGCGCGGATGTTACGTGTCGCATATAGCATTGCGTCGGTTTTTGCCATCATCCGTACCGCTGCTTTTGAGGCGTGGTAGGCAGGGACATCCGGGCCGCTGACGATGCCGTACATCGACGAAAGATTGACGATGGCGCCGCCGCCGGCGCGTTCCATCGCTGCAATGACGTGCTTGGTGCAGAGGAAGGTGCCGGTCACGTTGATGCGCATCACGCGCTCCCACTGCGCGAGCGATAGTTCGTGCGTAGGGATATTCTCGCCATCGATACCAGCATTGTTGACGAGAATATCGATCCGGCCGAAATGTGCTTCGACCTCGCCGAACACGCGATCCACTGCCGCTTCATCACTGACGTCAAGCCGCCAGAAGCGTGCTGTTGCACCAGTTGGGTCGATCTCGCTTGCTGTCGCCGTGCCTGTTTCTTCGAGCAAATCGAGGATCGCGACTTTGGCACCTGCGGCCGCCAGCATCTGTGCGGTGGCGGCACCGATGCCGCGTGCCGCGCCGGTGATCAGTGCGACCTTGCCGGTCAGCGAAAAAAGACGGGAAATTGGATTCATGTCAGATATCCTTAGGCAATGGATTCCGTCGCCAGCTTAGCACTTGCGGTTGGACGCGCCGATTTTTTACGGAAATGCGGGATCACGTGCTGACCGATGTTGCGGATGGTCTCGAGTTGTGCCCACTGCGGCACCGTGCCCATCTGGCAGATGAACAGGATCTCATCGGCGCCGGCGTCGATCAGGCGCTGCACGTAGCCGATGCAGTCTTCGACCGTGCCGTAGGCGTGATTCGGGTTGAGCATCATCATCGTCGGATCGCTGAAATCGACCGAGATCTTCTCGGAGCCAAAGCTGGTCTTGATGACCGACTTGCCGGATGCGTCCGACGCGGTGACGTCGTCGGTCCAGGACGCCGGATCGGGCTTGGGGCCGCCTGCATACCAGTGCGAGAGCGATTCCATGAAGTAGCGCTGGCCCTTGATGCCGATTTTGCGGGCAGCTACGCCATCCTTCAGCACGATGGTCGGGCATAGTGCCGACAGGTGCTCGATCGGCCTGTAGCCTACCTGATCTTCGGGTTTGCGATTGGCCCACGCATCGCGATAGACCGCGTTCTTCTTGGCCACGTCTTCCGGACCGCCGAAACCCAGCACCAGCGCGCCCAAGCCGCGACTACCGGCACGCGTAAGCGTTTCGGTGTTGGTGCAGGCGAGATACATCGGCGGATGCGGGTCCTGGTACGGCTTCGGATGGATCGGCCGGCGTGGGATCTTGATGTACTGCCCGTCGTGCTCGATCTCGTCCTGCATGAAGATCTTGGGAATCAGGTACATCGATTCGTCGATCATCGGATGCAGCTCGTTCAGGTCGTAGCCGAAGGTGCCGGCCTCCTGCTGCGTGCCGCCCTTGCCGACGCCGAAATGCACCCGCCCGTGGGAAAGAAGGTCGAGAGTGGCGATGCGCTCGGCGACCTTCACCGGATGGTTCATCGCGGGCGGCAGGCAGACCACGCCGTGACCGATGCCAATGCGCTTGGTGCGGCCGGCGGCGAATGCCAGGAAGGTCTCCGGTGCGCTCATATGTGCGTAATTGCTGAGCGCCGTGTGTTCCACGGCCCACACCACGTCGAAACCCATCTCTTCGGCGAGCTCGACTTGCTCGATCATCTCGTCGAAAATCTGCCTGTCACCGGCGCGCGACGCATCGACGGTCTGTGCTTCATAGATTAAAGAGAATCTCATTTGTTACCCTTTCGTTTCAGATAAAAAGTCCAGACACATGCGGTTAAAGGTGTCGCGATGTTCAACCATCACCCAGTGTCCACAGCGATTGACCAACATAAAGCGCGCATCGCGGCAGTGCTCCATCAGTTTCATTACGCCGGCGACAGGATTGAACTTGTCGTCAGTGCCCCAGAAACCCAACACCGGGCAGGCGATCTCACCCAGTCGTTCGGTCATGTTTGGTACGCGCATGGTAGACAGCACCGTGGTCGGCTGCGTGTCGCAGATGCCAAGCCGTTCAGCGATCAGCGCGTCGGTAATATGCGCCGGGTCATACACCAGCAAGGACATCAGTTCACGCATGGTGACTGCGTTCAGTTGGCGTCCGGCAAACATCGCCACCATTTTCTGGATGCCTTCCATGCGGAAGTACGTTTCGCGCTCTTCCACACCACCGGGTGCCATCAGCACCAGTTTGGTGATCTCTTGCGGGTAGTCCAGCGCATATTTCAATGCAATGGCGCCACCCAAAGAATTACCTACCAGAGAGCAGCGGGTGACGCCGATCGCCTGTAGAAATTGATGTAGCGCAGTAACGAAAAAATCCAGCACATATTCAGCGTCTTCCGGCTTGGAAGAGAGGCCATAGCCGGGCAGGTCGGGCACGATTACGCGGTGGCCCTGTTCGGCAAATACCGGATAGTTGTGTTTGAAATTGCTATAGCCGCTGGCGCCAGGACCGCTGCCGTGCAGAAAGACAACCGGCTCGTCACCGCTGCCAGCTTCGTGGTAATGCAGCGTCAATCCGTTTTCCAGAACGGCTAGTTTGCCGATAGGGATGGGTGAAGTTGTGGTCATATAGGGAGTGTCCGGTTGCCGATGGTGGAAGAATCATGGCGAATGTGCGTTGGTGAAGCATCGTCTTTTCAGACTATGTATAGAAAACGTCGTTTGCTTACCATGCAGACTTTGAATAGGATTACAAAATGAACGACTCAAACGAATATGCCGGCAAGGTGGTTTTGGTGACTGGAGGCACCCGCGGCATCGGGCGCGGGATTGCCGAAGCGTTTCTGGCACGAGGCGCGCAAGTCGCCATTTGTGGGCGGCGTGCACCGGAGCAGCCGATACAGACCGGCGGATCTGAAGCGGTATTTTTCCAGGCCGACGTGCGCGATTCTGAGCAGATCGGCGTACTGGTCGGACAGCTGGCTGAACGCTTCGGTCGTCTCGATATTTTGATCAACAATGCCGGCGGCAGTCCGCATGTGATGGCGGCAGATGCCTCGCCGCGCTTTCACGAAGCCATCATCCGCCTCAATCTGATTGCGCCGCTGGATCTGGCGCAACGCGCCAATGCGCTGATGCAAGCGCAGGACGGTGGCGGCGTGATTATTTTCATCGGCAGCGTCAGCGCGTTGCGTCCTTCACCCGGTACTGCCGCCTACGGTGCAGCGAAGGCGGGTGTGCTGAACCTGGTGCGCTCGCTTGCGGTGGAATGGGCACCCAAAGTCAGGGTGGTAGCGCTCAGCCCCGGTTTGGTGTTGACGGAAGAATCGCACCAACACTATGGCGACGAAGAAGGCATCGCTGCAGTCGCTAAAACGGTGCCGCTCGGCCGTCTGGCTCTGCCGCAGGATATTGCGGCCGCTTGCCTGTTTCTCGCATCGCCAGCAGCGGCTTATGTTGCCGGCAGTAATCTGGTCGTAGATGGCGGTGGCGAGCGCCCGGCTTTTCTGGATGCGGCGAATGCTGAACAGCGCGCCTGAATCTAATCGGACAGCAGCTGATTTTATTATTCGGAATGCGCGGCATTTATGGCATTGTTGTGTAAGTTGCGCACCTCTGGCACAGGGGATTTTTCATGTACGCCGCTCAACCGTCGCCGTAGCAAGAGCAGTTGAGTTGTCGAAAAAATCAAAAATCTGGGTAGCTAGTCCGTTTAAACGATGTTCCACCACAATCTAAAAATGATACTGGCCCTGCGCGATAGTTTGGAGGCTACGTGTACATGTGTCAGTTGGGTTTTATGACCGCCATAGACGAATAATATAAATTGACTTGATGAGTGAGGAGACGAGCATATGAGAAGTATTCGACACGCCGAACAACCGCTGCGCTTACGGCGTATCACCGAGGCTGTGCTTTTGCTGGTGTGCGCGCAATCTGCGCTAGCTGCCAATACGGTCCAAATAGACGAGAGCACGACACTCGATTATGGGGTAACGGCCAACTACGGCGTGGGAATGCGCGCCAAATCCCCTAGCGCAGCTTTGCTAGCACCAAGCAATATCAACGGCGACGATGGTGACCGCAACTTCAAGCGCGGCAGCTTGGTCACCAATAGCCTGAGCGTTTTGCTGGAAGGGAATCTGAAGCACGATAATCTCGGCCTGTTCCTGCGTGGTAGTGCAATCTACGACGATGTCTATCATCGCAGCAACGATAACGACTCCCCTGGCACCGTCAACAAGTCCGGTCCTTTCAACGAATTCACCAGCGAAGCAAGACATTATCAGGGCGAGCGGGCACGCCTGCTGGATGCTTACGTCTATGGCAATTTCGATGTCAGCGGCACCAAACTCAATCTGCGCGCCGGTAACCAGGTGGTGCAATGGGGCGAGGCGCTGTATTTCCCGAACATTGCTGGTGCTCAAGGCCCTGCCGATGCGATCAAGGCCAATGTGCCGGGTGCCGAAGTCAAGGATATCCTGTTGCCGACGGGACAAGTCTCTGCGCAGTGGGCAATCAACAATAGTGTCAGTTTGCTCGGGTATTACCAGTATCGCTACAAGCCAACTGAGTTGTCTCCGGCCGGCAGTTACTTCAGCACCGCTGACATCATCGGTCCTGGTGCCGACCGGCTGCTGATTTCCAACCCCTTGCTGTTCAATCCGGCGACTGCAGCTTTACCCGGCTTGCCACCGAATGTAATCGTGCCGCGCGGCCCGGATATTCAGCCTCGCAATAGCGGGCAGTGGGGTTTGGGCACTCGCTTCCGCATTAGCGAAAAATCGGAAATGGGCGTTTATCATTTGCGTTACCACGACAAGAATCCGAACGTCGTGATCAATGTAGGGGATGCCACGCTTTATCCGGGTAACCCAGCTTTTGCCATTCCACCGATCACTTCGCTTGGTTTGGGGCCGAATAGCTTTCCATTCCCGGTCAGCTATCAAGTCAAATATTTCGACGATATCAAGTTGACTGGCGCCAGTTTCTCGACCCAGTTGCAAGGTTTGAGTGTCGCTGGTGAAATTAGCTATCGCGATGGCGCCCCGGTATTGGTTGATGTGATGGGATCGCCTACTGCTACGCGCTCGAAATCGTGGCAAGGCCAAGTCTCGGCGATCAAAACTCTGGAGAAGACAGCGCTGGCCGACTCGACGGTGCTGATTGGTGAAGTCGGTGTGCATCGCGTGTCCAGCGTGACGCCGGTTGCCATTCCGGGTCTGGGGCAATTCGACCAATTGTCCAATACCAAGTTTTCCTGGGCCTACACCTTGGGAACGACACTAAATTACAACAACGTGTTCACTGGCTGGGATCTGGCGGTACCGATCACCTTCCAGCATCTGGTCAAAGGGCAGCCTGCGGTTGCCGGAAGTTTCGGCGCGCTGACAGGGGAAGGCGACAAGCGTTTGAGCGTGGGGACAACGTTCAAGTATTTGAACAACCTTGAGCTTAGCTTGGCCTACAACGCGTATTTGGGCGGTGCCGATCCGAAGCTGCGTCCTTTGGCCGATCGCAGCTATGTCACGTTCAATGCTAAATACAGCTTCTAACATTGTTTAATCTTTTTTTAGAAAAGAGGATTCAAATGAAATCATCTTTATTCCGGTTGGCTTTGCCGGCCATCGCGGTATCTGCGCTGATGAGTGCCGCACCTGCCTGGGCAAAATTGAGCGCCGATGAAGTCAAGTCGCTGGGAACCACTTTGACCCCGATGGGCGCAGAGCGTGAAGGCAACAAGGATGGCACCATTCCGGCATACTCCGGCAAATGGCTGGGCGTGCCGCCGGGAGTCAATTACAGCAGCACCGGTAAGCACTATCCGGACCCCTATGCAAGCGAGAAGCCGCTGTTTGTGATTTCTGCGCAAAACGTGGGGCAGTACGCGGAGCGTCTCACCGAAGGACAAAAGGCGTTGTTCAAAAAATATCCGGGCACGTTCCGTATGCCGGTGTATCAGAGTCACCGCGATTTTCGCTACTCCGACCGGGTGCTTGCGAACGTCAAGGAAAATGCAGCACAGGCTGAAATTACCGATGGCGGCCTGGGCGTCAAGGGCGTATTTGGCGGACCGGGTTTCCCCATCCCCAAAACCGGCCTGGAGTTGCTGTGGAATCTGATAACGCTGGCTAATGCAGGGGAAGAGGTGGCTGTCTATGATCAGGCAGTGGTCTACCCGGACGGCAACATCGCCTGGGGTCGGGTCAATTACAAGATCATGGCATCCGTGCACGATCCGAAGGTTACCCGGAAGAGCTGGAGTGGCTTTTCCTCCCACTTCAATGTCGGCACGCTGCTGCCGGAGCGTGAGAAGGGCAGCATCATCGTCGGCCACGCACAGTGGGACTATGCCAGCCATCCGACGCAGGCCTGGCAGTACAATCCGGGCACGCGACGCGTGCGGCAGTTGCCAAGCTTCGGTTTCGACATGCCGCAAGGGCCGGGCGGGTTCCGCACAGTGGACGATGATCGTCTGTTCAATGGCTCGCCCGAGCGTTATGACTGGAAAATCATCGGCAAGAAGGAATTCTACATTCCTTACAACGCCTACAAACTGGACGATCCGAAGCTCAAATACGCCGACATGCTGACCAAGGGGCATATCAATCCGGACCTGACGCGTTACGAATTGCATCGCGTCTGGGTACTCGAGGCCACGGTCAAGCAAGGGGTACGTCACCAGTATGCCAAACGCCAGTTTTATATGGATGAAGACACCTGGGCTACCGTAATGGCGGACAACTACGATTCACGCGGTCAACTATGGCGCGTCAGCATGCAGAACTACGTCTATGGGTACGACTTGCAGGGCTATATGGCGCGGGTCGCGCTGTATCACGACTTGCTGTCTGGAGCTTACATGGCTGACCGTCTTATCAATCAGCAGAAGGCACCAAGGGTTAACAGCGGCGAGTTGAACGAGTCGAACTTCACCGCCGACGCAGCACGTCAAGAGGGGCTGTAACCGTAATCTTACGGGGTGAGCCTCAAACGACGCCGGCCTTCGGGCCGGCGTTTTTCAGCAGTGCTCGTGGCGACACGAAAAAGCAGATGAAAACTCATGGATAACGCAGAACTTGATCGACTGGGCGATGAACTGTATGACGCCTGGCAGACGCGTCAAATAAAGGGCAGCCTGCGGTTGCCGGAAGTTTCGGCGCGCTGACAGGGGAAGGCGACAAGCGTTTGAGCGTGGGGACAACGTTCAAGTATTTGAACAACCTTGAGCTTAGCTTGGCATACAACGCCTATCTGGGCGGGGCAGATCCGAAGCTGCGTCCTTTGGCCGATCGCAGCTATGTCACGTTCAATGCCAAATACAGTTTCTAACATTGTTTAATTTTTTTTAGAAAAGAGGATTGAGATGAAATCATCTTTATTCCGATTGGCCTTGCCGGCCATCGCAGTATCTGCCCTGATGAGTGTCGCACCTGCCTGGGCAAAATTGAGCGCAGATGAAATCAAGTCTTTGGGGACTACCCTGACCCCGATGGGTGCCGAGCGCGAAGCCAACAAGGACGGCACTATTCCGGCCTACTCCGGCAAGTGGCTGGGCACACCACCGGGGATCAATTTTAAGGGTACCGGCAAGCACCACCCGGACCCCTATGCGAGCGAGAAGCCGCTGTTTGTGGTTACGGCACAAAACATGGCGCATTATGCCGAGCACCTTACTGAAGGGCAAAAGGCGTTGTTCAAGAAATATCCGGGCACCTTCCGTCTGCCGGTGTATCCGAGCCACCGCGATTTCCGTTACTCCGACAAGGTGCTTGCCAATGTCAAGGAAAACGCCGCACAGGCTGAACTGGTCGATGGCGGCATGGGTGTCAAGGGAGTATTCGGCGGACCTGGTTTCCCGATTCCCAAAACCGGCATTGAGCTGATGTGGAGTACCAAATCGACGGCTGTGGCGTGGAACGAAATCGCGACCTATGACCAGGCGGTGGTGTATCCAGATGGCAATACTGCCTGGGGCCGTGTCAGTTACAAGATCATGGCGAATTCGAACAATCCGAACGGTGGCCGCAAGGACTGGAATGGCTTGGCGTCCAACTTCAATGTTCTCACGCTGATACCGGAGCGCGAGAAGGGCTCCATTATTGTCGGTAATGAACAGTGGGATTATGGAAATCATCCGCGCCAGGCCTGGCAGTACAACCCGGGTACGCGCCGCGTGCGGCAGTTGCCCAGTTTCGGTTTCGACATGCCGCAAGGGCCGGGCGGGTTCCGCACGGTGGACGATGATCGCCTGTTCAATGGTTCGCCCGAGCGTTATGACTGGAAAATTGCCGGCAAAAAGGAAATCTACATTCCTTACCATGCCTACAAACTGGACGATCCGAAGATCAAATACGCCGACATGCTGACCAAGGGGCATATCAATCCAGACTTGACACGTTATGAATTGCATCGCGTCTGGGTGCTGGAAGCGACGCTCAAGCAAGGAGTGCGTCACCAATATGCGAAGCGTGTGTTGTATATCGACGAGGACAGCTGGAACCCCGTGCTCGCGGACAACTACGATGCGCGCGGTCAACTCTGGCGCGTCAGCATGGTGAACCTGATCTATGCGTACGAATTGCAGGGCTACCACGCACGGGTCGCGGTGTACCACGATTTGCTGTCGGGGGCCTACATGGCGGACCGTCTGATCAATGAGCAGAAGGCGCCCAAGCTCAACACCGGCGAGCTGAGTGATTCGAACTTCACGGCCGACGCAGCACGACAAGACGGGCTGTAACCGTAATCTTCCGGGGTGAGCCTCAAACGACGCCGGCCTTCGGGCCGGCGTCTTTCAGCAGAGCTCGTGGCGACACGAAAAAACAGATGAAAACTCATGGATAACGCAGAACTTGATCGACTGGGCGATGAACTGTATGACGCCTGGCAGACGCGTCAAATGTTGGCGCCACTGACGGCGCGGATGCCGGATCTGACGATCGACCACGCCTACCGGATCCAGCAGCGGATGGTGGCGCGTCGCATTGGGCAGGGCGAACGCGTCATCGGTAAAAAAATCGGTGTCACGAGCAAGGCAGTACAACAAATGCTGGGGGTCTACCAGCCCGACTTCGGCAGCCTGCTGTCCGGCATGCATTACGAAGATGGTAGTGCGATCCCGATGGATACCCTTATTCAGCCGCGGGCCGAAGGCGAAATCGTGTTCTATCTGAAACAGGATTTATGCGGTCCCGGCATTACGGCCGAGCAGGTACTGGCAGCGACCGAATCCGTCTCCGCGTGTTTCGAGATTGTCGATTCGCGCGTGAAGGACTGGAAAATCAAGATTCAGGACACCGTGGCAGACAACGCTTCGTGCGGCGTGTTTGTGATCGGCAAGGAACGCATCGATCCGCGCACGCTGGATCTGGCCATGTGCGGCATGGTCATCGAAAAAAACGGTGAAATTATCGCCACCGGCGCCGGCGCCGCGGCGCTTGGGCATCCGGCCAATGCGGTCGCCTGGCTGGCCAACGAACTTGGAGCGCGCGGTGTCGCACTGAAAGCCGGCGAGCCGATCCTGTCTGGTTCACTGGCGCCACTGATCCCGGTGCAGGCGGGCGATTCGCTGCGTGTACGGATCGGCGGCATCGGTGGCTGCGCCGTGACCTTCGAATAAAGCAGCCGACAGATTCACAGACCTGAAGATGGAAAGAATCATGAAAAAAATCAAGTGTGCCTTGATCGGTCCCGGCAATATCGGCACCGATTTGTTATACAAGCTGCGTCGCAGCCCTTATCTGGAACCGGTCTGGATGGTCGGTATCGAGGCCGGATCGGAAGGCTTGGCGCGAGCGCGTGAGATGGGCCTGAAGACGACCGCCGACGGCGTCGATGGCCTGCTGCCGCATGTCAAGGATGACGATATTCGCATCGCCTTCGATGCGACCTCGGCCTACGTGCATGCGGAAAACTCGCGCAAGCTCAACGAGCTGGGTGTGTTGATGCTCGACCTGACGCCGGCAGCGATCGGCCCGTATTGCGTGCCCAGCGTCAACCTGCCCGAGTCGACTAAAGGCATCACCAACCTGAATATGGTGACCTGCGGTGGCCAGGCAACGATTCCGATGGTGAATGCGGTAGCGCGCGTGCAGCCGGTCGCCTACGGCGAGATCGTGGCGACCGTGTCATCGCGCTCGGTCGGCCCCGGCACCCGGAAAAACATCGATGAATTCACCCGCACCACGGCAGGTGCGATCGAGAAAGTCGGCGGCGCACAAAAAGGCAAGGCCATCATCGTCATCAATCCGGCCGAGCCACCGATCATCATGCGCGACACCATCCACTGCCTGACCGTGGATGAGCCGAATCGCGATGCGATTACCGCATCGGTGCACCAGATGATCGAGTCGGTGCAGAAATACGTGCCCGGCTATACCTTGAAAAATGGTCCAGTATTCGACGGCAACCGCGTCTCTATTTATGTGGAAGTGCAGGGTCTGGGCGATTACCTGCCGACCTATGCCGGCAATCTCGACATCATGACTGCCGCCGCTACCCACACTGCCGAGTTGTTTGCGCAGAAGATGCTGTAAGCAGGGGCCTACATTTTGAATAGGAAGGAATAAAAAATGGATTTGCGCGGAACCAACATTCTGGTGCATGACATGTCGCTGCGCGACGGTATGCATCCCAAACGCCATCAGATTTCGCTGCAACAGATGCAAAGCATCGCCACCGGTCTCGACGCCGCCGGCGTGCCGCTGATTGAAGTGACCCACGGCGATGGCCTCGGCGGCGCTTCGGTCAACTACGGCTTCCCGGCGCACAGCGACGAGGAATACCTGCGCGGCGTGATTCCGCTGCTGAAAAATGCCAAAGCTTCTGCCCTGCTGTTGCCGGGAATCGGCACCGTCGATCACCTGCACATGGCGCACGATTGCGGCGTCAGCACGATCCGCGTGGCGACGCATTGCACCGAAGCGGATGTGTCGGAACAGCACATCGGCTTGTCCCGCAAGCTGGGTCTGGACACGGTCGGCTTCCTGATGATGGCGCATATGGCCTCACCGGAAAAACTGCTGGAACAGGCGCGCCTGATGGAATCCTACGGCGCCAACTGTATCTATGCGACCGATTCCGCCGGCTACATGCTGCCGGAACATGTACGGGAACGCATCGGCCTGCTGCGCGAGAAACTCAAACCGGAAACCGAAATCGGTTTCCACGGCCACCACAACCTGGCGATGGGCGTTGCCAACTCGCTGGTGGCGGTCGAATATGGTGCGCGCCGTATCGATGCGGCGGCGGCTGGGCTGGGTGCCGGCGCCGGCAATACCCCGATGGAAGTGTTCATCGCCGTGTGCGCACGCATGGGCATTCATACCGGGGTCGATGTGTTCGGCATTTCAGATGTGGCCGAAGACCTGGTGGTGCCGATCATGGATCATCCGATCCGTATCGACCGCGATGCACTGACGCTCGGTTATGCCGGCGTCTACTCATCCTTTCTGCTGTTCGCCAAGCGCGCCGAAGCAAAATACGGTGTATCCGCGCGCGACTTGCTGGTCGAGATGGGACGGCGCGGCATGGTCGGCGGCCAGGAAGACATGATCGAAGATACCGCGTTGACGATGGCACGCGAGCGCCAATCGGCCCGGTAAGCAAGAGACTCCCAGCCCTCTGGCAATGGCTCCCAAGGCAAGACGCTGAGATGCAACCGGCGTCGATCGCTGCGGGAGCCATTTTCTTATCTATCCTGCGCCCTTGAAAGAACTTGCCATGACCCAGAAATCGTCCGATTTCGCATTGCAACCGTTTCGTGTCGCTGGCCTGACGCTGCGTAACCGCATCGTGAAGGCGGCCACTTTCGAAGGGCGCACGCCCAATGGCCAGCCGGGGCCGGACCTGACGGAATTCCATGCGCGCATAGCACGGGGTGGAACGGCGCTGTCGACGGTATCCTATTGCACGGTGTCTCCCGATGCGCGGACTTTCGCCGACCAGATGTACCTGCACGAAGCCGTCTTTGAACCGATGGTGGCGCTTGCCAGTGCGGTGCATGCCGAAGGCGGTGCGGTGTCTGGACAACTCGCGCATTGCGGCGCATTCAAACGTAGCGCGCCGGTGGAATCGCCGCGGCCACTTGGGCCTTCGCGCTGCATCAATCAATACGGGCTGCTGTCGGGCATCCCACGAAACCAGCGCGCTGCATCGCTTCGTGCTGCGCATAGGCGGTAGCCGCTTATTCCCCAGTCTGCCATACCGCGACCTGTATTTCCTGGAGCAGGCTCGACAAGTGCGGGATGCGGTCAGCGTCCCCTTGATTTATCTCGGTGGCGTCAGTTCAGCCGAAGGCATCCGCACGGTGCTGCTGGATGAAGGTTTCGATATGGTGGCGATCGGGCGGGCGTTGCTTTATGACCCGGACATGGTGCATCGGTTACGTGATGAGCCTGAGTACGTCAGTGGTTGCACGCACTGCAACGGTTGCGTGGCTGCCATGGCGCTACCCGGCGGCACGCGCTGCGTGTTGCGAGTCTGATACGACTGGCTCGTTTCGCGTTAAACAAACGCATGCGGAGTCTTTAACCACAGATTCTCGGTGCTAGCACTGAACTTTCTGATGGCACGACGAATCGCGGTGCCATCAGCTTCCCTGTAAATCGATCCCGCGAACTCAACCGGGATCAATGGCACCAGGCACCCAATGACGCCGGATTGGCGCTGGGCAACTGTGGTGATTTACGCTGCCGCTAGGTGATGGAAGATTGATCTCCAGCCGCTATCTGAATTTCCAGTATCTGAACTTCTAGTCCGAAAGGACGATGAATGCAGCGACCTGTGCTTGTAGCCTGTTTATGTAAAGGCTTCGGGCAGGTGCTAACACAAAAAGCGGTTCGGCGTCAGGGGAGTAGTGCTTTCCCCCGGCTCTCATCGGTGCCACGCCACGGTGTTCCTCGCAGGAGTCAGCCAAAGGAGGGTGAAATGTTGAAAACATTCGTGGTCTGGACGATTGCATGTGCGGCTATTATCGCCGGTATGGCTGTCATGCTAAACGGCAATTTCTACCCGGATTTACCCCATTTTGCAGATGGGTATCCGACTCAGATAATTGGCTGGAACGATCTTGCTCGCTGACTCCCCGTCATACGACATTAGCGCCCCACCGGCTTCCGATATCTACGATTGACCTGAATCAGGGTCAGCCTCAACGCGACAAAAAATCTGCGTGTCGCTTGTCGATGGGCGTTGCTGCATGGCTAAAAACAGGATGAAATTCAACATCTAATCGAAAGGATTCCAATGAAAGATGCGTCCGTTGCTTACGAGGTTGATGGCGCCACGCACACTGCTTACAAATTGACGCCGGTCAAGGGGCTAGTCGTCTTGGGCGGCGTTTTTGTCGTCTCAGCGGCGTTCATCGCACTGAGTCACGCGCTGGGTATCGTGGAGACTTGGGTCGGTTTTCTATTCCTGACGTACTGGGGCGGCATTGAGCAAATGAAATTCGAGAAGGTCGTGAATTGCATCGTCGGTGCAACGGTGGGCCTTGCTTTCGCCTACGTAGCGCATGCTCTTCCGTTGTTGATCGGGACCGCAGGGGTGGTGTTGGTCATTGCCGCCATCGTGGCTTTGGTCTATTGCCTCATAATGGGTTGGTTTCCTGTCGCAGTGAACGTTATGGCGATGCTATTCCTCACTGTCTTCACGATCCCATGGATTCAGGTAAAGGCCGACTTTTTTAGCCTGTTAGTGGCGCTGGCTCTCGGCGTTGCCTATTTTGTCGGACTGGTAGCGCTTGGAGGTTTATTGAAGCAGCGTTCTGTCGGCAAGGCGTGAACATCCCAATCTGCAGTACCCAAATTCGCTCCGCATTATGCGCGCAGCGGCGATTCAGGAAAGATGACGCACGAGTCATTGAACTTCGTTGGCGGTCCCCGTGTAGTTGCAGTCGACGCAAAATCAGTCGGTAACGGAATGCTGGGCTGCAATCTGCTCCTGATGCTGCAGTAGACGAGCCGGAGAGCGGAGTGCCTCAAACGCTGGTGGCAAAGCTTCCCGCAGTCGATTCGGTTAGTCGCAATGTCGGGGCCGCCGCCGGTCTTTATGAAGGAGGTCAACTTTTAACTACCTCTCTTATTTACCTCGTCTGCGCTTATATTTGGTTGGCCTGATTGTTAACACCCTAGCCTTGCACCCGAGTAGCATGAAATTTTCTGCGCGCGACGAACGGATTTCGCATGCGGAGCTGCCAGCAAGCAATTGAGAACGCGAATGGAATGGACGCCCTCTCCAAAGCGGCATCAAGTGCCATTGTGGAAGCGTTTGACTAACCCAGGGAAATCACGCTGCTCAACAGCGTCTTCATCAGCGTGGCTTGGCGTGTCGCGCCGGTTTTGGCAAAAATACCGCGCAGGTGAGCGCGCACGGTATTTTTCATGATGCCGAGTTCGTCGGCGGCCTCGTCGAGCGTCAGGCCATCGGCCATCAACAATGCGAGTTCGGTTTCGGTCCGCGTCAGCTTGAAAAGTTTGCGCATCATATCGCGCGATGTCTGCGACGTGCTGACCGGATCGCGGATGAATACGGCGACTGCCGGTCGCCGCTTGCTTTCTTCCGAGTAGTAATTGAGCGGAATCGCACGGATCAGGACATTGAGCGGTGTCTTGCCGGAAGGGCGGGACAAGGTGGTCACTTCGGCCGATGAGGTCGCTGCGGCGAGGTGATTGCTCAATGCGAGCCGGATCACCTTCTGGAATTTGCGATTCTCTAACGGACAATGCGCCTCCAGTACGCCGTTGCTGACCTGAATGCCATCCTTTGTCGCAATCAGGCTATCCGCCGCGCTGTTGCGCTTCAGTATTTTGCCACTCTCGTCCAGGATGATGGTGCCGATCAACATCCGGTCGATCGTGCCTGCGTAAAGCGATCGTTCCGACTCCACCACGTCGAGCTTCGAATGCAAGTCGACCGCCCTTTTGAGATGCGGGAGCAGAATCCTGATGAAGGCCTTCTCGGTCGCCGAATAATCGCGTGAACCGTGACTGCGGCTGACGAAGAACGCACATTCCACACCATCGTCGGTGCGAATGTTTGCACCCAGGATGTAGCGCAGATCCAGCGGTTGCAGATACTGCTTGTAGAATTGGTTGGCGCACCATCCGCTTTCGCCGAAGATTTCGTCGGACGTGAACACCTGATCAATCGGCAGACCGATGAACGGGCACAGCGAATAATAATCGTTGCTGTAAGAAGGTTCGCCCGGCAGCGACGCACCGTAGACGGACGCATTGACGATCAGCCCCGGGCGTACGCTGCCCGGCCTCCGCAATACCAGTGTTACGAAACTGGCATCAAGCTGGCGCCGGATGAATTCGAGCGAACTCGACCACGGTGTTGCTTCCATCGGCCCCTGATAGAGCAAGCCGAGCAGCGTGCTCAGTTGATCGGGCGGCAGCGCCGCCGTTTCAAACAGTTGGGGCCCGCCGCAGCGGGAATCGATCGTTGCCATCAACATGTTCACTGTCTCCTTGGAACATGACCTCGAGATTATTTTATTTTTCCTTTATAAACTTTCCCTTCTGTGCGCGAATCGTCCGTTTGGCCTATTGAAGCGGAGCTACCAATCGGCACCACAGATGGGCTCCCATATCCACCTCGGTCAACATGATTACAAACCTTCCATACGCGCCGAGTCAGGTGTGAAGTTCGCCGGCGTCACGCCGCCGGCATTGATCACCGGCGCCTGCTCATTGGTCATCTTGTCGGTCATGTAAGCACCCGAATTCAGATCGTGATAAATCGACGTGGTATTGACATAGGAACTGGCATCGTAGGCATAGAAATAATTCACCATCGCGAAGCGCCAGAGTTGGCCGCGCATGTCGTAGTTGTCCGCCATCATGCCGTTCCAGCTATCCTCATCGAGATACATCACGCGCCGCCCATACTGATGCCGGAAACCGTCTTTCAGCTTGGCTTCGAGCACCCACACCCGGCGCAATTCATAGCGCATGTAGTCGGGATTGACATGATTGGGTTTCAACAAATCGGCATACTTGACGCTCGCCTGTTGTATCCGATAGGCGTTCCAGGGCACGATCATTTCTTTTTTTCCCAGAATCTTCCAGTCATAGCGCTCAGGCGAGCCATTGAACAAGCGGTCATCATCGATGGTGCGAAAGCCGCCCGGCCCCTGCGGCATATCGAAGCCATACGCAGGCAGTTGCCGCACCCGACGGGTACCTGGGTTGTACATATAGCCGACGCGCGGCGTTTTCTGGTGGTTGTAATACTCCTCGCCGACGATGATCTCGCCTTTCTGCCGCTCCGGCAGCAGCGTCCTGACTTTGAAGTGCGCATAGACGCCATCGGTCTTGCTCTGGGCATTCGGCACCAACGCCGGAGACAATACTTCAAAGCGCACGCGCCCCCAGGCAATCTCGCCATTCGGATAAACCACGGCCTGATCCTGCAAGCCGCGGTAGGTGTATACGGTGGAAGCCAGTTGATGGTTCCACAGCAATTCCAGGCCACTCTTGGGAATCGGGAACGGCGGCGCACCGTTGATCGCGTTCAGCCCGGCGCCGCCGCCTTCCAGTTCGGCCTTGACGGCATTCTCTTTGGCTATCTTGCATGCCGCGCTGACATAGCCAAAATCGCGATGGGTCGGATACACCGGGATTTGGAAAGTGTCCGGATATTTTTTTAAGAGTGTCTTTTGTCCTTCAGAGAGCTTGTCCGCGTAGCTCTGCATATTCTTTGCCGTAATCACGACTAGCGGCTTCTCGTTGGCATAGGGATCGGGGTAAGTATTGCCAGTCCCTTTATAGTTGACGCCCGGCGGCACACCCGTCCACTTACCGCTGAACTCGGGAATCGTGCCCTCCTTGTTCCCCGCCTTTTCCGCCCCCATGCAAGTTAGCTCATTACCCAGCGACTGCACTTCCTGCGCTGTTGCCTTGGCATTGGCCTGCGTGCCAAATCCTGCGCAGACTGCAGCGCAAGCCAGTGCAACATAAAGTGTTTTGCGATTCATCAATTTGTCTCCTCCATTGGTTGATTCAAATCACTTCCAAACGCCATATCACGCAGGACAAGCAGGAGCTAATTCGCCCCTGCTTGGATCGCGTCCCAACTATTTGCACCCGGCTCAGACGTAATACTGGTTCGCGTATTCACGATACTGGTAGATCGGGCCGTCGCCGCCGCACAGCTTGGGCTGCGGCAGATGCTTCTTGTAATTGAGCACCTTGAAATCCTGCTCGACTTCGAATTTGAAGCGTTCGATCCAGGGCTTGCCGATCATTTCGTTCATTTCCTTGGAGCCTAGATCCCTGACGTACAGCCGCACTTTTTCGATGAAGCGTTCATTGTCGAGTGGGGTAGTCGAAATAACGAAGTTGGTGGCCCAGCCTTCGCCTTCGAACAACTGGTTCAGCGCTGTGACGCCGGTGAAGTGGGCGGTCAGGCTCTTCATGCTGAACTGCTCGGCGCTCGGGTCGATCTCATAATCGACATACAGACCGTGCGCCCTTTGTTCCATGCTGCGCAGTACCGGCATCTTGCTGGCGCCGTGCAGCTGCACAATATGCGCGGTATCGAACAGGTTTTCATACAGGTCGCGGTAGGGGCAGGTGCTGACCCACTCGATGCTGTCGAACAGCACCCACTTGTGCTGCTGCAATGCGCTGCTCACATACGGCTCGAAGTCCGGTGCCGCATTCGCCGGGTGATACCACATCAGCACCATGCCGTCGATCTCCCGGGTCGGGTGCAGCGTCAGGCTGAGGCTGCGCGATTGCGGTATGCCAGCATAGGGAATGTCGACACAGTGGCCTTGTTCGCCGTCCCACTTCCATTTATGAAATGGGCAGACGATCGCGCCGTTCTCGATGCAGCCATCGTGCGATGCGAGGTGCGCGCCCAGATGCGGGCAATAGGCATCGGCCACCTGCGCCGCGCCGGACTGGGTGCGGTATACGATCAGCTGCTGGTTCAGATAGCTGACCGGTTTCAGCGTGTCGGCGCTGATCTCGTCCGCTTCGGCCACGCAATACCAGCCCTTCGGAAAGGCGATTTCAGGCACCCGGAATTTCATCGGGATGGGTTGGATACTCGACATGATGGGGTTCCTGGTTCGTAGGTTGATGAGGGGGGCGCTGCGGGGGAGCGCTGCGGCTCCCCCGCGCCAGCATTCAGCGCTCGCTGATCATGCGGTCTCTAACACCGGGCCGATCAACTGGCCCGGGAACGCGCCGGTAAACTTGGCGCCGTCGAAGGTCGGGATGCCGTTGACCAGCGTCAGGCGCACCGGGGCCGGGTCGCGGGTCCAGCGCCAGATATGGCCGCCGTCGCCATCCGGCACGTCGAACACCTTCTTCATTTCGCGATGCCGGATTTCATCGAGGTGGAACACGGTGATATCGGCCCGCTTGCCGACCTTGAGCACGCCGCGGTCGCCCAGGTTGAAGTGCTTGGCCAGCTTGCCGGTTTGCACGTGCACCGCTTCTTCGACTGTCAGCGCGCCGGTTTTTTGCACGTAATGGGTGAACAACAGCATGTTTTCGCCGCCGCCGCACAACATCTGGCCGTGGGCGCCGGCGTCGCTGACGTTGCCGACCGTGTACGGGTCCTTCAGCAGGCGCACCACCATTTCTTCATCCATCGCGAACGGCGCCAGATGCACGGTCGATTGCAGGCCATTGTTGATCAGCCACTCGGCCATCGCATCCGAAGCATGCACGCCGAGTTGTTCAGCATACGCAGCCACGCTGAGATTGACCGGCCCGACCCCATTGTCGGAATTGAGCAGCAGCAACTGTTCCGGGTGCGCCAGCTGCGAATGGCGCCAGGCGTCGTGATCCCACGAATGGCGGGCACGCGCGCGCCATGCGGGATCGCGCAGCAGCGCCAGTTTGTCGGCTTCGGTCGGCGCCAGCACCACTTCGTGCCAGACATAATCGTTGGTTTGCGCAAAGAACAGCGAACGGTTCACGCTCAGCGTGTAGGTCGGCGACACGTGGGTGAACGCGGTCCAGAAATCGCGCCCGTTGCGCTTGAAGCGCTCGTGCTGCTCCAGCATCGGGCCCTGGATATCCTTCTGGAATTCCAGCGTCGGCACCCCGGCCCACTGCACGCGCACCGCGTGTCCTTCGCACAGGCGCGCGATGCGCTCGGTCGCTGCCGGGCCGGTCTTGCGCATGAAGGTGTCGACGATTACTTGCATCAGCGTGCCCGGATGGCGCGCCAGCACCGCGATCAGCGCGCTGAATTCGGCATCGTCGGCCAGCATCGTCGGGACTGGCCGGTCATTGCCGTCATGGTCGTGCAGATTGGACGACAGGCCGAGCGCCCCGGACGACACAGCGTCTTCCAGATGAGTCGCCATCGATGCGATTTCTTGCGGGGTCGCCGCGCGTTCCCAGGCGGCCATCCCCATTACGGTCAGGCGCAACGCGATATGGCCGACGAAGGTGGCGACATTGGCCGAGGCCTGAACCTTGCTGGTCAGCGATTGCTTGTATTCGGACCAGGTTTTCCAGTCCCACGCGACTTCTTTCTCGAACGGCCCGCTCGGGATGTCTTCGAAGAACGAAAAGATCTTCACCATCTCGCGCCGGGCTTCCGGGTCCGACGACACCGGCGCGACCGAGAAGCCGCAGTTGCCCATGATGGTCGTCGTCACGCCATAGCCGGGCAGCGGATCGAGGTCCGGTTGCCACCACATCGTGCCGTCGTAATGGGTGTGAGCTTCGATGAAGCCGGGCGTGACATAACAGCCGTCGGCGTCGACGATGCGTTCGCCGCGCGGCTGCAGGTTGGGGCCGACCTCGGAAATCGTGTCGCCCTGCACGCGCACATCGGCGCGAAATCCCGCCGCCCCGGTGCCATCCACTACCGTGCCGCCTCGAATCAATAGATCTGCCATACGTCTTTCTCCTTTATCGTTAGTGGTACGTGGCGATCTTAGGGCGAGCTTCTTTTTGTCGGGGAATTTTCAAAAAAGGATCATATAATGATCCCGTTCTGATCAAATGCGCACATTTGGCGCCAGTCGGTATCAGTCATTCACGGTGCCGTGCTTCCGGCAAAAAACATGGGACGACAAAAAAATGACCGCCAACTGCCGCTGCTGGTGGCCTCGCTCAAGCGTTTGTTGCGCGCGCGCGGCATCGGTTACCGCGAAATCGCGCAGACGCTAGCGGTCAGCGAGCCGACCATCAAGCGCTGGTTCGCGGGCCAGGGCATCACCGTCGAGCGGCTCGAAGACCTGTGCACCTTTGCCGATGTCAGCCTGATCGAACTGATCGAATTCACCGCGCATGACGCCGACGCACGTCTGCGCCAACTCAGCGTTGAGCAAGAGCAGGCGCTGGCGCAAGATAAGAACCTGGCGTTCGTGCTCACGATCATCCTGCGCGGCTGGTCGCCGGACGAACTATGGAGCGAGCAGGGGCTGGAGCCGGCGGCTTTGGTCGATTATCTGACCCGGCTCGATAAGCTGCGCCTGATCGACTTGCTGCCGGGAAATGAGATGCGCTTGCTGACGGTGCGCGATATCGAGTGGCGCAAGGATGGGCCGATGCGCACCCAGTTAGCGCAGTGGATCAAGGCCGACGCGCTCGGCGCCTGGCAGCCCGGGGCCCCGTGGGGTGCCGAGCTGGTCAAGTTGTCCGAGTCTTCACTGACGCGCCTGGAAGACATGATTCGCGATTTTCAGCGCAATATTCGCCTGCTCGGCGAGGCCGACCGCCATGCGTCGGCAGCCCAGAAAACCTGGTATTCGGTATTGATCTCGTCCAGCCAGCTTGACCTGCGGACCTTGCCGGCTAAACCCAAGGGGCTTGCGGCCGGACGCTGAATTGTTTTAACCCACATAACCGGAAGAGGAATCCGCCATCAAGATGGCGGTCTTATTGCGAGCTCGGGGAGCACGCTGTCGGAAGAAGAAAAATTGGTGCTTGAATACACCCATATCTACCTGAATCAGCCTGGCCATATGACCGATGCATTCCGAGCACGGCTAAAGGCGCATCTGCGTTCAGATCAGCTGGTTCACTGGTCTCTCGCCATTGCAACTTTTAACGCCTTCTCAAAATGTGCGGTCGTTATCGGTGGCATGCCTGACAGTATGCCGGTGACCGAGCTTTCTGCTTCTAGCCTCAGACCTTTGTAACCCGGACCGGTTGCGATTTACCGGCTGACTCCCGTAATTGAGTCGTTAGTTATAGTAGACATTATAAAAAATTGAACGACCGGCGTGGCACCAAGTGGGCATCGATCTCAAGCCGGTTCCAAGCATTGAAATGAGGAGACAAAATCGTGAAATTCAAGACTGTTTATGTAGGTTGCACGTCCTTGCTGATGGTCAGTCTGGCCGGACAAGAAGCCTTGGCCAAAGTATCGGCCCAAGAAGCAGAAAAACTCGGCAAGAGTCTTACTTGCGTGGGAGCTGAGAAGAGTGGCAACCAGGACGGGAGCATTCCGCCTTGGTCAGGGAAGTGGCTGGGTATCCCGCCGGGCATCAATTTTCACCCGGGGGATTACCATCCTGACCCTTACGCAAGCGAGAAGCCTCTGTTCGTCATCACCGCGAAGAACATGGCGCAGTACGTCAACCGGCTCACCGAGGGGCAGAAAGCGCTTCTCGATAAATATCCAACGACCTTCCAAATTCCGGTTTATCCGAGCCATCGCGACTTCCGCTATCCCGACTGGATGTGCGTCACAGCGAAGCAGAATGCATTAAGTGCGGTGTTGACGGATGAAGGAAAAGGCGTCGACGCGGTGAATGGCGCTATCGCTTTTCCTCTCCCCGAAAATGGTCTTGAGATGTTGAGAAACGCCCTTTGGCCATATCGGGCCTGGAAGGAACTCGCGATCTTCGACCAAGCGGTCGTATATCCGAATGGCGACACTGCATGGGGACGAGTTTCGTATAAGCAGTTTTCGCCTGCCAGCGATCCGAAGCAACGTGGCAAGACTGACGGCATAGCATCCTGCTTCAACGTCCAGACATTAAAACCGGAGCGAAACAAAGGCGAGATCATCGTCGGCCACGAATTTTATAATTACGCCAAGTCAAGGCAAGCCTGGCAATACAACCCCGGGACGCGTCGCGTGCGGCAAATGCCCGAGTTCGGTTTCGATATGCCGCAGGGGCCTGGCGGGTTTCGTACCGTGGACGACGATCGGTTATTCAACGGATCGCCTGAGCGCTACAACTGGAAGATCGTCGGCAAGAAGGAGGCTTATATTCCATACAACGCCTATCGGCTCAATGACCCGAAAGTGAAGTATAGCGAGTTACTCAAGCGGGGCCATGTCAACCCTGCCTACATGCGCTACGAGCTGCATCGCGTCTGGGTGCTGGAGGGTGCGCTGAAGGAGGGCTATCGCCACCTGTACGCAAAGCGGGTCATGTACCTCGATGAGGACACCTGGCACCCGGTCATATCTGACAATTATGATGCTCGTGGTCAACTATGGCGTGTCGGGATGGTCAATTACTTTTACGCGTATGAGATGGAAGCATTTCAAGCTGGCGTCGCTATCTACCATGACCTAGTTTCCGGTGCATACATGGCGGATCGCTTGGTCAACGAGCAGCCGAAAGGTGTTTCGCTCAATACCGGCGTCATGGGCTTCGATGATTGCACCGCGGATGCAGCACGCCGCACGGGCCTGTAAGCACAACGCCACGTTAATCTCTAAACGAGTGCTCCGTTGGGAGTTGCCGGTTGGTTACCGGCATTATCGGAGCACCCCACAAGTTCAATCAGCAGGCATGGTTTCGAGTACAGAGGTCAACTCGTCTTTCTGGATAGCCGTGCAACAACGCCTACTGCAAGTGGACGATTTGCTGCCGTGAACCGCGACAGTAGAATTCAATAAACAGAATTGTTTCTTTGAACCAATTGCGGTGGCAGATGGTCGCCCCCGGCCCTCCGATCCATTTCTTTTGACATCAGATGAACAATAAGAAAACCGTCTTTTTGACCGGGGCTTCCGGCAACATGGGGCAGGCCGCTCTGGAGTTTTTCCTACAACGGCGCGACCGATTCAATGTCACCGCACTGGTCCTGCCCGGCGCAAAGGACAAGAAAATCATGGCCCCGTTCGAAAAACGGGGTGAGGTGCGCGTGATATGGGGCGACCTGACCAAGTACGAAGACGTGTTGCAAGGCGTAAACGGCGCCGACTATGTGCTGCATGTGGGTGGCATGGTGTCGCCGTTGGCCGACCATCACCCGGAGCTCACCAGCAAGGTGAACATCGGTTCGATCCGCAACATTGTGCAGGCGATCAAAGCGCAGCCCGACCCGGAGCGGGTGAAGCTGGCCTATATCGGCACCGTCGCGCAAACCGGCAACCGGATGGCCCCGATCCACTGGGGCCGAGTCGGGGACCCGATCAAAATCAGCATGTTCGACAATTACGCGGTCACCAAGGCCGTTGCCGAGAGCATCGTCGTCGATTCCGGCCTCAAGCACTGGGTATCGCTGCGCCAGACCGGCATCGCGCACGTCAACCTGTGGCGCATTTTCGATCCGATCCTGTTCCATAACCCGCTCAACGGGGTGCTCGAATGGGTCACCGTGCGCGATTCGGGCCGGCTGCTGGCCAATGTCTGCGAGGAGGCGGTGCCGGACGAGTTCTGGGGTCGCATCTACAACATCGGCGGCGGCGAACGCTGCCGCGTGGTCAACCACGAATTCATGGGCAAGCTGTTCGGTGCGATCGGCCTCAAGGATTTCCGCCGGGTTTTTGATCCCAGCTGGTTTGCACTGCGCAATTTCCACGGCCAGTGGTATGAAGACTCCGACCGGCTGCAACAACTGGTGCCGTTCCGCAGCGAATCGATCGACGATTTTGCGCGCCAGATGGCCGACAGCGTGCCGTTTTACATCAAGCTCGGCGGATTGTTCCCGAGTGCGGTCAAGAAGAGGATCGCTGCGTTGGCAGCCGGCAATGGCGGTCCGCTGCACTGGTTCGCCCACAACGAGGGCGACCGGATCGCAGCCTTCTTCGGCTCCCGCGCGGCGCGGGAAAAAAACGCTGGCTGGGAAGGTTTCAAGTTCGAACGCCCGTCCGCCACGCCGCAACGGCTCAACCATGGCTACGATGAAAGCAAGCCGCGCAGCGCGCTGAGCCTGGAAGACTTGCGCAATGCCGCCGGCTACCGCGGCGGCCAGTGCGTCGCCAGCGACATCGCCCGGGGCGACTGGGTTACGCCCCAGCCGTGGCGGTGCAGCTGCGGCCATCAGTTTAAGGCCAGTCCCAACCTGGTGCTGATGGGCGGCCACTGGTGCCCTGAATGCACGCTGAATCCCACCCGCTACGCAGAACTGGCCAAGCACAGCCCTTTCTTCAACCAGGTCTGGGCGCCGGATCAGGCGCTGGTGCAGCAGTAATCGGGGCGATCACGAGAGGCGGCGCAAGCCAGCAACTCAGCGCTTGGTCGGCGCTTGGCGAGGCCGACCGCCATGCGGCGGCAGCCCAGAAAACCTGGTGTTCGGTATTGATCTCGTCCAGCCAGCTCGACCTGCGGACCTTGCCGGCTAAACCCTAGGGGCTTGCGGCCTAGACGACGCGGGCGCGTAAGTAATATACGTACGGACCCGCGTCTGTGCATCGTCGGATCAATCAACCAGGATGCCATTGGCCAACAGGCGGGCAACGATGAAATCGGCAGCCTGCTCAGGCGACTGCGAGGTCGTATCGATGCGGATTTCTGGGCTTTCCGGCGGCTCATAGGGCGAGTCGATGCCGGTGAAGTTCTTCAGCTCACCGCGCCGCGCCTTCTGGTATAAGCCCTTCGGATCGCGCTGTTCGGCGACGCTGATCGGGGTGTCGATGAACACCTCGATGAACTCGCCGGGGCCGACCAGTTCGCGCGCCATGCGCCGCTCGGCGCGGAACGGCGAGATGAACGACACCAGCGTGATCAGGCCGGCGTCCAGCATCAGCCTCGCTACCTCCGCCACTCGCCGGATGTTCTCGACCCGGTCCGCCTCGGAAAAGCCGAGGTCCTTGTTCAGCCCGTGCCGCACGTTGTCGCCGTCCAGCAGATAGGTGTGGCGGCCCAGCGCGTGCAGCTTCTTCTCCACCAGGTTCGCGACCGTCGATTTGCCCGCCCCGGACAAGCCGGTGAACCAGAGGATGCGTGGCTGCTGGCTTTTGAGCGCCGCATGCGCCTGCCGGTTCACATCGACCGCTTGCCAGTGGACGTTTTGCGAGCGCCGCAGCGCGAAGTGCAGCAGTCCCGCGCCGACGGTGTTGTTGGTCACCCGGTCGATCACGATGAAGCCGCCGGTGTCGCGGTTCTCGGTATAGGGATCGAATGCGATCGACTGGTCCAGGCTCAGGTTGCACACGCCGATCTCGTTGAGTTCGAGCGTCTTGGCCGCCAGGTGTTCCAGCGTGTTGACGTTGATCTTGTACTTCGGAGCGGCACTGGTGACGCCGACCGTGCGGGTGCCGATTTTCAACAGGTACGGCCGCCCGGGCAGCATCGGCTCCTCGCTCATCCAGACGATGGTGGTCTCGAACTGATCGGCTACTGCCGGTGGCGCATCCGCGCGGGCGATCACGTCGCCGCGGCTGATGTCGATTTCATCTTCCAGCGTCAGGGTCACCGACTGTCCGCAAACTGCTGCGTCGCGCAGGCCGTCGGCAGTCACGATGCTCGCCACACGGCTTTCCTTGCCGGAGGGCAGCACGCGAATCCGCTCGCCAACGCGAATGCCGCCGGCGACGATGTTGCCCGCGTAGCCGCGGAAGTTCAGGTGCGGCCGGTTGACCCACTGCACCGGCAGCCGGAACGGCCGGTGGCTCTCGGCATCATCTGCCAGCGGCACGGTCTCCAGGTAATCCATCAGGACCGGCCCCTGGTACCACGGGGTATTGGCGCTCGGCTCGGTGATGTTGTCGCCGCGCAGTGCTGACATCGGTATGCAAACGATATTCTCAAGACCGATCTGCTTGGCGAAATCGCGGTATTCGGCCTCGATCCGGTCGAACACGTGTTGTGAGTAGTCGACCATATCGAGCTTGTTGATCGCCACCACGACGTGGCGGATGCCGATCAGCGACACCAGATAGCTGTGGCGCCGGGTCTGCGTCAGCACGCCCTTGCGTGCATCTATCAGGATGATCGCCACATCGGCGGTCGACGCGCCGGTCACCATATTGCGCGTGTATTGTTCGTGCCCCGGCGTGTCGGCCACGATGAACTTGCGCTTGTCGGTCGAGAAGAAGCGGTAAGCCACGTCGATCGTAATGCCCTGTTCGCGCTCGGCGGCCAGCCCGTCGACCAGCAGCGCGAAGTCCAGGTCGCCGCCTTGCGTGCCGACTTTCTTCGAATCTTCCTCGAGCTGGCTGAGCTGGTCCTCGAACAGCATCTTCGATTCATACAGCAGCCGTCCGATCAGCGTGCTCTTGCCGTCATCGACGCTGCCGCAGGTGATGAAGCGCAGCAGCCCCTTGTACTGGTGCGCTTCCAGATATTGCTCGATGTCCTCGGCAATCAGGTTGGATACGTGTGCCATCAGAAATACCCCTCTTGTTTCTTTTTTTCCATAGAGCCGACCGAATCGGTGTCGATCATTCGACCCTGCCGCTCCGACGTTTTCGTCAGCAGCATCTCCTGGATGATGTCGGTCAGCGTCTCGGCTTCACTCTCGATCGCGCCGGTCAGCGGATAGCAACCCAGCGTGCGGAAGCGCACCTTCTTCATCTGTGGCACTTCGCCTTCGCGCAGCGGCATGCGTTCGTCATCGACCATGATCAACGTCCCATCACGCTCCACCACCGGGCGCTCCTTGGCGAAATACAGCGGCACGATCGGGATCTTGTTCAGATAGATGTACTGCCAGATGTCCAGCTCGGTCCAGTTCGAGATCGGGAACACGCGCAGGCTTTCGCCCTTGCGCTTGCGCGCGTTGTACAGGCGCCAGAGTTCCGGCCGCTGCAGCTTCGGGTCCCAGCGATGCTGTTCCGAACGGATCGAGAAGATGCGTTCTTTCGCGCGCGATTTTTCCTCGTCGCGCCGGGCGCCGCCGAACGCCGCATCGAAGCCGTAGTGGTCGAGTGCCTGCTTCAGGCCCTGGGTCTTCCAGATGTCGGTGTGTACTGCCGAGCCGTGCGTAAACGGGCTGATGTTTTTCTCGAGTCCCTCAGGGTTCACGTGTACCAGCAATTTGAGCCCGAGTCGTTCGGTGGTCTGGTCGCGAAACGAAATCATCTCGCGGAATTTCCAGGTAGTGTCGACGTGCAGCAGCGCAAAGGGTGGTTTGGCCGGATTAAACGCCTTCATCGCAAGATGTAGCATCACTGCGCTGTCCTTGCCGACCGAGTACAGCATCACCGGGTTTTCACACTCCGCCACTACCTCGCGCATGATGTGGATGCTCTCCGCCTCCAGTCGCTCCAAGTGGGTCAACATCGATAATCTCCTTTGAGTTCGCCGGACCCGATACGGGTAGGTCTCGTGCGTTAAGCAAAGAATACGGATGGCGCAATATTGAATCTTCGTCTGACCGGACTAAAAAATGGCGGACTCGGGGCGTGCTAGAACGGACTTAAATGCAGGATGCGCGGGTGGAGTGCGCGAGCCGATGAGCCACTCTGGCGGGCATCCGCGGCGATGCCACGCCGAGCGGATTATTGATCCGCGGCAAGCATGCGCGTGAGCGCCGGATCGTTCGGTGCGCCGAGCACGCAGCTCACGCCTGCGGGATCGTAGATCTTCGCCACGCACGTGTTGCAACTGTTGCAGGCGGAGTGCGTCACAGCGCCGGTGCGGAAGTGTTCGACCAGCGCCGGGTCGTGGATCAGTGCTCGGGCCAGGGCGATGCAGTCGAAGCCTTCGGCCATCAGTTGCTCGACGCCGGCCAGCGATTTGACGCCGCCGACGAATGCGAGCGGCATCCGCACCGCCTGCCGGATCACGCGCGAATCCTCAAGGAAGTACAAATCGCGAAACGCCAGGTCGCGCGGCGTGCGTTTTTCCAACATCGTCACACCGAAGCGCGCCAGCGCATGCGGTGCGGCAGCTTTCATTTGCGCGGTCGGCAGCGGGCTGCCGAACAGCACCCACGGGCTCTCGACGTTGCGGCCGCCGCTCAGCGTGAGCAGGTCGGCACCCTCAGCTTCGAGAATGCGCGCGGTCACGGCCGAGTCCTGCGCACGGTTGCCACCCGGCACGCCGTCGCTGACGCTGAGCTTGCAGCCGACTGCCAGGTGCGCGCCGACGGCGTCTTTCACTTGGCGCAGTACCTGCGCGGGAAAGCGCGTGCGCTGTTCGGCCGAGCCGCCGAAACGGTCGCGCCGGCGGTTGCTCAGCGGCGACAGAAACTGGTTGAGCAGGTAGCCGTGGCCCATGTGAATTTCGACTGCGTCGAAACCGCATTCGCGCGCAAGGCGCGCCGCGTCGGCGAACTGGGCAGCGACGCGTGCCATATCGGTTTCGTTCATGGCGCGCTGGAAAAACACGCCGTACAGCATGCCGAACGCATTCAGCCCGGCCGATGCGGTGGGCGCGCTGCGGCGCCCGCCATGGCGCATCATCGTGAACGACCCCGCGTGGGTGATCTGCAGGCAAGCGGCTGCACCCTCGCGATGTACCGCATCGGTGAGCACACGCAGATGCGGGACCACGTCCGCGTGCATGTGCATCTGATGCGGAAAAGTCAGGCCGTCGCGGGCCACGGCGGCATAGGCGACCGTGGTCATGCCAATGCCGCCGGCGGCGAGGTCGCGATGATGCTTGACGAGCGCGCGCGTAGGCAGGCCCGTGGGCGTCATGCCTTCATTGGCGCCGGACTTGATGAACCGGTTGCGCAGCGTGATCGGGCCGAGGCTGACTGCTGAGAACGGCGAGACAGGGGTAGGGTGAGCATCGTGCATGGTGTTGCTCCTGTAATGGATGGGCGTGGGTGGTTTGGTATCAGAAATCGAATGGACGCACGCTGGCGTCGAGGCCACCGTCAAGTCCACCGTCAAGTCCACCGTCAAGTCGTTCAAGTCGGGCGCTCACGTCGATGTCCGCTCAGCGCAGCGTCGCGCCGCCGTCCACGCTGATGACTTGCCCGTTGATCCATTCGCCGTCGTCGGACACGAGGTAGGCGACCGCTGCGGCGATATCCCTTACATCGCCGAGGCGCGGGCTGCGGCCCAGGCCGAGCACATCGGCCTTGAATTGCGCCGGCATGTGGTCGCGGATGTTCTCTGTCAGGATCAGGCCCGGGGCGACGGCGTTGGCTCGGATACCTTGCTTGCCCCACGCCGATGCGACATGATGCATCAGCGCGTGGACGCCGCTCTTGCTGATGCCGTAGCAGACCCGCTCCGGTTCACCGACGAAGGCGGCAGCGGACGTGGTGTAGACGATAGTCCCGCCGCCACGCCTGAGTAACGCCGGAACCGCGTGCCGGGTACACAAGAGGTAGCCGCGCAGGTTGACTTCGATGGTGCGGTCGAATATTTCGAGCGGGACGTCGACGGCGTTGGTGTCGCGCATGATGGCGCCCATGTCAGCGGCGTTGGCGTGCAGCGCGTCGAGGCCGCCGAAGGCATCGACCGCCGCATTGACCAGCGCTGCCACGGAGGCCTCGTCGCTGATGTCGAACTGCATCCCCAGGGCACGCCCACCGCCCATGTTGATGCGGTCCGCGACTGCCGCCGCATTGTCGGGAGCGAGATCGCCCACGACGACTGTCGCCCCTTCGTGCGCAAGGCGCATGGCCGTCGCGGCGCCGATTCCGCCGCCGCCGCCCGCAACGATGACCACCTTGTTGGCAAGTCTTTGCATGATTCGAACTCCCTTCGATTAATCGTTAACGTGCAATAAATTCCGTTTCCTGAACAGATGTAAGCCGTTCATGTATCGCCCTTTTGGACAAATCCCCGGGATATCGGGTGCGGGGCGGGCGTCGTGCATGGTGTTTCTCCCGTAAAGGATGGGCGTGGGTGGCGCGGTGTCAGAAATCGAATGGACGCGCGCTGGCGTCGAGCCCGCCGTCAATGAACAGTACGCTGCCGTGCACGAATGCCGCCTGTTCGCTGGCGACGAAGCCGATCAGCGTGGCAATCTCGTGCGCTTCCGCCCGCCGGCCCAGCGGGGCGACAAAGTTGCGGATTGCCTCGCTGTAGCGCGGATCGCTCAGACCTGCTTCGAGCAGCGGCGTTTGCACGGCGCCCGGCGCCACCACATTGAGCCGCACACGCGCGTTGCCCCAGGCAGCGGCGCGCTGGCGCACCGCCACCGACACCGCGTACTTCGAACTGGCGTAGGCAACGTAACCGGCTTGTTCGGCGGGCAGGGTGGCGACCAGCGCCTGCACTCGGGCTTCGTCGCCGCCGAGGTAGGCGTCGCGCAGCGGATTGTCGGCCCACGACTGGAGCACGGCCGAACTCGAGGCAACCACCACGGCAGCCGGATTGGTCCCCCGCTTGAGGGCATCGAACAGTCCGTCGAGCAGCGCGACCGCGCCGAAGTAGTTGACCGCTGCGGTACGGCCCGGCGGTTCGGCCTGCGGTCCCAGCCCGGCGCAGCATATCAGCCGGTCAATCGTGCCGCCGGTGCGTTGCAGCACGTCGTCGAGCGCCGAGCGAAGCCCGGCAGCGGTCGACAAATCGGCGCGGACGTCGGCGCGCTTCAGATCGATGCCGATGACCTCCATGCCGGCCGCGACGAACTGCTCGCGCACTGCGGCGCCGATGCCCGATGCGGCACCCGTAATGACTGCGATTGCCATATTCTTTCTCCATATCGTGTGTTATCCGGCGCCGCCGGCGACGGAGCGGCCCGCGCTGCTACTTGAGGTTCGCGGTTGCTGATTGAGTGCGCGACGCGACCTTGACCGTGTAGGGATTCCATTGCGGGTAATTGTCGAGATCGACCAACACATCCCACACCAGCGATGCCGGCGCGTTGATCTGTACCTTGACCGAAGTCACCAGGAATTTTGAATCGGGCATGCAGGTCTCCTTTATATTGTGTGAACAGCGCAGCTGTTTTTCCTGATCCACCCTAGCTTGCAACAGTTGGCGGTCATCCCCGTTCCAATACGTCTTCATGTCGGCCAGCAGATCAGCACCTCGTGAACAGGTGTCGGGATGTTCCATACAGCGATCGCTGAGGCCATCTTGCCAGCCGCCGGACATCCGAACCTCGTCCGGTCGGACTAAGAATTTTTGAGGCGCAGCAGCAATCAAGCGGGCAAGCAAGCCGATCTCGCCGGCGCCTGCCACAGTACCTCCAATCCCGGCGTTATAACCGCGAATTCTTAGTCCGGTCGGACGAAGAGAAGACCTCGGCGCCATTGCTATCGTGCGGTCTGTACGGGACATGCACGAGAAAGTATCCACCGACAATGAGAACGGCCAGCACCAACCGCCGGTGTGCGGATGACAGGAGACTCAGCATGGCGACGAACGATATCGAATCGCAACTTCTTTCCGGAAAAACATGGGCCACGTTCTGCGATGCGCTCAAACGCAGCGGTCAGCAAATCCTTCGGCTGGAGACAACGGCGGCGTGACAATGGTGCTCGCGCACCGCAACCCGGAATTGACAACTGGCTCGAGACCGCCAGGCACCGGGTCGGAACCATCGCGATGCGCTGGGTCGGCGCCGCCGAACACGTGCATCCGACGATCCGCGTCGTGAAACTGGCCGACCTGATGACAGGGCGATAGAACAGCGAAGGAAAAGATGATCAGTTTCAATATCGATGTGCTGCTCGCCGATCCCCGCAGCGCGACGCTGGTCACCGGCGTCAAGCGCGACATCCAGCTGCTGCGGAGCATCGACGCCGCGTCCGGCAGCGGCAGAAAACTGGCGGCCGGGGTCAACCACCTGGCGGCAGCCGATGTCGCGCATTTCATCGCCAGTTTCGAAACCTGCTGCGGTACGCGCTAAGCGGAGCGACGGCATGGAGCTGCTTAATCCGTTCGCCGGTTTTCTCATCGGTCTGCTGATCGGCCTGACCGGGGTAGGCGGCGGCGCGCTGATGACCCCGGTGCTGATTTTTTTGCTTGGGGTTGCGCCGCAAACCGCGGTCGGCACCGATTTGCTTTTCGCCGCGATTACCAAAGGCGTCGCCGGATGGATGTACGGGGCGCGCGGCGCGCTCGACTGGCTCGTATTCCGTCGCCTGGCCATGGGGAGCCTGCCCGCTGCCGTGCTCACGCTGCTCCTGATCAAGCATATTCGGCTGGACGAAGGCATGAAGATGGTCATCCTGCAGTCGTTGGGTCTGGTGCTCGCGCTGACCAGCGTGGCGATGATGTTCAAGTCCAAACTTCATCACCTGGGCCAGTGCTTGCGCACCACTGCGCCGCAGCGATTCAAGGGCGTGCAACCGGTGCTGACGGTGGCGGCCGGTGCGCTCCTCGGATTTCTGGTCACGCTCACATCGGTCGGCGCAGGGGCGCTCGGGGCAGTGATGCTGGTCTATCTCTACCCCTACCGCCTTACACCGGCCAAGCTGGTTGGCACCGACATCGCTCATGCAATACCGCTTACGCTGGTAGCCGGCCTGGGCCACCTGATCCTTGGCAACATCGACTTCCCGCTGCTGGGTTCGCTGCTGGCGGGATCGGTCCCCGGCGTCATGCTCGGTTCGCGACTGAGTACAAGTGTCAACGATCAATATTTGCGCAACGCAATCGCCATCATCCTGCTGATCGTCGGTGGCAGGCTTCTGCTCCAGCTCTGAGAGCCGACGTAAGGCTCCCTGCAGCAAGCGAATTCGCCCGGCAAGAGCGCCGAAGTATGGCAATCAGCTGTGGGCTCGATTCTGCCGTCATGGTCGCGCGAATGGCAGGATTCAGCCTGGCTTCTAGCGCTAGCACCGACTGCTTGCTGGTGGTTACCGCAGGGTTCTGAAGCGCTGACCGTTTTACGGCATCATCATGAGGATGCCGTAAAATTCATAAGATCCTGCGACCACCCGCGGCGCGGGGATCGAATGGGGACCAGATCAAGATGGCTTCATCCTCCCTCCCTCTCGATGAATTCAGCGATTTGATCGGGCTGATCTACGAAGGGCCGCTCGAACCGGTTCCCTGGCAACAGAGCCTCAACCTGATACGCGAGCGGTTGCATGCGAACCATGTCACCCTGATTCTTCGGTCCTCCACGCCGGAAGACCCGGGCCTGTATATCAACTCAGGAAACGTGAGCACGGAAGGATTCGTCTCCTATGCCACGCACTACTACACTCTCGATCCATTCGTCGGACTGCCTCCCGACCAGGTCGTCACAGTCCATGAAATCCTCGGCGAGGCGGGTTGGCTGGAATCGCCCCTGTATAAAGAGTATCTCGCGCAGCTCGACGTGTTTCACATCATGGGGGCCGATATTCATACTCCCGATGGGGTGGAATGCCGACTCCGCGGCTGCCGACCGCGCCACGCCAAAGCGTTTTCGGAAAAAGACAAGGCGTTCTGCCGATCGCTGCTGCCGCATTTGAAGCGCGCGGTGATTCTGCATACACACCTGGACCGCAGCGAGTCCGAACGCAAGCTGTACGCGGGCACGGTGGAGCGCCTGATGGTAGGCACCGTCATCCTCGATGAAAACGGCAAGGTACTGCAAACCAATCTGGCAGCTGACGAACTGTTGAGCACACGCGATGGCTTGAGAATCGCCAACAATGTGCTGGAGGCGACACACCAGCGCGACAACCGCGAACTGCAGCGCCTGATCAAGGCGGCGCTCAGCGGACATACGAAACCGGATCTGTCCGTGGTCGACGCGATGTCGGTCACGCGCCCGTCCGGCAAGAGCAATCTCGGGGTCGTCGTGCGCAGCGTGCCGATGAGCGAGTGGTCCGAGGGCAAGCACCGGGCCGCCGCGGCGGTGTTCGTGCGCGATCCCGAGAGCCAGGCGCAGGCACCGCAGGAGGTGGTGCGGCAAATGTTCAGCTTGACCCCCGCAGAAGCCGGACTCGCGATTCAACTCGCGAACGGGCTCTCGCTCGACGAAGCGGCGGAGGCGCTCAACATCACACGCAACACGGCGCGGGCACATTTGCGCTCGATCTTCGGCAAGACCGGCGTCACCCGCCAGACCGAGCTCGTGCGCATCTTGCTCAACAGCGTCGCGGCTCTGGCGTACCAGAGAACCTGAAGCGGACGTTGCGGACCTGACGGTGTCGTTCGCGCCGAGCGGTTATCCAATTCCGCCCGCGACGAAATCGCGGGCGGTGGGTTGCGGTTTTCAAGCCGCCGTGCACAGCCGCTGGCCGATAGCCGCGATGATCACAGGCCTGCCCGGCGCGCCGCGTCCGGCGTGAAGTCGTCCGGCTTCAGGTCGCCCGTGTTCAGCAAAACGCCATTCGGCTGCTCGTTGAGCAAGCGGTCCGCCATGTAGGCGCCGGACATCAGATCATGGTATGCGGCGACCCCGGCATGGAACGCTTCCATCTGGAACGCGTAGTAATAATTGACCATCCCGACCCGCCAGAGCTGGCCACGCGCGTCGTAGTTGTCGGACATGACCGCGTGCCAGGTGTCTTCATCGAGGTACATGACCCGCTTCGCGTACTGGTGGCGGTAGCCCTCCTTCAGCGCACCCTCCAGCACCCAGACGCGATGCAGCTCGTAGCGCATGTAGGCAGGATTGACGTGGCCCGGTTTCAGCAACTCGCGATATTTCACTTTCGGGTCATTCAGTCGATAGGCGTCGTACGGGATGTACATTTCCTTCTTGCCGACGATCTTCCAGTTGTAGCGCTCACCTGATCCGTTGAAGAGCCGGTCATCGTCGATCGTGCGGAATCCTCCCGGTCCAATCGGCATGTCGAAGCCAAACTCGGGTAACTGGCGCACGCGCCGGGTGCCCGGGTTGTAGAGCCACGCCTGCCGCGGTTGCCGCTTGTAGTTGTAGTAATCCGCGCTGACGATGATTTCGCCCTTGTTGCGCTCGGGCAGCAGCGTCTTGACATTGGCATACGACGAAACGCCTTCGGTCTTGTCACGCGGTTTCTTGTTGGGATCGTTCGTAACCGACAGGATGCGGTAGGAGACCCGCCCCCATGCGATATCGCTGTTCGGATACACGACAGCCTGGTCATAGGTCGCGATTTCCTTCTAGGCCCGGGCCGGAAGCGTGGTATTTCTCAGCAGCTCGAGCCCGTTCTTGGGGATCGGGAACGGTATCGCGCCGGTCAACGCGCTGACGCCTTCACCTCCCTCCGTCACCTCGGCGCTTAGCGCGTTCTGTTTGGCTGCGTCGCACACCCAGTTCGGGTAGCGGAAGTCCCGATGGGCCGGGTACACCGGGATGCGAAAGCTGTCCGGATACTTCTTGAGCATGGCTTTCTCGCCCTCGCTCAGCCGCTCGGCATACTGCTCCATGTTTTTCGCGGTGATCTCGAACAGCGGCTTTTCATTCGCATACGGATCGGGATCATGTCCACCCGTGCTCTTGACATTGATCCCGGCTGGCATACCCAGCCACTTCCCGCTATAGGCGGGAATGCTGCCGTCCTTGTTGCCGGCTTTCTCCGCCCCGACGCAAGTGAGTTCCTTGCCGAGATTCGCGGCTTCCTCGGCCGATACCTTGGCCCACGCTGGCGGCGCGGTAATACCGAGGGCCGCGACCGCAACCAGCGCGAGTTGAATCGACTTCGTCATCAGGACAATTCCTTTCTCTTTCGAACCGAGATCAAGCACCTGATAGAGCGCATCGACTAAAGCGCTGCCTCGTAGCGAGTTACATGTTCCTTCATTTGCATCATCTCCTCCTAGTAAAAGGGTTTTAAGCGGATCGGCAGACGGCGGAATCCGTGCATGTTCCGGCAGACGTAGATGCCGGTGCTGGAGGCGATCTGCTGCTTGATAGTTTGTTCGACGTCGAATTCGTCCGGACGCTGGAAGACGTGCTCGCCCGTGGTTGCGCGGCAGCTCGGCGGCAGACTAATCAGCCGGCGCCGACTCGCAGCAATAATTTGCCGCGCACATGGCCGTCGGCCACCCGGCGGTGCGCCTCGCCGGCCTGCTCCAGGGGCAGGATTTCATAAGGCGGCGTTGTCACCCGGCCTTGGGCGACGGCATCCACCACCGCGCGCAGGTGCTCGGGAATGCGCGCCGCTGCGGCCATGTTGGAGAGCAAGCGTACATCGCGGGACTTGGCCAAAGCGGCATCGAAGCCGCCAATATCCTGAATCAGCGTTGCTATGGCGACCAGGGCACCACCGGGGCGGATAACTCGGGTGGAATCTGCCGGCAGACTGCTCAGGCCGATGGCGTCCACCAACAGATCCACGCCCTCGGGTGCCCAGGCGGCGGTTGCCTCCAGTACAGCCTCGCTGCGGTAATTGATAACGTGATCCGCGCCCAGGCTCTTGACGAAGTCCAGATTGGCCGGCCCGCAGGTGGCGGCCACCTCACAACCTGCCGCCTTGGCGAGCTGGATGGCGAAAATGCCGACACTGCTGGAGCCGCCATTGATCAGCACCTTCTGCCCGGCTTTCACCGCGCCCACATCATGCACGGCGCCCCAAGCGGTGGCGCCGGCGGTGGGGATGGTAGCGCCTTGGGCGAAATCGATACCCTTCGGCAGCCGTGCAACGTTGGCGGTGGAGGACTTCACATACTCGGCGTAGCTGCCCCACTCGCCACGGCCCTGGTTGGAAGAGGTAAGCACGGTGTCGCCGACGGCGTACTCCGTGACAGACTCACCCACGCGTTCCACGACACCTGCCGCATCAAAGCCGACGATGAATGGAAACTGGTAATTGAAATAATGCTGCAGCCGGCCTTCCCGGCATTTCCAGTCCGCTGGGTTGACGCCGGCCAACACCACCCGGATCAGCACTTCTCCGGCGCCGGGTTCGGGGGTGGCTACTTCCGCCAGTTGCAGTTCTTCCGGTCCGCCGAAGCGGTGTATCACGATGGCACGCATGAGAGTCTTTCTGGTTACTGGGCGAGCGGGGTGCGCCCGTCCAGTTGGTAAACGATGAGATTGTGGGCGGCGGGGTAGGCCATGCTGTAGGTGACCTCGCCAGTGAGTTCGGCGGCCGGTTTGTGGCACAGGGCGAGCGCCGTTTCCACCAGATATTCCACCGGCTCGGTGGGGTAGTCCGCCGGAATGTAGCGCGCCGCGCCGGGTGTGCGGATGGCGCCTGACGGCCCCACCAGATTGACGGCGATATTGTCGATCTGCAGTTCAGCGGCCACGCCCTCGGTGAAGCGGTGCATGGCAGCTTTCACCGCAGCGTAAACGGTAGCGCCGCCGAAACGGGCGAAGTCATCGAACGGGCGCTGTGGCGGTTCCGCAGTCACTGAGCCGATGTTGAGAATCCAGCCAGCGCCGCGCTGACGCAGGTGCGGCACGGCGCGCTGGATCAACGCAAACGGCGCACGCAGGTAGTGATCCACGGTGCGTTCGAACATGTCCCCCGGCATCTCGGCCACTGGCGCGTACTCCGCGAAGCCGGCATTGTTCACCAGAATATCCAGGCCGCCGGCAGCGGCGACGGCGCGTTCCACCAGCGCATCGCGCTCGGCCGGGTTTTCCAGATCCGCGGCGAGCGCAATGGCGCGGCCGCCGGCGGCTTCGATCAGCCTGGCGGTTTCACTCAGAGTGCCTTCCACTGTGGCCGTATTCAGGCTGCGGGCGGTGATAACGACGGTGGCGCCTTCGGCGGCGAAGCGCTGGGCGATGGCGCGGCCAATGCCGCGGCTGGCGCCGGTGACTAGGGCGATCTTGCCTTGCAGTGTGTTCATGGTGTTCTCCAGTTCAGGACAGGGAAGCCAATACGGGGCCGGCCATGGGGCAGAAAGCGTGGCTTAAAACGCCGTCCACGATGCGGTCTGGGTGTTCGGAATCGAACCAGCGGTCCACCCAGGCCCAGTGGTAGGGGTGCATCAAGTATTCGCCGAGAAGATCGGCCACATCGGCGAATTCCTGCTGCCAGACGTGGGTCCATGCGCTGCCGGGTTCGCAGCGGCCCAGGGACCAGTTTCGTATGCCTGCCATGTAGTGCGGCATTTGCAGTAATTCTTGCTCGAAGCGCTCAACCCGCGCGGTGTCCGTGCCGGGCCATACGCGCAGTAACAAGGTGCGCTTGACGCCCTGAGCCAGCGCCGGATCGCGTAAGCCACCGCCAATTGGCGTGTAGCGCACAGCGTCCACCCGGACCACACCCGGCAGGCTTTCCAGATTGGCGGGTGCGCTGGTACCGGGGGCGGAATCCCAGGTATAGTCGCCAGCGCCCCAGCAACCCGGCAGGTTGGCGGCATAGAGCCCGGGCAGCGTCTTCAATGCGGCTTCAAAGGCAGTGCGGTCGGCGCCTTCTGCGAGATAGATCTGGGCGGTCTCAGGCATGGGGAGGCTCCATAACAGTGGCGGGCGCATTGCTGGCGGGTATCTGCACATGACGAGCGCGGCGGAGGCAGAGAGCATCCACATCTTTCCACAGTGCTTCCACGACGGGGTCGAGGCTGGCCTGCTGGCGCATGGCCCACCAGGCCCCGATGTCTGGCAGCTGCCAGGTCAGCCACAGGGTGTGGGGTTCGCCGGCCACCGTCACCGGTGGCGACACCCATTCGCCGGCGAGTTGCATGTTGCGCGTCTGGGCGCCGGGTAGATAGCGTTCATGGAGCAGTGCGCGCAGGGTGGGCAGAGAGTCTGCCGCCACCACGATTTCGTCCAGCAACTGGATCATTGATCACCTGTATGTGTATGGCTTTGCTTGCACTTAGTGGGCTAGAGGCCGGTTCTTTTGCGTTTGCGCCAGCGGAACGGCCTGACGGTAGGGCTAAACTGTACGCGCAGCGAGTCGGGCTTGACAGTACCAATCCGGTCATGGCTCACTACCCATTTGCTCAGTATGAGGAATTTCTGATGGCCAGACGCAAGCAGCCGCTATCACCACCAAGACGGGGAATGCCCGATGCTCTCGCAGCCAGGCTGTTGCGGGAGCTGGGCCAGGCGGGCCCCAGCGGCACATTATCTGCGGGGGATTTCGCCGAGCTCTATCGGGAGGCCATTGGCGCCCTGGAGGAACGGGTGGCCCGTGGCGAAGGTCATCCGCCCATGAGTCAGGAAGAGGTGAATCTGCTGTGCCGCTGTGTGCTGAGTGCGAGCACGCTGGCCGAGGCGGTGAAGCTGGCGGTACAGTTTTGCGCCATGCTGCATCCTCGCGCTGGGGAACTGGCGCTGGAGCGGCGGCAGAACACTGTGGTGTTTCGCATGAACTCCCTGCGTCGGCGCCATAGTATTGCGGCCTGCCTGGTGGATATCACCGGCCTTTACGCGTATCTGTTGCTGTTCGGCTGGCTGATCGGCGAGCCCCTGCGTCCGGCGGAGGTATTTCTGTCCCATCCCCGGCGCGAGGACGCTGGGCCGTTTCTGGGATTGTTCGAAGCGCCGGTGGTGATGGGGCAAAAGTCTTGCGGGTTCTCCTTCGATGCAAGGCTGCTGGCTCGACCGGTGATGCGGCAGGCGCGGGACTTGGCTGCGTTTCTGGCGCGGTTTCCCTTCGATGTGACGGCGGGGCCGGCGGGTATGGCGTCGCTGCCCCAACGGGTGAATGCCCATTTGGAGGCGGCACTGGCTGAGCGCGTGCCGCTGCCTGGTTGCGCCGTTCTGGCGGAGTTGCTGGATCTCAGTGAATCCAGCCTGCGCCGGCAGTTGCAAAGCGAGGGCAGCTCGCTGTCAAGCCTGCGTGATGCCTGTTTGCGGCGGGCGGCGCAGCGGCTGCTGCGGCAGACTGACATGGCGGTAGAAGAGATCGCCGGCCAGCTGGGGTTCAGCAACGGTGGCGCCTTCCGCCGCGCCTTCCGGCGCTGGACCGGACAGGCACCCACCGCCCTGCGTCGGGCCGGTTGATCCATATGGGCTATATGATTATCAGAACCGTCCAGAGCGCGTCTGCGACTGTGCTACAGCGGCCGCCAGATTTTTGAACATGCGCGGCTTGTTCAGATGGTATGGATGCCTCTCCCCGATAACGGGCTGGTGCACCGATGAGGCCTTAAGCGGGTTTTTTAGCAACCTGCGCGGTTGCGCGATTCGCATACAACTGCTCAGCCCGCGTTTTCAGGCTGTGCGCAACCGCGTCGAAGCCCTGCTTAACCCATAGCCCGTGTTGTTCCATCACGGCGGGTGCGGTCGGTCCAAGGAACAGATCGGTGGTGTAATAGGTGCAACTGGCGTCGCCCGTCGCCTCGATATATTGGTCGCGGCGCGCGGCGTCGGGGGATAGCTCGGAAGGCGACAGCTCCCATGACAGCTGCTTCGGCTGATCGAAGGCCGCCAGATGTTCGATCACATGAATCAACTCTCCAGGCCGGGTCGGGTCAGGCAAAAACAGGTTGACCGGCTCGCCCATTTCCAGCGTCGACTCGACCTTGACCGTGTAGGGATTCCATTGCGGGTAATTGTCGAGATCGACCAACACATCCCACACCAGCGATGCCGGCGCGTTGATCTGTACTTTGACCGAAGTCACCAGGAATTTTGAATCGGGCATGCAAGTCTCCTTTATATTGTGTGAACAGCGCAGCTGTTTTTTCTAAGCACGCTAGCTTGCAACTGCTGGCGGTCATCCCCGTTCCTATACGTCTTCATGCCGGGCAGCAGATCAGCACCTCATGAACCGGTATCGGGATGTTCCATACAGCTATCGCTGAGGCCATCTTGCCAGCCGTCGGACACCCGAACCTCGTCCGGTCGGACTAGATGGTGTAACGCGTGCCAACAATCAACTGACTAGGCGTGCAATACCCGCATCGCATGCGAGCGGGCAGCGCAGGATCAAGCCATGCCGCGTCCAGTGTAACGATTCCAATCATCAAAACTTAGTCCGATCAGACGAAGAGCAGGCGTGCTTGCCCTTGCTATCGTGCGGACATCACGGGGCATTCACGAGAATGTGCACACCGCAAAAATGTGAGCGATTTTGCCAATACGAACCGCCGATGTGCGGATGACAGGAGAATCAGCATGGCGACAAATACCATCGAAGCGCAAATTCTTTCAGGAGAAACCTGGGCGACCTTCTGCGATGCACTCAAACGCAGCGGTCAGCAAATCCTGCGACCAGAGGCGCCGCAAGACGCCTTCACGCGCGCCGAAGGCTACCGTTACTTGACCAGGTTGTTGCGGATTGCGCTAGAAATGCATGTAGAATTTTCCGACCCCGAGTTTCCCGGCTTCTTTTCACCATCGCATGAAACCGCGAAGATCGGCGCCGATAACCCGGACAATTTTTACCAGTACGCACGCCTGAACGGCAACAACGAATACCGCGTTTCCGGCAACCGGGGCACGGTGTCCTATCTGAGTTTTGGCAGCCAGAAAGGCGGCTACGAGACCGACGGCAAAATGACGCAGACCGGCTTCATCGACGCCAATCATCTCGAGGTTGATCCGGATGGCAGCTTCGAAATCATTCTCAGCCAGCAAGCGCACGACCGAAACTGGGTGCGCATGGAGCCGACGACCAACGCGCTGATCGTCAGGCAAACTTTCCTCGATCGCAAGGCGGAAAAGACCGCACAGCTGAAAATCGAGCGTATCGGCTCCGACGGCGAACCGGTGCCGCTTGCACCGGTGGCGCTGCACCAGGGACTGTTGCGCGCCGCCAGCTTCGTTGAAAATACCGCGCGCATCTTCGCCGATTGGGCAGCCGGCTACCGCGCGCACCCGAATCAACTGCCGCCTGCCGACCAGGCGGTATGCCAGGCGGCTGGCGGCGATCCCAATATTTTCTACTACCACTCGTACTGGGAACTGGCCGCTGACGAAGCGCTGGTCGTCGACGTGGCGTCGGTGCCCGATTGCGATTTCTGGAATTTCCAAGTCGACAATTACTGGATGGAATCGCTCGATTACCGCTACCACAACATCTGCATCAACAAGCATTCGGCCCGGTACAACGACGACGGCGGCATCACGCTGATCGTTTCTCATCGGGACCCGGGTCGATCCAACTGGCTGGAAACTGCCGGACACCAGAACGGCACCATGTGCTTGCGCTGGGTCGGCGCGTCGCAGCCCGTCCATCCGACGACCCGCGTCGTCAAACTCAATTCTCTCGTGGAGACCGCATGACTACCGCAACCCCTGAACTGAATGTAGCGCGCGTGTTGGCGCTGGCTATCGAACGCGCGGGCGGACTTACCGATTTCGGCAACGGCAACTATCGCACTGCGCTGGACGTGCTGTTCAAATCGCTGGCTGAAGAGGCGAATCTCTCCGCGCAGGGCAGCGCGTTGTTGCATGAGAAAATCGTGATGCAACTGGTCAATCGCTTGATTATCGAGGACTACTGCAAGCGCTATCCGGAAATCCTGGCGCAGCGCATTGACGATCCGGTGGTGATCGTCGGCTTGCCGCGTACCGGCACCACCTTGCTGCAGCGCGCGCTGGCGGTCGATCCGCGTTTCTATTCCGCAGCATGGTGGGAGACCCGCTATCCGGCGCCGCTACCTGGTCAGCCGGTGGCAGACCCAGCGTCGCGCATCGCGCTGGCCCGCGGCGAAGTGGACATGATGATCAAGTACATACCGCAAATTCTGGCGATTCATCCGCTGGATGCGATGCTGGCGGACGAGGAGTTCATGCTGATGGAACACTCGTTCATGTCTGCGATGGATTCGTTCGTTAACGTGCCGAGTTATACCGCCTGGCTCGACCAGCAGGACCAGACACCGGTTTACGAATATCTGAAAAAAATGCTGCAGTTCCTGCAATGGCAAAAGCAGCAGCGCGGCGAGCCCGCTGCGCAGCGCTGGATACTGAAGACGCCGCAGCATTTGCATACGCTGGAACTGTTGTTCAAGGTTTTCCCGGCAGCGAAAGTAGTGCTGACCCACCGCGACCCGGCGCACACGATTCCATCGATGGCCAGCATGGCGCATACGCTGTGGAAAATGTACGCCGACGCGCCGGATGCGAAAACGGTCGGCCAGCAGTGGAGCACACGCATGCGGCGCGCTGTGCACCATACGATGGCGGTGCGCGACACGCTGCCGGCAGACCGTTTCCTCGACATCCGGTTTGCGGACACCGTGACCGATCCACTCGGCGTGATCGAGTCGGTGTATCGCTTCGCCGGTATCAGCTTCCCGGACCAGGTGCGCGATGCGATGCGGGCATGGCTGGCGCAGAACCGACGCGACCAGCGCGCCGCGCACGACTACACGCTGGCGCAGTTCGGCCTCAGCGAGGATCAGCTCAAGCAGGATTTCGCGCCGTACCGCGAGCGCCATATCCTATCCGCTGCCACTGCAACCAGCTGAGGCAACACGATGCCACGCGACCTGCAATACCTGCTCGACCGCGCCGACATTTCCGATCTGCTGATCGACTACGGCAATGCGATCGACACGCGCGACTTTGCCGCGCTGGAGCGCATCTTCACCGCCGATGCGGTGATCGACTATCGTGCGACCGGCGGCCCGCGCTGCACGCTGGCCGAGGCACAAGCCTTCCTCGGCCAAGCGCTGCCGCAATTCCCACGCAGCCAGCACATGATGGCCAACATCCGCATCCGGCTGGAGGGGGAGTGCGCCAGCGCCCGCACCATGTGCCACAACCCGATGGTGATGCGACATCCCGACGGCAGCGAGCGGGTGATGTTTTTCGGTATCTGGTACGACGACACGCTGCTGCGCACCGCCGACGGCTGGCGCATCCGCAGTCGCAGCCAGGAGCTTTGCTACACGTATAACTACAACACCACCTCATAGGAGACATTCAAAATGCTATTACGCAACAAGGTCGTGATCATATCCGGTATCGGCCCCGGACTGGGCATCAAGCTGGCGATCGAAGCGGCGCGCGAAGGCGCGCACGCGGTGGTCCTCGCGGCGCGCACCGCGGCCAAACTGGATGACGCCGAACAGCGTATCCGGGAACTGGGCGTCGATTGCGAAGTGCTGAAGGTGGTGACCGACATCACCGACCGCGCACAGTGCAAGGAGCTGGCGGCCCAGGCGGTCCAGCGCTTCGGCCGGATCGATGCGCTGGTGAACAGCGCCTTCATGCACGGCAACTTCCCGGAAGCGATCGCAGATGCCGATCTGGAGGGCTGGCGCTCGGTGTTTGACACCAACCTGTTCGGCACCATGACGCTGACCCAGGAAGTGGTGCCGCAGATGAAAAAACAGGGCAGCGGCGCGATCGTCATGATCAACACCCAGGCCACCCGCAATCCGTTTCCGGGCGAAGGCGGCTATGCGGCGTCGAAGGGAGCGCTGGCGGTGGCGGTCAAGTACCTGGCCAAGGAACTCGGGCCGCACGGGATTCGGGCCAATAGCGTCTACATGGGCTGGATGTGGGGCGCGCCGGTCCAGGGCTACATCCAGCAGATGGCGGCCGAGCATAACCTGCCGGAGGAGCAACTGGTTGCGCCGATCGCCGCCAATATTGCGCTCGGACGGTTGCCGACCGACGACGACTGCGCGAAGGCCGCGCTGTTCCTGGTGTCCGATTATGCGAATGCGATCACTGGCGCGGCGCTGGACGCCAACGGCGGCGAATTCATGGCTACCTAAGCACCGTTTCGCCGGCGGCAAACGCCACCGGCTTTCCCTTTTAGGCAATGATCCATATGAATCGCTATTACGCTTTCAACGGCGATGCGGACGGCTTGTGCGCATTGCAGCAGTTGCGCCTGAACGCGCCGCACGATGCGACGCTGGTCACCGGCGTCAAACGCGACATCCAGCTGCTGCGCCGCATCGATGCTGCGGCCGGCGACCAGATCACCGTGCTCGACATCTCGCTCGACCAAAACCGCGACGACCTGTTGCGCCTGCTCGCCAGCGGCGCGACGGTGCGCTATTTCGACCACCATTACGCCGGCGAACTGCCGCAACACCCGGGCTTCGCATCGCATATCGACGGTGCGCCCGAGGTCTGCACCAGCCTGCTGGTCGACCGCCATCTCGGCGGGTGTCACCGGGCTTGGGCCATCGTCGCGGCATTCGGCGACAGCCTGCAACAGGTCGGCCACGCGCTGGCGCAGCAGCACGGCATCAGCGCGCAGGCCACCGCAACGCTGCACGAACTCGGCCTTTATCTGAATTACAACGCGTACGGCGAAACGCTGGCCGATCTGCACTTCGATCCAGTCGCACTGGCTGCCGCGATGCTGCCGTTTGCCGACCCGCTGGAATTCATCCGGCACTCGCCGGTCTATCGCTTGCTCGCCGCCGGCTACGCGGAAGACATGCTGGCAGCGCGCCGGCTCACGCCGGAACACGATGTACCGGGTGCACCAGTCATGGTCATGCCCAATGCACCATGGGCCCGTCGCGCGATCGGCGTGCTGGCCAACGAACTGATGCAGGCCCGGCCGCAGGATGCGCTCGCGATCCTGTCGCCGAAGGCGCGCGACGGCTACACGGTCAGCGTGCGGGTGCCGGCCGGCCACCCGGTCGGCGCCGACGAGTTTTGCCGCAGCTTCGACACCGGCGGCGGCCGGCGGCTGGCGGCCGGCATCAACCACCTGCCGGAAGCCGACGTCGAAGATTTCATCGCACGCTTCACAACCCGCTTTGGAGCCCATTAGATGGCGCATCATTCGCCGATAAATCAATGGGATTGCTGATTGGTCTGCGAGCGCTGGTAGAGCTGGCTTGGTCGATCAATAGCGGCTTGGCGAATTGAAGTCGATCAAGCCGGGGATTGGAGCTTGTATGTCATTTGTAGAAGTGCCTGCGCGAAGAGCCGCATGAATACCAGGGGTGGCTCACGTCCTTTATCGCAGCAAAATCAAAGCCCCGCGGATTGCATGACCTATGCGCCGAATGCGGCGGCATAACGCGACAAGCCCAAGCCTTCCATATCGATTTCAGGCGATTGGCCGGACACCATATCGGCCAACACCTTGCCGGAACCGACCGCCATCGCCCAACCGGTACTGCCGTGGCCGAGATTGATATACAGATTATCGATCGGCGTCGCACCAAGCAGCGGCGCACCGTCCGGCAGCATTGGCAGTGCGCCGCTCCAGAAGCTGGCATGGTTGTAATTGGCGGCATCCGGAAACCAGTCGGTACCGACCATGCGCAAGGTTCGCTGGGCGTTCGCGTGCAAGACGGAAGCCTTCGATCCTAGCTCAATCGTGCCGGCCAGACGGACGCGGTTGCCCATGCGCGTCAATGCGACCTTGTACGATTCATCCATGACCACGGCTATCGGCGCAGCATCGAGATTCTTGATCGGTACCGTGGCACAGTAAGTTTTGACCGGATAAAGCGGAATCCGAATGCCGAGGGTCTGCAATAGCAAGGCGCTGTCGACACCCGCGGCCAGCACCACGGCATCAGCGTTGAAATTTTTCTCGATCCCGTCTTCCCGCAGACGCAATATGACACCGCTGCGAGCCGTTTCTATTGCGGCGACGGTGCTGCCAAAGCGAAACTGCACGCCCATTGCCTGTGTGATCAATTTGAGCTGCTTGGTAAATAGCGCGCAGTTGCCCGAACCATCTTGCGGCAACTGTAATGCGCCAGCCAGTCTGCCGATCTGCGTGCTGCGCACCAGCCCCGGTTCGATCTGACAGGCCGCGTCGGCATCCAGCATTCGGTATGTGGCACCCTGGTCGGCCAGTAATGCCAGTGCCGGCGCGGCCAGTTTCAGCGTTTTCTCATCGCGAAATAACTGTAAGTAGCCTTGGGTCTGCTCGAAATCGAGTTGGTGCTGATGCTCCAGCTGGCACAGCAGGGCACTGCTGTAGGCGGAGATGCGCTGCATGCGCGCATGATTGACGCGAAAGCGCTCCAGCTCGCATTCGGACCTCCATCGTTTTAGCCAGCGCCACAGGACTGGATCCAGGCTTGGCCGGAGTATCGCCGGCGCGGTCGACTTGAGCAGCATCGACCATAATTGTCTTGGCATCCCGGGCGCCGCCCATGGCGCGACGCTGGCCGGACCGCTCAGGCCCGCATTGCCGTGACTGCTTTCTTCGGCGACATTGCCGCGGCGCTCGATGACGACGACTTCATGTCCCGCCTGCGCCAGAAAATAGGCGCTGCATACACCCATGACGCCGCCGCCGATGACGGCTACTTGTTGTTGATTCTGCATGTTTGTCAGAGGTAGCTGGTTTCAGTCGATTCCGGCGTCGATGATGGCGGAAAGGCGCTGCAAACGTATGGCGTGACCCTCCAGCATAGCCGGAAATTGCGCTGAATTGAAAAAATGATATTCGACGACGCGCTGTGCCGCGATAGCATCATTGTCCTGCAGCGCGATTGCCGGATGGCACATCAACAACATGCCCGGCTGCGCAGCCGTCAGCCACTGTTCAAAGCGGCTTGCATAATCATCCGTGTCGAAACCATACACACCGCCGAAACCGCGGTTGGTCGCCAGCCCGGATTGCTCCAGGCGCCGGGCCAGATGCGCACCGCCTAGCCGTTTCAGAATCTGTGCCTTGCCGCGCCATCGCGGGGTGGCCGGCAGCGTATTGCGGATCCACATGCGCTGGCCGGCATAACGGGTCTGCACCAGTTCCAGCAGCAGTTCACGCACTACTGGTAATTGGTGCACGTGCTGATGACCGTCGATAAAATCCGGCACCCGGCCCAGTCCCGCTTCAAAAGCATCGCATTGCCGGTGCAGGATCGTGCGTAGTTGAACCCGATTCAGGAGCCGCAAATAGCTTCGCGCAATTTGCATTGGCAGGCTGCTAGCGGCGCCGGGCGCGACGCCAAAATCTTCGGTCAGATTCAGATGCAGACCAACATCCGCAATGCCGGACCGCTCGCGCAGCAAGGGCGCCGACAGCCCGAGCCAGCGCGGCGCGGTGCTAAAGCAGCTGACTGCGCTTAGCCGTCCCCCATCGAGCAGCGAATCGACTGCGGCATCGATGGCCTGGTTTTGGCCGTAATCGTCGGCGCATAGCGCGATAGGTGTCAATGCGGGTGTTGCGGTCATCTCGGTACACGCGGATGAGACGCTGGTCGCGCGCGGAAAGCCCACAGATGACTCAGGGTATAGGTCATTACCGCAACGATCGCGTCGTCGATGATTAACGACACATAATAGGGCAGGGTCAGGAAATGCAACAGCAGATAAAACAGCAATTCGTTCACGCAAAAACCGAGTACGGCGGTCGCCAGAAAACGCATCATCGAGGTGCTGGTCGAGGTGGTCGTGTGCTCGCCGAAAGTCCAGTGTCGATGGCCGAAATAGCTGACCCAGACGCTGGTCGCAAATCCGATGATGTTGGCGACCAGCGGGTGCATGTAGGTCAACTCAACCAAGCCGACCACGACCAGATAATGCACCGCCGCCGACGCCAGACCGACGATGCCAAAGCGGACCAGCCGCAACAATTGGGCTAGTCGCATGCTTCGGCATCGTCCATGGTTGTGGCCGGTGTGATCGTGCCGTTATCGATATCGTGTTCGATTAAATACAAGGGCCGCCGCTTGACCTCTTCGTAAATGCGGCCCATGTATTCGCCCAAAATACCGATCGAAATCAGCTGGATACCGGAAAACAGCATCAGGCCCGCGGCCAGCGTTGACCAGCCGGGTACGTCGTTGCCGATGAACAGCGATTCGCCGATGATCCAGAATGCGTAAAGGAGCGCAATAATCGAAATGAAGGCGCCGAACGCACTCCATATCCGGAGCGGCAAGGTGGTGAATGCGGTTACCCCGGCCAGTGCCAATCGGCTGAGGCCGCGCATGTTGAAATGGGATACGCCCGATTTGCGTTCATGCGGCACGAACGGTAGCGCGATGCTCTTGAATCCGACCCAGGCGTACAGACCTTTCATGAAGCGATTGCGCTCCGGGAGTTTGCGCAGCGCATCGACCACGCTGCGGTCCATCAGCCGGAAGTCCCCGGCGTTACGCGGGATATTGATCGGCGCGCCGGTTTCCATCAGATGATAGAAGGCGCCGGTGCCCCAGCGCTTCAACTTCGATTCGTCACTGCGGTCGGCGATCACGCCGTAGATCATGTCGTAACCATCCAGCCACAGTCGCGCCATCTCCGGCAGCAATTCCAGCGGGTGTTGATAGTCGGCGTCCATCAGGATCACGGCATCACCGCGCGCGTAATCGATGCCGGCCGATAATGCGGCCTCCTTGCCGAAATTGCGGGACAGGGCGATATAGCGTATCCCTTCTTCAGACAAATGCGGCGCCATCGCCTGCTCGGTCTGATCGGTGCTGCCGTCGTTGACCACAATGATTTCATATGACGCGGCAAACGTTCGCAACGTCAATTGCAGGTCCCGCAAAAAAGCCGACAGGTGAGCCGATTCGTTGTACGCAGGTATCACGCAGGAGATGCACGGTCGGACAGGGCGGCTCTTGGGGATGGCGGTCGGCACGACCATAGGTAAAACCTTTCTTGAACTGGGCAGAACTGGGCAGTATACGACCGCAAAATTGGACGTGGCGAATTGTAACGGAATGTATCGTTGAAGGCCGAAGAGATTATAATACTGCTCCCCGTAAGCCGGCCGACAACGAAGCTGGGCTGATCTTTGCAATCCCTTACCCATTCTCGTCTATGTCCACACAGGCAATTCGGCCGACCTCCGAACAGAACAAAATTTGGCAATCCTGGCGACGCAAGTTTTCACCGGACGCGTCCTCGCTGGTGCCATTGGTGCTGCTGCTGTTGCTGGGCCAATTGCTGATCTGGACCTTGGCGACCGGACTGACGCATCACGCACCGGATCTCGATAATAACGAAGAGTTGGTGTGGGGCAGTGCGTTGGAATGGGGCTATTACAAGCATCCGCCATTGCCGTCCTGGCTGCTATATGGATTGGTCGCGTTGTTTGGCAAGTCTGTCTGGCTAACTTTTTTCGCCGCTCAGGTGTTCGTTGTATTGTCCCTATGGTACGTGTGGCGCCTGGGTTGCGAGATGACGACGCAAGCGCGCGCACTGGTCGCGACCTTGCTGCTGTCGATGGTCGCCTATTTCACTACCCGCGGTGTCATTTACAACCATAACACGGTGCAATTGTGGCCGGTGGCTGCCGCGATCTGGATGTTCTATCGCGCCTTGCGGTACGACAGCACGCGTGCGTGGGCTGCGCTTGGCTTGTTCAGCGGTTTGTCGATGCTGACCAAATATAGCGCCCTGGTGCAGTTTGCCACCTTCTTTTTTTATATGCTGGTCACGGGCCACCTCCGGCAAACAAGAATATGGCGCGGCATCGGTGTCGCCACCGGCGTTTTTCTCGCGATCATGGCGCCGCATCTGCTATGGCTGACCGGACAACATACCGGTGAGCATGGTGGTCCGATCGGGTACGCGGCACATTCGCTGAGCGAGCCGATGACACGTGCCGAACATTTCGGCGTGATTGTTGATTTTTTTACTACCAGCCTGGGACGTCTGGCACCGATGGCGGTGGCGCTGGTGGTGATTCTGCTGTGGACGGCACTACGCAAGAAGAACGTCAGTGCAACGCCGGTCGCACCGGTGTCATCGATAGCCAGCAGTTTGCGGCCCGATGACCGTTTTTTCATCGTCTTCATGGCGCTATGCCCATTTGTGCTGACCTTGACCGGGATTATTGCGCTGAAGGCTCCGCTGGTTTCCGGTTGGGCCACCACTTTCTTCCTGCCGTTCGGTTTTTTTGCTTTTTGGTGGCTGCGGGCTGAAGACGATAAAGCGTTGCTGCGCAAAGTGCTGATCGTGGTGGTGGTGCTGCAAATTCTGACCGCGGTTGGTTATGGTGTGGCGCGCGGACCTTTGTCGGAAATGACCGGTCGGGCCACCCGCGCGACCTATCCGGGCGCGGCCATTGCATCGGCCATGCAGCAGCAGTGGCATGCACACGTAGCCGCTCCGCTGCGCTTCGTCGCCGCGGAAACCTGGCTCGGTGGCAACATCGCGACCCACGCCGGCAACGATGTCAAGGTGGTTATAGACGGAGACTTTAAGCTGGCGCCATGGGCCAATCAAGCCGACGTGGAAGCCTGTGGCATGCTGATCGCGCTGGACATGAGTACCGACAGTAGCGACGAATTGCCGCCCCGGGTGATCGAGCTGCTGTCCAAGGCGACTTGGAGCGGTACCACGCAATTGCCCTGGACCACCAAAGCGGACGGGCCGCTGGTGACGATCGAGTGGGGCATCATTCCACCGCAGTCATCATGCAATATTGACAAGCGCTGACGATTGCCAAATCGGCACATGTCTGGCCTTCAGCCCAGCGTCAATGCATGATTTTTTAGCCGAATTTCCCGAGCTTCACCCGCGTTGTCGATGTTGCGACGCGGTATAATATCGGGTCTATTAATTTTGCCGAACTACCGACATACGTTAGAGACGATTCGTGGAAACAATGCGTGTAAACGGTGCGCGCAGTCGGAGCATGAGTCGTTTTTAATGCAGACAGGTATGCCTCTGCATCAACTTCCCCACTAGCCATGCTGATCCTGTCGGGCTCGAATGCCCTGTCTGCCTTCCGTACCCAACGCCTGTTAGCGCAACTGAAAGCTGCCGAGCCCGCCATTATTGGCGTGACCGGAAGTTTTCTGCATCTGATCGATGCGGCTGGCGAAATATCCAGGGACGATGCCAGTCGCCTCGATGCATTACTGACTTATGGTGATCCGTTTGACGGCAATGCGGAGGGCGATGAATTCGTCGTCATTCCGCGTTTCGGCACCATTTCACCCTGGGCCTCGAAAGCGACCGATATCGCGCACAACTGCGGGCTGACCCATATCAAGCGCATCGAGCGCGGCATTGTCTACCGTGTCCAGCTTAAATCCGGCTTGCTCGGCGGGGCCAAGAAACTATCCGAGGCTTCGGCACAGACGGTGGCCGCCTTGCTGCACGACCGGATGACCGAGATGGTGTTGCGTGATGCGAACGAGGCGGCCGGGTTGTTCCGTGAACTCGAGGCCAAAGCGCTCGAATCGATTGAGATCCTGACCGGCGGCCGAGCCGCGCTGGAGCGCGCCAACACCGACCTCGGACTGGCGCTGTCGGACGATGAGATCGATTACCTGGTCAATGCCTTCACACGAGCCGAACGCAACCCGACCGATGTCGAACTGATGATGTTCGCGCAGGCCAACAGCGAACACTGCCGCCACAAGATTTTCAATGCCGACTGGACGATCGACGGCCAGAAGCAGGATAAATCGCTGTTTGCGATGATCAAGAATACCCATCAACTGCAGCCCAAAGGCACCATCGTTGCGTACAGCGATAACTCGTCGATCATGCAGGGTGCAACGGTGTCGCGCTTCTACCCGCGCGGCGCGATGCAGGGCAACGTCTATGAGGCGTCCGACGAACTGACGCATACGCTGATGAAGGTGGAAACGCACAATCACCCGACCGCGATCGCGCCGTTTCCCGGCGCCTCGACCGGCGCCGGCGGCGAAATTCGCGACGAGGGTGCGACTGGACGTGGCGCCAAGCCGAAGGCCGGCCTGACCGGTTTTACTGTCTCCAACCTGATGCTCACGCACGCCGTGCAGCCATGGGAAAACGCGCGTGACGTGGCCCGATTGCCGGCAGGGCGTCAGGCTTTCGAGCAGGCCGAGATTTACGGCAAACCCGACCGCATCGCTTCGCCCCTGCAGATCATGATCGAGGGGCCGATTGGCGGCGCAGCGTTCAACAATGAATTCGGCCGGCCGAACCTTGGCGGTTACTTCCGCACTTACGAGCAGAATGTCGGCGGCACGGTATTTGGCTATCACAAGCCGATCATGATCGCCGGCGGCATCGGCAATATCTCCGACAAGCATACCCACAAGAACGCGTTGCCGGTCGGTAGCCTGTTGATCCAGTTGGGCGGTCCCGGCATGCGCATCGGCATGGGCGGCAGCGCCGCGTCGTCGATGGCGACCGGCACCAATACTGCCGACCTCGATTTCGATTCCGTACAGCGCGGCAACCCGGAAATGGAGCGGCGCGCACAGGAAGTGATCAATGCCTGCTGGGCGATGGGCGACGCCAATCCGATCCTGTCGATTCACGACGTCGGCGCCGGTGGCCTATCGAATGCGTTCCCGGAAATTACCAACGACGCCAAGCGCGGCGCGATGTTCGACTTGCGTCAGATCCCGCTGGAAGAGAGCGGAATGGCGCCAAAGGAAATCTGGAGCAATGAGTCGCAGGAGCGTTACGTGCTGGCAATCGCGCCGGACAGCCTGCCGTTGTTCCAATATCTGTGCGAACGCGAGCGTTGCCTGTTCGCCACCGTCGGCACTGCCACCGAGGAACGGCAACTGAAAGTGATCGACCGGCAACACGGCAACGAACCGGTCGACATGCCGATGGATGTCCTGCTCGGCAAACCACCCAAGATGCATCGCGACGTACAGCATGTCGAGAATGATTTCCCGGCGATAGATTTGACCGGCATGGATCTGCTCGACGTTTCGCAGCGCGTGTTGCGCCTGCCGACCGTGGCCGACAAATCCTTCCTGATCACGATCGGCGACCGCACCGTGGGCGGCATGTCGGTGCGCGACCAGATGGTCGGCCCATGGCAGGTGCCGGTGGCCGATTGTGCGGTCACCACTATGAGTTTTGAAGGCTACCTCGGCGAAGCGATGGCGATGGGCGAACGCACGCCGCTGGCCGTCATTAACGCGGCTGCCTCGGGCCGGATGGCGGTAGGCGAGGCGATCACCAATATCGCGGCAGCGCCGATTGCCGATATCTCGGATATCAAGCTGTCTGCCAACTGGATGGCTGCTTGCGGTCAACCGGGGCAGGACGCCGCGCTGTTCGACACCGTCAAGGCGGTCGGCATGGAACTTTGCCCGGCGCTGGGTATCAGCATTCCGGTCGGCAAGGATTCGCTGTCGATGCGCACCACCTGGAGCGACGACGGCAGCGCCAAGGCCGTCACGTCGCCGGTATCGCTGATCGTCTCGGCGTTTGCACCGGTGCATGACGTGCGCCTGTCGCTGACACCGCAAATTCGCACAGATGCCGGCGATACCGCGTTGATACTGATCGATCTTGGCCGCGGTAAGAACCGCATGGGTGCGTCCGCGATGGCGCAAGTGATGCAGCAGCTGGGCAATGAGGTGCCGGATGTCGATAGCGCCGATGATTTGAAAGCGTTTTTTGCAGCGATTCAGCAACTGAACAACGAAGGCAAGCTGCTCGCCTATCATGACCGCTCCGATGGTGGCCTGTTCACCACACTGACGGAAATGGCGTTTGCCGGCCATAGCGGTTTGTCGATCAATGTCGATATCCTGACTATGGAAAGCGAGCACGCGGCGGACTGGGGCGACTCCAAAAACTGGACTGCGCAGATTGCGGAGCGTCGCAACGACATGACGCTGCGCGCCCTGTTTAATGAAGAACTGGGTGCCGTGATCCAGGTCCGTGCGGAGCAGAAGTCCGACGTGATGGATGTGCTGCGCGCCCATAATCTGGGTGCCATCAGCCACATCATCGGCAAGCCGAATGATCGTGATGTGATTGAAATCACGCGCGACGCGAAGCAGATCTACCACCAGCCGCGCGCAGAACTGCAGCGCCTGTGGAGTGAAACCAGCTGGCGCATCGCGCGTCTGCGTGACAATCCAGCCTGTGCCGACGCCGAATACGACCGGGTACTGGATCTGGCCGATCCTGGCATTACGCCGGTGCTGAGCTTCGATCCGCAGCAGGATATCGCCGCACCGTTCATTGCGACCGGCATCAAGCCGCGGGTTGCGATCCTGCGCGAGCAGGGCGTCAATTCCCATGTCGAAACCGCCTATGTGATGCACAAATCGGGCTTCACGGCCGTCGATGTGCACATGAGCGACCTGATTGCCGGCCGTGCCAAATTGGATGACTTTACCGGCGTGATCGCAGTCGGAGGTTTCTCTTACGGTGACGTTCTGGGAGCAGGTGAAGGTTGGGCCAAGACGATTCTGTATAACGCCGAGCTGGCCGAGCAGTTCGCGCGCTTCTTCAATCGCGGCGACACTTTTGCATTGGGCATCTGTAACGGCTGCCAGATGATGAGCAATCTGAAGGCCATCATCCCCGGCGCGCAGGCGTGGCCGAAATTTACCCGCAACAAATCGGAACGGCTGGAGGCGCGCTTTGCGATGGTCGACATGCCGGAATCGCCATCAATCTTCTTCCAGGGCATGGCCGGTTCGCAAATGCCGATCGCGATCGCGCATGGTGAAGGTTTTGCCGACTTCTCGCAAACCGGCGATATCGGTCAGGCGATCGTCGCGATGCGCTTTGTCGATAACAAGGGCCAGGTGACTGAATCCTATCCGTACAATCCGAATGGATCGCCGCAGGGGATTGCATCGGTGACGACTGCCGATGGCCGTTTCACCGTATTGATGCCACATGCGGAACGCGTGTTCCGCACCGTGCAACAGTCCTGGCATCCAGAGTCGTGGGGTGAGGATTCGCCATGGATGCGGATGTTTCGCAATGCGCGCACGTGGGTGGGTTGATGGTCGAACCGGACCGGCAATCCGGCGCGTTGCGCCTGAATTGATCCGCCGGAGCGCACCGGCAATCTGACCAGGATGCGCAAGGACCGGTGAACGAAAAAAAGGCCGCTAAACAAGCGGCCTTTTTACTGAAATGGCGATCTGTATCGGATCGCCCATTTCGTCATGCAATTGCTGGATTACTGGATCTTCGCTTTCTTGCGCAGCTCTTCCTGGAAAGCCTGCAGTTTTTTCTGCTGCAGCGATTCTGAGATTTGCGGTTTTACTTCTTCCAGCGTCGGGATCTTTGCAGCGCGTACGTCTTCCAGTTTGATGACGTGGAAGCCGAATTGCGTTTTCACTGGTGTATCGGTCAATTGACCTTTTTTCAGTGCGACCAGCGCGTCGGAGAATGGCTTCACGAAAGTCGCTGGTGTCGCCCAGTCCAGATCGCCGCCATTGGCTGCGGAGCCGGTGTCTTTCGACTGCTTGGCCAGATCTTCAAACTTGGCGCCGCCTTTCAGTTTGGCGATGATTGCCTTGGCGTCGTCTTCTTTCTCGACCAGGATGTGGCGGGCATGGTATTCCTTGTCGCCGGCCTGTGCCCTGAATCGGTCGTATTCAGCCTTGATGTCGGCGTCGCTCACCGGGTTCTTTTTCACGAAATCGGCGACCAGTGCACGGATCACGATCGACTGGCGCGCGATTTCCATCTGGCTCTTCACGTCGGCGGTATTGCCCAGACCCAGTTTGTCAGCTTCCTGAATCAGGATTTCACGGTTAATCAACTCTTCCTTGACCATCGCGCGCAATTGCGGCGTGTCCTGTTGACCTTGCGAGGTCATTTGTTTGACCATCAAGTCAGCGCGGGAGGACGGTACGGACTTGCCATTCACAACAGCAAGGTTCTGCGCCATCGCTGGCAAAGCTGCGGCTGCAAGAAGTACCACCAGCAAGCGTGCAGGTTTTAAAGTCATTATTAATTCCTAAAAAGTGGGAGTTGAAATAATTGCAACAAACTTCAGCCGGTACCGTCTGATTTCAGACTTCAGACGGTGCCAGTGCGATGATGGCAAGCGCATGAATTTCCGTGTGCATCATATCGTGGACAGCATCATACACCAGCCTATGTCGAACGATACGGCTTTGCCCTTCAAAAGAAGCGGAAACCAGCCGCACCCGATAGTGCCCTCCGCCCGTTGCCGCGCCGGCATGGCCGACGTGCAAAGCTGATTCATCCTCCAATTGACATTCCAATGGTGAAAAAGTTGCAAGCAGGCGGGCGCGGATCCGCTCCATCCGGTCGGTCATGCTGAATCCTCGACGTATTTTGACAGGTAGACGCTTTGCCCCACAACGAAGGCAAAAAACAGCCCAACGCCACCGAATAGCTTGAAATTAACCCAGGCCGCCGTATTTGACTTGAATAACACGAATGCCACGAACAGGTTTATGAATCCCATCGAGAAAAAGAAAATCGTCCAGGCCAAACCCAGTCGCTGCCAGACCGGATCCGGCAAATGGATCTGCTCTTCCATTGCGGAGCGGATCAGGTTTTTCTTGAACAGAACCTGGCTGACACACAACGACACAGCGAAGACCCAGTACAGCACTGTCGGCTTCCATTTGATGAACGTGTCGTTATGAAAATAAATGGTCGCAGTGCCCAACAGCCCGATGATGCCTAGCGACACCCACAGCATGCCGTCGACTTTTCTCTTGCGCAGCAACAGATAGCCGATTTGTGCGAAGGAGGCGACAATCGCGACCGCGGTCGCCAGCAAGATTGGCGCTTGTGCCGCGGTCACGATACCACCTGACACCAGCCCCGACATGGTTTGTGCGGCGAGCGATTGCGCCGCGTCGACGTGTCCTTCGCCCCATTTGAACATGACAAAAAACAGTAGTACCGGAAACAGGTCAAACAGGAATTTCATTATCGGACGTCTTTATTGAATGCCTAAGTCGGCTATTTTAAATCGGTTCGAACCGCAGCGAAGCCGAATTGATGCAATATCGCAGTCCGGTCGGCGGCGGCCCGTCCGGAAACACATGCCCCAGATGGGCGTCGCAGACGTTACACGTAATTTCGGTACGCATCATGCCATGACTGCGGTCGACACGTTCGCTGACGTTGTCCGGATCAATGGCCTTGAAATAACTCGGCCAGCCGCAACCGGAATCGAATTTGGTGTCGGACTCGAACAATGGCGTGCCGCAACAGACACAGGTATAGATGCCGTGCTCGTGATGATCCCAATATTTGCCGGTGAAGGCACGTTCGGTGTCGGCGTGACGGGTCACCCGGTACTCCATCGGGTCGAGTTGCGCCTGCCACTCGGCATCCGTTTTGGTGATTTTGTCGTTGCTCATTTATTCTCCATTATGGTTTCGGCGGCGATCATGACGAACAGCTGACTTCCAACTGGCTGGCCCAGTCCGGTGGCAATGCCGCGTAGGCTTCATTGTCGGGTTGGTCGTCAAACGGATTTTCGAGAATTTTCAAGAGTTTTTCGACTTCGGAAAAATCCTTATGTTCCGCCTTGTCGATCGCAACTTGGGCCAGGTAGTTGCGCAATACGTATTTCGGATTGACCGCATGCATGGCAAGCCGGCGGGTGGCGTCGTCGCTGCCTTCATGCTTCAAGCGTTGCCGATATTGCACGGCCCATGCGTCAAACGCGGCGCGATCGATGAACAAATCGCGCAGCGGCTCATCGGCGGCCGGATTGTTGACCTGCAAATCGCCAAGTCGACGGAAAAACAGTGTGAAATCGACGTGGTTGGCCTGCATCAGCGCAAACATCGACTGGTAGAGCGGTTCATCTTCCGGCGCACTGGATTTCAGGCCGAGTTTGGCGCGCAGCAACTGATCCATCTTGTCGGCGTAGGCCGGCTGATACAGTGCCAGCGCCGCGTGCGTGGCGTCGGCCGTGCCTATCAGCGGCAACAATGCCTGACCCAGCGCGTAACAATTCCATTCGCCGATCTGCGGTTGCATGCTGTATGCATAGCGGCCCTGCGGGTCGCTGTGGTTGCAAATGTGACGGGCGTCGAACGCCTCCATGAAGCCGAACGGTCCATAGTCGATGGTCAGGCCGAGGATCGACATATTGTCGGTATTCATCACGCCATGCATGAATCCGACCGCCTGCCATTGCGCCATCAAATGCGCGGTGCGGGTCGTCACTTCGGCGAGCAGCGCCTGATAGGGGTTTTCCACGGTCAGCAGGTCGGGATAAAAACGCCGGATTACGTAGTCGGCAAGGTGCTTTAGCTCTGCTTGCTTGTCGTTGTAATACCAATGCTCGAATGAGCCGAAGCGTACAAAGCTCGGCGCCATGCGCGTGACCACGGCCGTGGTCTCGGGCGCCTCGCGCATCACGCGCAGGTCGGAACCCGTTACGCACAGCGCGCGCGAGGTCGGAATGCCGAGCCCCGCCATCGCTTCCGAGCATAGAAATTCCCGGATCGACGAGCGCAGCACGGCGCGGCCATCGGCGTGGCGCGAGTAGGGCGTTTGACCGGCGCCTTTCAGTTGTAGCTCGAGCGGGCCGTCGGCACCCGGCACGTCGCCCAGCAAAATCGCACGGCCGTCACCCAGTTGTCCAGCCCAGACGCCGAACTGATGGCCGGAATACACGCCGGCCAGCGGGATTGCGCCGGGCAAGGGGCGATTGCCGCTGAAACTCGCGATGAAATGTGCGTCGGCGAATTCGGCGGGATCGAGCCCGATCAGCCGCGCCGCGGCCGGACTGCCGGCAATCAGGTAAGGCGCTGGTAGCGGCGTGGGTTGCAGGCGTGTGTAGAAAGCCGGCGGCAATTCGGCGAATGAATTGCTGAAGCACAGGTCGTCAGTGCGTTGCCGCGCTGAAGATTGGCCGGCGGCTTGCACGGTGGGGGTATGAAGTTGGCTAGTGCGAGGCAATGTAAGGTCCTTAACAACGGGTCGAAACTATTCACATGATAAATGTTTAATTGATTGACAGTTTGTGCAGTAGGATATATTGATCTGTCGTATTAGTTGCGCGAAACTTACGCCAGGTGGCGCAACTATTTCACCGTGAGCGGGTAGGCATTCGACAGAGCATGGAGGTTTTCATATACTCCTGTAATGGTGATCATTCTGCGTATATGATTTATCGTCAATATCGATATACTCCATCAAATCTGTTGAAATTGGTTAGTTACGGCAAGTCAGGTCGTGCAGACTGTGCATCAATATTATCCATGGTAGTACACAATCAGGAGGCGCCATGTCGCAGTATCCGATGAGTCCGCTGATGGGAAAAATGATGAGCCAGCCGTTGCTCATCTCCAGCATTATTCAATTTGCCGATCGGCACTACGGCGATAACGAGATCGTATCGCGCCGGGTTGAAGGCGATATGCATCGTTATACCTATCGTGATTGCCATCGGCGCGCCCGGCAGCTGGCCAATGCGCTAGCCGGCCTGGGTGTGCAGATGGGCGAGCGCGTCGCGACACTGGCCTGGTGCGGCTATCGTCATCTCGAGGCTTACTATGCGGTGTCCGGCTCCGGCGCGGTACTGCACACCATGAATCCGCGCCTGTTTCCCGAGCAAATCGCCTATATCGCAAATCATGCCGAAGATCAGTACCTGCTATTCGATCTGACTTTCTTGCCCTTGGTCGAGGCAATTGCCCCACTGTGCAAGAGCATCAAGGGCTATGTGATGCTGTGTGAGCGCGATCGCATGCCGGCCCAATCCACGCTGCCGAATCTGCTGTGTTACGAGGAATTGATCGCGGCGGCGCCGGACGAGTATGACTGGCCGCTGTTCGACGAAAATTCGGCCGCGTCGCTGTGCTATACCTCGGGCACCACCGGCAATCCGAAAGGCGCGCTGTATTCGCATCGCTCGACGGTTCTGCATTCCTATGGCTCGGCGATGCCCAATGCGCTCAATGTCAGCGCGGCCGATACGGTGTTGACGGTGGTGCCGATGTTCCATGTCAATGCCTGGGGTCTGCCGTATTCGCTGCTCTTGTCCGGTGCCAAGATCGTGTTTCCGGGCGCGGCGCTCGATGGCAAGTCTTTGTATGAATTGTTCGAGGCGGAACAGGTGACGTTTTCAGCCGGCGTGCCGACCGTCTGGCTCGGGCTGGTGAATTATGTGCAACAAAACAAATTGCGCTTCTCCAGCTTCAAACGCACCGTCATCGGCGGCTCGGCCTGCTCGCCGGCGATGATGAACACGCTGATGGACGACTATGGCGTCCAGGTGGTGCATGCGTGGGGCATGACTGAAATGTCGCCGCTGGGCACCGCCTGCATCCTGCAAAGCAAGCATCTGAGTCTGCCGTTGGCGCAGCAGCGCAAGATCCTGCAAAAGCAGGGACACGCGATTTATGGTGTCGACATGAAGATCGTCGGCGACGACGGCCAGGAACTGCCGTGGGATGGCAAGGTATTTGGCGATCTGCTGGTCAAGGGCCCGTGGGTTGTCGCCGGCTATTACAAGGAAGATGACAACGTATTGCTGGACGGATGGTTCCCGACCGGCGACGTCGCAACCATCGATCCGGACGGCTATATGCAGATTACCGATCGCAGCAAGGACGTGATCAAGTCCGGCGGCGAATGGATCGGCACCATCGACCTCGAAAATATCGCGATGTCGCATCCGGCGGTACTGCAGGCGGCATGCGTCGGTATTGCACATCCCAAATGGGACGAGCGTCCGCTGCTGGTGGTGGTGAAACGCCCGGGTGCCGAGGTCAGCAAGGAAGAACTATTGGCTTTCTTTGAAGGAAAAATTGCCAAATGGTGGACCCCGGACGATGTCGTCTTCGTGGATGCGCTGCCGTTGGGTGGCACCGGAAAGATCCTGAAAAACAAGATCAGGGCGCAATTCAAGGATTACCAATTACCGACAGCCTGAGGCTGGCAATCTGATTTTTTGAACTGACGGAGATTGAAACAAGGATTTTTGACCGATACGTAAAAACAAGGGAGCTGAATATGACCATGCAATTGCATCCTCTGGCTTTGGCAATCATGACTGCTGCTATCTTTACCGCGCCCGGTGTATCGGCGGAAACCGTCAAAATTGCGTATATCGATCCGCTGTCAGGGGCGTTTGCACCGATTGGTCAAAACCAGTTGAAGAGCTTTCAGATGATCGCCGAGCTGGCGAATCAGGCGAAATGGGCCGGCGACAACAAGATTGAGGTAGTCGGTTTCGACAACAAGGCCAGCCCGCAAGAATCGCTCACCCAGCTAAAGGCGGCGATCGATCAGGGTTATCGGTATATCACGCAGGGCAATGGCTCCGGCGTCGGACTTGCGCTGCTCGACGCGATCAACAAGCACAACGAACGCAATCCCGGGCAGGAGATCGTCTACCTGAACCACTCCGCGGTCGATCCCGATATGACCAACGGCAAATGCAGTTTCTGGCATTTCCGGCTCGATGCCAATTCCGACATGAAAATGGAAGCCCTCACCAGTTTCATGGCCAAGGACAAGAATATCAAGAGCGTCTACATCATTGGCCAGAATTACAGCTTCGGGCATCAGGTGACGCGCGCCGCGAAAGAATACCTGGCGCGCAAGCGGCCAGACATCAAGATCGTCGGCGACGATTTGCATCCGATCGGCCAGGTCAAGGATTTCTCGCCGTATGTCGCCAAGATCAAGGCATCCGGCGCCGATACGGTGATCACCGGCAACTGGGGCGCCGATCTGGCGCTGCTGATCAGGGCCGCGAAAGATGCGGATCTGAAGGCAAACTTCTATACGTATTACGCCGGTACCTCCGGCGTGCCGAGCGCAATGGGCGCAGCCGGTGCGGAACGGGTCAAGATGATCGCGTACTGGCAGCCGAATAATGAAAGCTTCTCCGGCAAGGAAATCGCTGAAGCGTTCAAGAAAAAATACGGTGACGACTACTACACGATGTCAACCTATACCGCCATTGCACTGCTATCGAAAGCGATCAAGGACGCCAAGTCGACTGACCCGGTCAAGGTTGCGTTTGCCATGGAAGGCATGAAGCTCCGCAGCCTGAACGGCGAAGTGACCATGCAGAAGAGTGATCATCAACTGCAGCAGCCGCTGTATATCTCTACCTGGACCAAGACCAACGGCAAGGACGTCAAATACGACCAGGAAAATACCGGTTATGGCTGGAAAACCGAGCAAAAGGTGGATGCCTATACCGCGACCCAGCCATCATCCTGTCAAATGAAACGTCCGGCCCGATAGCCCGGTCCTGGTGCCGACCTGGGTGCCGACCTGGGTGCCGAGCAAGCCGCATCTGGATGCGTGGCCGCTCCGGTCGCCACGCTTTTTCTTGCCAAAACAAGTGCGGCCGTTAAAATCCTTGCGCGGAGGATTATCGATTGGAATTTGCACTGATTACCTTATTGAATGGCCTCAGTTACGGGCTGTTGCTGTTCATGCTGTCGTCCGGCTTGACGCTGATATTCAGCATGATGGGCGTGCTTAACTTTGCGCATGCCAGCTTTTACATGCTCGGTGCCTATTTCGCCTATGCCATTAGCATCACGCTGGGATTCTGGCCGGCACTGCTGCTGGCGCCGCCGGTGGTCGGTGTCATCGGAGCGCTGGTGGAACGCTATGGACTGCGCGTGGTACGCAAGTACGGCCATATCCCGGAACTGCTGTTCACTTTCGGCTTGTCGTATGTGGTGGTGGAGCTGGTACAGCTGGTCTGGGGCCGGGCTGCGGTACCGTATCCGATTCCAAAGGCACTGGATGGACCGTTGTTTACGTTCTACAGCACGGCCTTTCCGATGTATCGCGGCTTCATGATGTTGATTGCGCTGTTGATGCTGCTGTCAATTTATCTCTTGTTGAAGCGAACCCGGATCGGGCTCGTGATTCAGGCTGCGCTGACGCATCCGGAGGCGGTCGAGTCGCTGGGCCACAACGTGCCGCGTATCTTCACGCTGGTGTTCGGCGGTGGCTGCGCACTGGCGGGCTTGGCAGGCGTGATCGGCGGCAACGCGTTTGTGACCGAACCCAGTATGGCGGCAGCGCTGGGCAGTATTATTTTCGTGGTGGTCGTGGTCGGCGGCATGGGATCACTGGTCGGCGCATTCGTCGCGTCCCTGCTGATCGGCTTGCTGCAAACCTATGCCGTTGCGCTCGATTATTCGTTGGCCAGCCTGCTTTCAAGATTCGGCGCTGAAATCACCGCCAGTACACTGGGCTACCCGCTGCTGGTGCTGAGTATTGCCCAGATCGCGCCGATTTTGCCGTATCTGTTTCTGGTGCTGATCCTGATCTTTCGTCCGCGCGGCCTGATGGGCACCAGGGAAAGTTGATGTAATGCGCAAGACATTGAGTTACCGCCCAATCAACCTGAACCGCTGGGTGATCTGGAGCGCCTTTGCGGCGCTACTGATCGTCGCGCCACTGATCTTTAATCAGGGCAGATCGTTGTCCTTGCTATGCCAGATCGGGACCCTGATGATTTTTGGCCTGTCATTCAATATGCTGCTGGGGCAGGGTGGCATGCTGTCATTCGGTCATGCGGTGTATTCCGGCCTCGGTGCTTTTTTCGCGATCCATGCGATGAACCGGATCGGCAGTGGCGCACTGATTTTCCCGGTCACGCTGATCCCCTTGGTCGGCGGCCTGGCCGGCCTGTTCTTCGGCTGCCTGTTTGGTTATGTGACTACCAAGAAATCGGGAACCACTTTTTCGATGATCACGCTCGGCATGGTGGAACTGGTGTTCGCTTGCTCGCTGATGTTCCCCGGTTTTTTTGGCGGCGAGGGTGGTATCACGACCAACCGGGTAATCGGTCCCGCTGTCATGGGCATCAGCTACGGGCCCCAAATCCAGGTGTACTACCTGATTGCCTTCTGGCTCTTCGTCAGCACGATTGGCATGTATGCGTGGTCGCACACGCCGCTGGGGCGGATGGCGAATGCGGTGCGCGACAATCCGGAACGCGCCGAATTCATCGGCTATGACGCGCAATGGGTGCGCTATCTGACCCTGATTGTGTCTGCGTTCTTTGCCGGCATATCGGGCGCCTTGTCGGCGATCAATTTCGAGATCGTCAGCGCCGAGAACGTCAGCGCGATCCGGTCCGGCGTGGTGCTGCTGTTTACCTTCATTGGCGGTATCGGTTTTTTCTTCGGACCGATGATCGGGGCCGTGGTCGGCGTGTTTTTTTCGATCATGCTGTCGGACTACACTAAAGCGTGGCAGCTGTATCTGGGCAGCTTTTTCATCGCAATGGTGATGTTTGCCCCGGGCGGAATTGCCGGTGTGCTGATGCTCAATTTACGGGTAATCAAATATGGCCAGGTCGGTCGCCTCTGGCGAGCCTGGCTATCGGTCGCTGCGTTTACCGTGATGGTGGCGCTGGGCGCGGTGCTGGCGATCGAGATGCTGTATCGGATGACGCTCGGCGCCGCGGACGGAGCGCAGACGACACTGTTCGGATTTCAGACGGCCGCCGCCGCAGCGACTGGTTGGCTGCTCGCGGCGCTGCTGATTGCGTTTGGCGGCTACGGGTTTCGTCGCGCGAAGTCGGCATTTGCCCCGGCCTGGGACGTCGTTAATGCCGAAATCGACGATCGCCTTCGGAGCACGCCGCCGTGATGACAAACACTCCGCACCCGCAATGCGCGCTGGAACTAAAGTCCGTCAGAAAGAATTTCGGTCAATCCGAAATCATTCGCAATACCAGTCTGCAAGTCACCGGTGGCGAACGGATCGCGATCATCGGCCCCAATGGTGCCGGAAAATCGACGCTCTTTAATCTGATTTCCGGGCGCTTTCAGCCGACTTCCGGGGATATTTTGCTCAAGGGCGAGAGTATCACCCGGCTCAAGCCATACCAAATCAATCGGCGCGGCTTGTCACGCAGTTTTCAGATCACGAATATTTTTCATCGACTGAGCGTCTATGAAAATCTGCGCTGCGCGGCGCTATGGTCGCTTGGCTACCGCTATTCGTTCTGGCAACGCCTGGACGGCTTGAAAGATGCGCATCAGCGTGCGGAGCAGGTGCTGGAGCAGATCGGGTTGCAACGTCGCCACAGCAGCATCGCCGGCGTATTGACCTACGCCGAACAACGGGCGCTGGAGATTGGCATCACGATCGCCGGCGGCGCCGACGTGATCCTGCTGGATGAGCCGACCGCGGGGATGAGTCGCTCCGAATCCGATGCGGCGGTCGAACTGATCCGCAAGGTGAGTACTGGCAAGACGTTGTTGATGGTCGAGCATGACATGAGTGTCGTGTTTGGTTTGGCCGACCGGATCGCCGTGCTGGTCTATGGTGAGTTGATCGCCTGCGATATCCCGGCCAATATCCGCAGCAATCCGGCGGTCCAGGAAGCCTATCTGGGCGGCGCCGACGCCAGCTTGTCTCCGGCGCGCGAACGTTGATGACGACCTTACTCGACATCAAGAATCTGCACGCGTTCTACGGCAAGAGTCATGTCCTGCACGGCGTGAATCTACGGGTCGAACAGGGCGAAATCGTCAGCCTGCTCGGGCGCAACGGCGTTGGACGTTCGACCACGATCAAGGCGACGATGGGACAAGTCGCGGCGACCGGGTCGATTTCCTTCAAGGGTGATGAATTGATCGGCCTGAAGGCGTTTCAGATCGCGCATAAGGGTTTGGGCTATGTGCCGGAAAACCGGGATATTTTCCCGACGCTGACGGTCGAACAAAACCTGCTGCTGGGTGAGAAACGAGGCGGGACGGCGAGAAACAGTCCGCGCTGGGCGCTCGCCGATATGTATCGGATGTTTCCGCGACTCAGAGAGCGTCAGTCCATCGCGGCCGGCCTGCTGTCGGGAGGCGAGCAGCAAATGTTGACCTTGTGCCGCACGCTGATGGGCGATCCCGACCTGATCATGATTGACGAACCAACTGAAGGACTGGCGCCGAAGATCGTCGGATTAGTGGCGCAATACCTGACTGAGCTGCAAAGTGCAGGTGTATCGGTGCTGCTGGTCGAACAAAAACTGGCGATTGCGATGGACATCTCGCAGCGGGTCTATGTGATGGGCCATGGTGCGATCGCATTTGAGGGGACGCCCGAAGATCTGCGCAACAACCCGCAGATTCGCAGGGAATGGCTGGAAGTGTAAGGCCGCGCGCATTAAAAATAATACGATCGTTCTTTTTGCGGTATAGTAATCCTTGGTCCGTGCCATGCTGTGGCGTCCGATCATCAGTTTCGAATCAAAAAAATCGATCTGGAACGCAGGTCAGCAACGCTCGGGCAGCGCGTTTGCTGGATGCGTCAAACGCGTTCCATCGGTTACCAGCTTAAAAACAAACTCTGACAAAAGGATTAGTCATGACCGCGGAATATCAAGTCAAAGGCGCCGTCGCCGTTATCACCCTGAATAACCCCCCAGTTAATGGCTTGGGTTTTGCGACCCGCAGCGCCGTGGTCGCAGCCATGCAAACGGCATTGAACGACGACGCAATCAAGGCGATTGTCATCACCGGCGCCGGAAAGGCATTTTCCGGTGGTGCCGATATCAAGGAATTCAATTCACCGATGGCATTGATGGAGCCGTCGCTGCATACCGTGATCAATATGGTCGAAAACTCGACCAAGCCGGTAATCGCCGCGATCCATACGGTCTGCATGGGTGGCGGTCTGGAACTGGCGCTCGGTTGTAATTACCGTGTCGCCGCGCCGGGCGCGCAGATCGCATTGCCGGAAGTCAAACTGGGCATCCTGCCGGGTGCTGGCGGCACGCAGCGCTTGCCGCGGGTGCTGGGTCTGGAAATGGCCCTGAACATGATCGTCTCCGGCACCCCGGTATTGTCCGAGAAATTGGTGCAAACGGCCCTGTTCGATGCACTGATCGACGGCGATCTGATGCAAGGTGCGCTGGCGTTTGCCAACCAGGTTGCTGACGTGCGCCCGCTACCAAAAGTACGCGACCTCAAGATCGACTACCCGAACTACGAAGCATTTCTGCAATTCTCGCGCAATACCGTGAAGGCGATGGCAGGTCCGTTTCCGGCGCCATTGAAATGCGTCGAGGCGGTGGCGGCTGCCGTCACCAAAAAATTCGATGACGGCATGAAGTTTGAAAGGTCCTTGTTCATCGAACTGGTGCAAACGACGGAATCGAAAGCCTTGCGCCACGCCTTCTTTGCCGAGCGCATTGCCGGCAAGGTGCCCGATGTGCCGGCCGACACCCCGACGCGCGCGATTGTTACGGCGGCCGTGATTGGCGCCGGCACCATGGGCGGCGGTATTGCGATGAATTTTGCGAACGCCGGCATTCCGGTAAAAATCCTGGAAATGAAGCAGGAAGCGCTCGACAAGGGTCTGGCGACGATCCGCAAGAATTACGAAAATACGATGAAGAAAGGCAAACTGACGCCCGAAAAATGCGAGCAGCGCATCGGCCTGATCAGCGGCACGCTCGCCTATGAAGACATCGCGCCGGCCGACATCGTGGTCGAAGCGGTGTTCGAGGACATGGGCGTCAAGGAAGCCGTATTCAAGAAACTCGATGAAGTGATGAAGCAAGGAGCAATCCTGGCCTCCAATACCTCGACGCTGGATGTCGACAAGATCGCCAGCTTCACCAAACGCCCGCAAGATGTGATCGGCACCCATTTCTTCAGTCCTGCCAACGTCATGAAGCTGCTGGAAATCGTGCGCGGCGCCAAGACCGGCAAGGATGTGTTGGCAACCACCTTGGCGCTGGCGAAAAAACTGAAAAAGACCGGCGTCGTTTCTGGCGTCTGTGACGGCTTTATCGGCAACCGCATGATCGAGCAATACAGCAGGCAGGCCGGATTCCTGCTGGAAGAGGGCTGCCTGCCGGAGCAGGTCGACCAGGCGGTCGAGAAGTTCGGCTTCGCGATGGGGCCGTTCCGTATGGCTGATCTTGCCGGCAATGATATCGGCTGGCATATCCGCAAGCGTCGTTACATCGACAAGCCGGAGGTGACCTATTCGAAAACCGCCGACCTGCTGTGCGAAATGGGACGTTTCGGCCAGAAGACCGGCGCCGGCTGGTACGACTACAAGGCGGGTGACCGCAAGGCCTACCCGGCCCAGGTCGTCAATGACATGATCGTCAAGCACTCGGCCGAACTGCGCGTGGAGCGGCGCAAGATCAGCGATCAGGAGATTGTCGAACGCCTGGTATATGCGCTGGTCAACGAAGGCGCGTACATCCTGGACGAAGGAATCGCGATGCGCGCATCCGATATCGACATGGTGTATCTGACCGGTTACGGCTTCCCGCTGTTCCGCGGCGGGCCGATGTTCTATGCCGATACGGTGGGTCTGCTGAATGTGTCGATGGCGATGGAAAAATATGCGAAGGGACGCAACGGCTCGGCATGGAAGCCGGCACCGTTGCTGGTCAAGCTGGCGGCAGAAGGCAAGACTTTCAACGGCTGACCGGTTCGAGCCAGTTTGCAGAACCGGGTTAACCAAAAAGCGCGGCATGATTGCCGCGCTTTTTTCATTCCCAATTACAGAAAGAGTTGAATCCATAAATCCATAAAAAAAGCCGCCGATGCATGGCATGGCGGCCTTTAGTTCGGTATCCCCAAGCCGGCAACGCGAGCATTAATCAGCTGCGTAGATATCGTTATCCTTGGTTTCTTTCACGAACAGCATGCCGACCACGAAGGTCATCAGCGCGATGATGATCGGATACCACAGGCCGTAGTAGATATCGCCCTTGAATGCCACCAGCGCAAACGCCGTGGTTGGCAGCAGGCCACCAAACCAGCCGTTACCGATGTGATACGGCAGCGACATCGAGGTGTAACGGATACGGGTCGGGAACATTTCAACCAGCATCGCTGCGATCGGGCCGTATACCATCGTCACGTAGAGCACCAGGATGAACAGCAAACCGAGGATCATCCACCAGTTGCTTGACCCTAATGGGATCGGCTCAGCCTTGGCAGGATAGCCGGCAGCTTTGATTGCATCGCCCGCCTGCTTCTTGAACTCACCCTCCTGCTTTTTGCTGTCGGCATCAAAATTGAGCTTGTCGGCAGTCAATTTTGCGTCAAACGCTGGCAGTTCCTTGTCGCCAATCTTAATCTTTGCCACGGACCCGGCGGGTGCCGTTTCGTTCGTATAGTTCACAGAGCTTGCGGCCAGGAATTGCTTGGCGATGTCGCAAGACGAGGTGAATTTCTTTTGACCGGTCAAGTTGAACTGGAAGTGACATGAGGCGGGATCGGCAACCACTACCACTGGCGCATTCTTAAGGGCTCTTTCCAATGCGGGGTTCGCAAAGTGGGTCAAGCCGCTGAAGATCGGAAAATAGGTCAATGCAGCGATCAGGCAGCCAGCCATGATGATCATCTTGCGGCCGATCTTGTCCGACAGCGAACCAAAAATGATGAAGAAAGGTGTGCCGAGCAACAGCGAGGCGGCGATCAGGATGTTGGCGGTAGGACCATCGACCTTCAAGGTCTGGGTCAGGAAGAACAGTGCATAGAACTGACCGGTGTACCAGACCACGGCTTGGCCCGCAGTCAAACCGACCAGGGCCAGAATCACGATCTTCGCATTTTTCCATTGGGCGAAAGCCTCGGTCAGCGGCGCCTTGGAGGTTTTGCCTTCAGCTTTCATCTTGGCGAAAGCCGGCGACTCGCTCATCGACAAACGGATCCAGACCGACACTGCCAGCAGGAATACGGAAACCAGGAACGGCACGCGCCAACCCCAGTCAGCGAACGCGGCCTCGCCAATGGCGGTACGTGTTCCCAGGATCACGAGCAGCGACAGGAACAGCCCCATGGTGGCAGTGGTCTGAATCCAGGCGGTGAATGCGCCACGCTTGTCGTCCGGTGCATGCTCTGCGACATAAGTCGCGGCACCGCCATATTCGCCGCCAAGCGCCAGGCCCTGCAAAATGCGCAGCGCGATCAGGATGACCGGTGCAGCGATACCGATCGATGCGTAACTTGGCAACAGGCCGACGATGAAGGTCGAACTACCCATGATCACGATCGTGACCAGGAAGGTGTATTTACGACCGATCATGTCACCCAGGCGGCCAAATACCAGCGCGCCGAACGGACGCACGATAAAACCCGCGGCAAACGCCAGCAACGCAAAGATGAAGCCGGTTTGAGGATCGGTACCGGCGAAGAATTGCTTGGCGATGATCGCCGCCAGCGAGCCGTACAGATAAAAGTCGTACCATTCAAATACGGTACCGAGGGACGACGCGAAGATAACCTTTCGCTCCTCCGGGGTGAGGCCACGCGAGCCTGCGAAATTGCGTGACGTTGCTGGTGCTGTCGCCATGCTTGTCTCCTTAAGAATAATTTTAGGTACGGTGCAAACAGGTATATGCAATGCGTGCAATGCGATTGCGCTGGTTTGCTCCATTCATTGCGCTGACAGAGTGTGCTACTTAATACTTACGCGATACTTGCTCGAAACTTACAGAAACTTACACCTCGTGCCGCTGCGATCGTCCGCTATTCCTTTGCTGCAAGCGCACAAAACAAGCCTCTGCGGTCGATTGACGCGCCCACTTAATTTGCGAACGGTCGTACTATAAATATGCTATTCTGCGTTCGACAGGCTCAAAGAAGAGTCAAGGAAACGCTACAGAAACACTACAGAAACGCCATATAGCCGGTTCTATCCATTCAACCCATTTCATCCCTGGAGACCCAAATGACTGACGCCGTCATCGTATCTACCGCCCGTACCGGCCTTGCCAAATCATGGAAGGGCGCATTCAATATGACGCATGGCGCGACCATGGGCGGTCATGTGTTGAATGCGGCGATCGGGCGCGCGCAACTTGATCCGGCAGAAGTGGAAGACGTGATCATCGGCTGTGCCAACCCGGAAGGCGCAACCGGCGCCAATATCGCGCGCCAGATCGCGTTGCGCGGAGGTTGTCCGGTGTCGACCGCAGGCATGACCGTCAACCGCTTCTGTTCATCCGGCCTGCAAACCATCGCACTGGCTGCGCAGCGCATCATCGCCGGGGAAGGTGATATCTATGCCGCCGGTGGCGTCGAGTCGATTTCCTGCGTGCAGCAGGAAATGAATCAACACATGCTGGCGGAAGTCTGGCTCAAGCAAAACAAGCCCGCGCTGTACTGGCCGATGCTGCAAACTGCCGAAACCGTGGCCCAACGCTACAGCATCAGCCGCGAGCGCCAGGATGAGTATGGCGTCCAGAGCCAGCAACGCGCTGCTGCCGCGCAGGCCGCCGGCAAGTTCGACGCCGAGATCGTGCCGATGACGACCATCATGGGCGTGGCCGACAAGGCGACCGGCATGTTGCTCAGCAAGGAAGTGACGATTGCCGCCGATGAAGGAATCCGCGCCGACACCACACTGGAAGCAGTGTCCAAAATCCGCTCGGCCCTGCCGGGTGGCGTGATTACCGCGGGCAACGCCAGCCAGTTCTCGGATGGCGCGTCGGTGTCGATCCTGATGAGTAGCAAGGTGGCGGCAGCCAAGGGCCTGCAACCGCTCGGCATCTTCCGCGGCTTCGCGGTGGCCGGCTGCGAGCCGGATGAAATGGGCATCGGCCCGGTGTTTGCGATTCCGAAACTGCTGAAAAAGGCCGGCCTGAGGGTCGAGGACATCGGCCTGTGGGAGTTGAACGAGGCGTTCGCGGTGCAGGTGCTGTACTGCGCCGACAAGATCGGCATCCCGATGGATCGCCTCAATGTCAACGGCGGTGCGATTGCAGTCGGCCATCCTTATGGCGTATCCGGCGCGCGTCTGACCGGCCATGCATTGATCGAAGGCAAGCGCCGCGGCGTCAAATATGTCGTCGTCACCATGTGCATTGGCGGTGGCCAGGGCGCGGCCGGCCTGTTTGAAGTTTGTTAGGAGTCTGTCGGACGTACGGCTCGGCGCCCCCGGAGAATCGGCTGCAAAATTATCTGAACGGTCCATATTTCACCGGCTTTTTGGTCAATAGCTCGCTATTGACACTGCAAATCCGGCAAAATCTGTCCTCGCTCAGCTAATTTTTCGCTTCGATTCCGTAAGGCCGACAGACTCCTGGATCCGGTTACCGGACAACTCAACTCAAATTCATCCGCGCCGATCTTGTGCGGCCTGGTGCCGCCTGAGATGCTGCGGACGAATCAAGGAACGGTGCCCCCATGCCATCGAAGATATTATCCCGCCGCGATCTCGATTTTCTGCTGTACGAATGGCTGCAGGCCGAAACGCTGACCAGCCGAGAGCGTTATGTCGATCATTCACGCGAAACCTTCGACGCGGCGATCGACACCTGCGAACGGATCGCCACCGATCTGTTTGCGCCGCATAACAAGAAGAGCGACCAGAACGAGCCGCATGTCGTGTCCGGCCCGGCCGGCGCTAGCGTCGCGATCATCCCGGAAGTCAAAGCCGCACTGACCGCTTTTTGCGATGCCGGATTGGTGGCGGCCGGCCAGGATGTCGAATTCGGCGGGATGCAACTGCCGTGCGTGGTCGAAAAGGCGGGTTTCGCGTATTTTTTGGCTGCCAATGTCGGCACCTCGGCCTATCCGTTCCTGACCATCGGCAACGCCAATACGTTGCAAAAATGCGGCACCCGGCAACAAATCGAGCACTATGTCAGGCCGATGCTGGAGGGCCGCTTTTTCGGCACCATGTGCCTGTCGGAGCCGCAGGCCGGTTCGTCGCTGTCGGACATCACGACGCGGGCCGAACCCGAGACCGGTGTCGCCGATGGCAGCACTGACGGCAGCTATCGGCTGTTCGGCAACAAGATGTGGATTTCCGGCGGCGAGCACGATCTGTCCGACAACATCGTGCATCTGGTACTGGCCAAAATCCCCGGTCCGGACGGCAAACTGATCCCTGGCGTGAACGGCATCTCGCTCTTCATCGTGCCGAAGATTCTGCTGAACGCCGATGGCAGCCTCGGCCAGCGCAATGACGTGGTGCTGGCCGGCCTGAACCACAAGATGGGCTACCGCGGCACCACCAATTGCCTGCTCAATTTCGGCGAAGGAAAATTCAAGCCGACCGGCGCCGATGGCGTGGCCAAGGCTGGCGCCATCGGTTATCTGGTTGGTCAAGCGCACAAGGGGCTGGCCAATATGTTTCACATGATGAACGAGGCGCGTATCGGTGTCGGCTTGGGTGCGGTGGCACTCGGTTACACCGGTTACCTGCATGCGCTCGACTATGCGCGCAACCGGCCGCAGGGGCGCCATCCTCTGGCCAAAGACCCGGCCCAGCCGCAAGTGCCGATCATCGCGCACACCGATGTCAAGCGCATGCTGCTGGCGCAAAAATCCTATGTCGAAGGCGGCTTGGCACTGACGCTGTATTGCGCACGGCTGGTCGACGAGGAGCGCACCGCCGAATCGCCGGATCTGCGCAATCATGCGACCCGCCTGCTCGACATACTGACGCCGATCGCGAAATCATGGCCCGCACAATGGTGCCTGGAGGCCAATAATCTCGCGATCCAGGTGCATGGCGGCTACGGCTATACGCGCGAATACAACGTCGAACAGTTCTATCGCGACAACCGCCTCAATCCGATTCATGAAGGAACGCACGGCATCCACGGGCTCGACCTGCTGGGGCGCAAGGTGCGTTTGCAGGACGGCACCTTGTTCCGCACGCTCAGCGACGAAGTGCAGAAAACCCTCGATCGGGCGCACCAAGTGACGGCGCTGACCGAGCATGGCCAGGCGCTGGCCCGGACCTGGCGGCAGCTTGGTGACGTGACGCAGGCCTTGTACCTGGTCGGCGACCTGAACAAGACGCTGGCTAATGCGTCGGTCTATCTGGAGGCGTTCGGCCATGCGGTGGTGGCGTGGATCTGGCTCGAACAGGCGCTGGTGGCGGTCGCGCGGCTCGATCATCCAGTGGAACAGGAACGCCAGTTCTATCGCGGTAAACTGCAGGCCTGCCGCTATTTCTTTCGATGGGAGTTACCGAAGGTACAGCCGCAGCTCGATTTACTGGCCAGCATCGATACCACCACGCTGGACATGCAGGACGAATGGTTTTAACTCAACGCTAAAGGACAGGGAAATGATCAAGCACATTGTCATGTGGAAACTGAAAGAACAGGCGGAAGGCGCGGACAAGGCCAGCAACGCACAAAAAATGAAATCACTGCTCGATGCCTGCGCCGGCATCGTGCCCGGCATCCTGAAGCTGGAGGTCGCGCTCGCGCAGCCGGGACTGGAAGCGACTTACGACGTGGTGCTGTATTCCGAATTTGCCGACCAGGCGGCGCTCGATGCGTATCAGGACCACCCGCAGCATGTGGCGGTGAAACCGTTCATCGGCGCGGTCAGGGAAGCGCGGCAATGCATGGATTACGAGGTTTGAGCAATAACTATACTGAGCCCAGTATTTTTAATTGCCGCAATGAATTCAGGCGGGACAGACCAATTTCAAGTGATACTCCCTTGATTATTTGAAATTCTGCGCTTGTTTAGCCGAAAATAAAGCAATCGGCTATGTCCCGCTGTAGCGAACAATCCCACCAACACAGTATTGGTTAATCCGGGTAAAGGAGAGCGCATGCGCACCACACAACAATTATTTGACCTCACTGGCAAGACCGCGCTGATCACCGGCGGCTCGCGCGGCCTGGGTTTGCAAATCGCCGAAGCGCTGGGCGAGCAGGGCGCGCAAATCGTGCTGTCGTCACGCAAGCAAGGCGATCTGGATGCAGCGATTGCGCATCTGCAGACGCGCGGCATCGAAGCGTCCGCGATCGCTGCCGACCTGTCGCAAGACGCACAAATCCTGCCCCTGGTGGAGCAGGCGATCACCCGCCTCGGCCATATCGACATCCTGGTCAATAACGCCGGCGCAACCTGGGGTGCACCGGCCGAAGAGCATCCGATCGAGGCCTGGGACAAGGTGATGAACCTGAACATCCGCAGCATCTTTCTGGTGTCGCAGGCAGTCGGCAAGCTGTCGATGATCCCGCGTCACTACGGCCGCATCGTCAACGTGGCATCGATCGCGGGCCTGGGCGGCAATCCACCCGGCAGCATGAACACGATCGCCTACAACACGTCCAAGGGGGCGGTCATCAATTTCACGCGCACGCTGGCGGCCGAATGGGGGCGCTACGGCATCACCGTGAATGCGGTCGCACCAGGATTTTTCCCCTCCAAGATGACGCAAGGCGTGCTCAGTCAGCTGGGCGCCGATCAGCTGGCCAGCCACGCGCCGCTGCAGCGTATCGGTGACGACGAGGATTTGAAAGGGGCGGCGCTGCTGTTTGCCTCCGACGCCGGCAAGCACATTACCGGTCAGATTCTGGCGGTCGATGGCGGGGTGTCTGCGGTATGACCAGCGCGATCGATCCTGCTGCATCGCCATCGACGAGTCAGCCATTTCCGGTCGACATCCCGTTCTTGCACGATCTGGGCGTCGAGTTTCTCGGCATGGGCAATGGCGAAGCGCAAGTCGCGCTGAATCTGCTGCCGCGCCACATGAATAGCTGGCACGTGACCCATGGCGGCATCACCATGACGCTGCTGGATGTGGCGATGTCGATGGCCGGGCGCTCGCTGAATCCGGCGGCAAAGGCCGGCGTCACGGTCGACATGACGACCAGTTTCCTGCAACCGGGCGGCCGGCCGGGCGCACGCATTGTCGCCAAGGGCCGGGCGTTTCACCGCTCGACCACCCTGTGTTTTTGTGAAGGTGAGGTCTGGAACGGCGAGCAACTGGTCGCGCGGGCGATGGGCACCTTCAAATATGTGGGGCGCCTGGATGTCGACAAGAAGTTATCGCCGCAGCCCGGCGCCGATTGAACTGATGCTGCGGTAGCCGATCTGCTGCATGGCGCAGATTGCGTGCCGAGCCGGTGCGGCGGTGGGGCGGTGCCAGCATGAGGCCGTTTTATTTTTAAATTCCGAGGAAAACCATTCCATGAAAAACTTTAGCAACAAGGTCGCCGTCATCACCGGCGCCGCCAGCGGTTTCGGCCGTGAATTCGCCCTGCTCGGCGCCAAGCTCGGCATGCGGCTGGTGCTGGCCGACGTGCAGCAGGATGCGCTGGAGCGGGTCAAGGCCGAACTGGAAGCGCAAGGCGCGCAAGTGCTGGCGCAGGTGTGCGACGTGCGCAAGGCCGATGCCGTACAGGCCTTGGCCGATGCGACGATGGCGCGCTTCGGTGCGGTCCACCTGTTGTTCAACAACGCCGGCGTCGGCTCGGGCGGCCTGATCTGGGAAAACACCCAGGCCGACTGGGAATGGGTGCTCGGCGTTAATTTATGGGGCGTGATCCACGGCGTGCGGATCTTCACGCCGCTGATGCTGGCGTGCGCCAGGCAGGAGCCCGGCTACCAAGGTCACATTGTCAACACGGCGTCGATGGCAGGGCTGTTGAACGCGCCGACGATGGGCGTCTATAACGTCTCCAAACATGCGGTGGTGTCGTTGTCGGAAACGCTGTATCAGGACCTGAAGCTGGTCGACGCACCGATCGGCGCGTCGGTGCTATGCCCTTATTTTGTGCCGACCGGCATCGCGCACTCGCACCGCAACCGCCCGGACGATGTGCCGAGCGCCGCCACACCGACCGTCAGCCAGCTGGCGGCACAGGCCATGTCGGACAAGGCGGTCAGTTCCGGCAAGGTCAGCGCCGAACAGGTCGCGCAGTGGACCTTCGACGCGATTCGCGACGCGCAGTTTTATATCTATTCGCATCCCGGCGCGTTGACGCATGTGCAGAAGCGGATGGAACACATAGTCGCGCAACAAAATCCGGCCGATGCCTACGAAGAAACGCCGCAGGTGCGGGACATGTTGCGGGCAAAGATGAAACTCGATTGAGGCCCTGCGCGGTGCGGTGGCGGTCGTCGTCCGGATCGTCGCCTTTCGTAACTGTTCAGCCCGCTATGACGGGTTGAATGATTAGTACACAAAAGACCGTTCGCCCTGAGTAGCGAAGCGTATCGAAGGCTGGGTAGCCTTCGATACGCCCGATGGGCTACTCAGGACGAACGGCTTGCTGGGATTGCTAAAATCATCGCTAGCCGCGGGCTGAATAGTTACCGTCTTTCCGCACTTTGTTGGAGTATGGCGCAATGGTCATTGATTGATAAGCGGCAGCGGCATATTGTTACTGGAGTATAGGTTGGTGGCGACACCATTGATGTCGCCACCAAGACCCCGTCAGGCTTACAGGAACCGGTCCAGGATCTTCTTGCTGTGCTTGTCCAGCTCGAACATGTTTCGGATCAGGAAATGGATGCCATGGGTATCCGACACCAGCAAGGTGTCCGGTCCGATGCGGCGGATATCTTCTTCGCCGCGCAGCACAAAATGCGTTTCGCCGCGATCGGTGATGACGCTCCAGGTGCAGGGCGTGGCGTAGCTGGTGACATCGACGATACGCGCAATTTCGGGCATGAACTCGCGTCCGCCGAGTTCCTCTTCGACCAGCGCCCGCACCGTCGCGGGTAAATCCTGCAAGCCGTCGATCCACGCCACTTCCTGTCCATCGGCGCAGACCATCGCAATCCCGTGATCCGGCGCCTGGATCGGAAACGCGCGCACCGGCGACACGTTCTCAAAGACCTGACCGTCGGCGCTGGTCAGCGTCAGGCGGCCGAACGGGTTGCGGATCAAATCAAAACTGCTTGTGGTCATCGTCATATCCCCGTCATTCACTGTCGTTGCTGCCATTGTTGCCATTGCTGCCGTTATCGTCGCGATCGTCCAGATCGGTATCGACATTGCGCGCCTGCGCCTGATACAGGCGGTAATACGCGCCTTCGCGCGCCATCAGTTCGTCATGCGGACCGACTTCGACCACCTGGCCACGATCCAGCACCACCAGTCGGTCGGCGCGTTGCAGCGTCGACAAGCGGTGGGCGATCGCGATGGTGGTGCGGCCGTGTACCAGGTTGTCCAGCGCTTTCTGGATTTCCTTTTCGGTCTCGGAGTCGACCGACGAGGTCGCTTCATCCAGAATCAGGATGCGCGGATCGATCAGCAGCGCACGCGCGATCGAGATGCGCTGGCGCTCGCCGCCGGACAGGCCCTGGCCGCGCTCGCCGACCATCGAGTCATAACCTTGCGCCAGGCGCAGGATGAATTCATGCGCATGCGCGGCGCGCGCGGCGCCGATGATTTCATCGCGACTGGCATGCGGTTTGCCGTACGCGATATTTTCGGCAATGGTGCCGAAGAACAGGAACGGTTCCTGTAATACCAGGCCGATATTGCGCCGATAATCTGCGATCGGGAACGAGCGGATATCGACGCCGTCGAGCATGATCGCGCCTTCGGACACGTCATAGAAACGACAGATCAAGTTGACCAGCGTGCTCTTGCCGGAGCCGCTGTGGCCAACCAGGCCGATCATTTCGCCGGCCTTGATGTTCAGGTTGATGCCGCGATTGACGGCGCGGTTGCCGTAGCGGAAACCCACTTCGCGCAGATCGATGTTGCCATGGACCTGTTTCAATGGCACCGGATTCGTGGGTTCCGGCACGCTCGACACGTGGTCCAGAATGTCGAAAATGCGTTTCGCCGCCGATGCCGATTTCTGCGTCACCGAGACGATCCGGCTCATCGAATCGAGCCGGCCATAGAAGCGGCTGCTATAGGCGATGAAGGCCGTCAGCACACCGACCGTAATATGCCCTTTCGATACCTGCCAGATGCCGAAAACCCAGATCACCAGCAAGCCCAGTTCGGTCAGGAACGACACCGTGGGCGAGAACAGCGACCAGATCTTGTTGAGCTTGTCGTTGACCGCGAGGTTGTGCTTGTTGGCAGTGCGGAAGCGGGCCGCTTCGCGCGCTTCCTGCGCGAACGCCTTGACCACGCGGATGCCAGGGATGGTATCGGCCAGCACGTTGGTGACTTCGCCCCAGACCCGATCGATCTTTTCGAAGCCGGTGCGCAGGCGGTCGCGCACCACGTGGATCATCCAGGCGATGAAGGGCAAGGGCAGCAAGGTCACCGCGGCCAGCCACGGGTCGATCGAGCACAGGATCACGCCGGTCATGATGATCATCAGCACGTCGGACGCGAAATCGAGCAGGTGCAGCGACAGGAAAACGCAGATACGGTCGCTCTCGCTGCCGATCCGCGACATCAGGTCGCCGGTACGCTTGCCGCCGAAATATTCCAGCGACAGTTTCAACAGATGTTCATAGGTTGCGGTGCGCAGGTCGGCGCCGATCCGCTCCGACACCAGCGCCAGCACATAGGTCTTGCCCCAGCCCAGCACCCAGGCCAGCACCGCCGAGCCGAGCAGTCCTGACATATACAGCATGACCAGCATCGGATCGACGGGATGGCCATTCTGATAAGGGATCAGCACCTTGTCCATCAAGGGCATGGTCAGATACGGCGGAATCATGTGGGCCGCGGTGCCGAGCAACATCAGGATGAAGCCGGCCAGCAGTTCCTTCCGATACGGCCTGGTAAAGCGCCACAGCCGGAACAAGGTCCAGGTCGATGGCGGCGTGTGGATCACCTTGGTACAGATCGGGCACTCTTCCTGATCCGGCGCCAACGGCGCCTTGCAACTAGGGCAGACGTTTTGTTCATCACGCACGATCGGTTGGCCGCTGACATGGCTCTCCAACTGGGCCCCGAAATGCTCGACCAAACGGATTGCCAGCAGATTTTGACCCAGCGTGAAACGCCATGACGCGAGCCGACGGCTGCCGTCCTGCAGTTCCAGATGGCCGACGCCGGCGTGATCGTGATGTGTAAGTGACAAACCCTGGCGGTACGGCCAGTCGCGCCACGCGGTTTCTCCCGGCGCGCGCGCCAGAATGCGGCGCTCGGTAACCAGTACCAGGCCTTTGACAAAATGAAGTCGCGCATCGAGGTCAACCTCCAGCGCGCTGATAACGTTCTCTCCTGTGGCAAGCTGCGGCTGTACCTCGGTGCGCCAGACTCCAGGCAGTTCAATGCGGTCCAGGTCAGCGGAAAGTTGTTCGGTTGTCATCGTGAAGCGTACTCCGGATCGAGCCTGCGCCGAAAGGGCAAGGGCTCGGAAACAGTGGGGAAAAATATCGGATCAGCATCCCGGCCATAAAATAAACGCTAAAACGACGCCGGGTAGCGACTTACGGAAGCTGTTATTTACGGTATTCTGTCAGGTGTTAAAAATTTGACGGAAATCAAGGCAGGAGGGCGCGACATGCTTTGCGGCGAGTATACAGCAAGAGATGGCGTCAAGAAATCCGGAAATGCCATGCTGTAACGACAAACGCATCCCCCGTTTTGAATTCAGTGGCAGGGACCGCAGCTGGGATCGCTGGGATATTAGATGGACGTAAGGCGATTGGTTGCAGACCGATTCAGGACGAGTTCCAAATATGGCGCGGGCCGGCCATGGCAATTAACAAGTTACAAGAATTGAAACATGACGAAGAAGAAAGACATTGAATTTCTCCGTGTAACACATCTGCGCGGACCAAATATCTGGACCTATCGCCCGGTGATCGAGGCGTGGGTGGACATTGGTGCGCTGGAAGATTTTCCCTCCAATACCATTCCCGGGTTTTACGAGCGACTGACGGCCCTGTTGCCAAATTTGATCGAACACCGTTGCGGTGTCGGCGGACGCGGCGGTTTTCTGGAGCGCCTGCGGGACGGCACCTACGCCGCGCACATTCTCGAGCACGTCGTGCTGGAGCTGCAGAACCTGGCTGGCATGCGCACCGGTTTCGGCAAGACGCGCCAGACCTCGGAAAAAGGCGGCATCTACAAGATGGCGTTTCGCACCCGCCAGGAACAGGTTGGCCGCGCCGCATTGGCCGCAGGCCGCGATCTGCTAATGGCGGCGATTGAAGACCGGCCCTACGATCTCAAGGCGACCGTCGCGAGCTTGAGCGACATGGTCGATTCGCTGTGCCTCGGCCCGAGCACCGCACATATCGTCGACGCGGCCACCGCGCGGCGGATTCCATCGATTCGCCTGACCGACGGCAATTTGGTCCAGCTCGGCCACGGTGCCCGACAGCGCCGCATCTGGACCGCGGAAACCGATCAGACCAGCGCGATTGCCGAAGGCATCGCCAGCGACAAGGACCTGACCAAGAGTTTGCTCGAAGCGTGTGGCGTGCCGGTGCCCGAAGGGCAACTGGTTGCCAGCGCGGACGAAGCATGGGAGGCGGCCCAGGACATCGGCGCACCGGTGGTCGTCAAACCCTATGACGGCAACCACGGGCGGGGTGTTTCGGTCAATCTGGTGACCCAGGCCGAGGTCGAGGCGGCCTACCATCTGGCCAGCCGCAAGGGCGACAGCAAGAGTGTCATCGTCGAACGTTTCATTGTCGGCAATGAACATCGGCTGCTGGTCGTCGGCAAACGCCTGGTGGCGGCGGCGCGCGGCGAGTCGCTGTGGGTTACCGGCGATGGCACATCGAACATTATCGAACTGGTCGACAGCCAGATCAACACCGATCCACGGCGCGGCACCGGCGAGGACTCGCCGCTGAACGCACTGGCCCCGGAACATGGCGCCGAAATCATCCTCGAGCTGGAACGTCAGGGCTTTACCGCTTATTCGGTGCCGGCTGACGGCCAGAAGGTGTTGATCCAGCCGAACGGCAACGTCGCTTTTGACGTCACCGACCAGGTACATCCGAGCATTGTCGCGACCGCGACCCTGGCGGCGCGCGTGGTCGGTCTCGACATCGCCGGCATCGATCTGGTGGCTGAGGATATTTCCCGCCCGCTCGAGCAGCAGGGCGGCGCCATCATCGAAGTCAACGCCAGTCCCGGATTGCTGGCGCATCTGAAGCCGGCCAGCGGCGAACCGCGCCCGGTTGGCGCGGCCATCGTCGACCACCTGTTTGCATCCGAGGAGACCGGTCGCATGCCCATCGTCGGTGTCGCTGGCAAGCGCGGCACGACCCTGATCGCAAGGTTGATCGCTTGGATGCTGCAGATCAGCGGCAGGCAAGTCGGGTTGACCTGCCACGATGGGCTATACCTGAACAGTCGGCAAATCCCCCCGGGCAATTACTCGCACTGGGAAGCGGGTCAGCGTTTGCTGCTCAATCGGACCGTGGAAGCGGCCGTGTTTGAGAACAGCAGCCGCATGATCCTGTCGGAGGGCCTGGCCTATGATAAATGCGCAGTCGGCGTGGTGACTGACGTCAGCGGCCACGAAGAACTCGGCGAGTTCTACATTCATTCCGCCGATCAGTTGTACCACGTGCTGCGCACGCAGATCGACGTGATCCTGCCCAACGGTGTCGCCGTGCTGAACGCGGCCGATCCGCAGGTGGTGGAGATGGCGCAGCTGTGCGATGGCGAGGTCATTTTCTACGGACTGGACGCACAACTGGAAGCGATTGCCGCGCATCGGGAGCAGGGCGGGCGCGTGGTTTTCCTGCGCAACAGCAGCATCGTGCTGGCTGCGGGACAGCAAGAGACTGCCTTGCTGCCGCTGTCTTCCCTCAAGCCGGCCAAGGCGGCCCAGCCGGAAGCGGTGCTGGCGGCCGTCGCCGCGGGCTGGGCGCTCGGACTTGCAGCGGAACTGATCGGCGCGGGTCTTCGCACTTTCGATTCGAACCCAAAGAAGACACATTACTGACAGGATTTGCGAAGCACTGAGGGGGCAGGCGTCAGGCCTGCGTCTGCTCCGATCCCACGCAAATCGACACGAGCCTGGTGTCATGACACCAGGCAGATAACACGACAGGACAACTGGTTTATGGAAGTTTCACGCATCCGCGCGCTGCGCGGCCCCAATCTCTGGAGCCATCACACGGCCATCGAGGCGATCGTTGCCTGTACTCCCGCGGAGCATTCGATCGACCAGCTGCCCGGCTTTGAAGTCCGGCTGCGGGCACGCTTTCCCGGCATCAGCGCACTGCAGCCGACCGGCCACGCCGACGCGATCCCGATGGCGCATGTGCTGGAATTGACCGCGCTCGGCCTGCAGGCGCAAGCCGGCTGCCCGGTGACGTTCAGCCGCACTACGCAGACGGTGGAACCCGGCATTTTCCAGGTGGTAGTCGAATACACCGAAGAGGCGGTCGGCCGGTTGGCGCTGGAGCTGGCGGAGAAACTGTGCCGCGCCGCCATCGACGACACACCTTTCGATCTGACTGGTGCGCTGAGCCAGTTGCGTGATCTGGATGAAGATGTGCGCCTCGGTCCCAGCACCGGCGCCATCGTCAATGCCGCAACGGCGCGCAATATTCCTTACCGCCGGCTGACCAATGGCAGTCTGGTCATGTTCGGCTGGGGCAGCCGCCAGCGCTGCATCCAGGCCGCTGAAATGGACACCACCAGCGCCATCGCGGAATCGATCGCCCAGGACAAGCAGCTGACCAAGAATCTGCTGGAAGCTGCCGGTGTGCCGGTGCCGATCGGGCGTGCGGTTGATAGTGCCGACGACGCCTGGGCCGCCGCGTGCGAAATCGGCCTGCCGGTGGTGGTCAAGCCAAAGGACGGCAATCAGGGCAAGGGCGTCACAGTCAACGTGATGACGCAGGAGGATATCAAAATTGCCTATACCGCCGCGGCCGAATTTCGTGATGACATCATGGTCGAGCGTTTCTTGCCCGGCAACGATTTCCGCTTGCTGGTGGTCGGCAAGAAGCTGATTGCCGCCGCGCGCCGTGACCCGCCGCAGGTGGTGGGCGACGGCATTCATTCGGTGCGGCAATTGGTAGACCTGGTCAACAGCGACCCGCGCCGCGGTAGCGGTCATGCGACCTCGCTGACCAAGATCCGATTTGACGATATCGCGCTGGCCCGGCTGGCGCTGCAAGGCTATGAGGCGGATTCGATTCCGCCCAACGGGCAACGCATTATCTTGCGCAACAACGCCAATCTGTCGACCGGCGGCACCGCTACCGACGTCACCGATGACGTGCATCCGGAAGTGGCGGCACGCGCCGTGGAAGCCGCGCAAATGATCGGCCTCGATATTTGCGGGGTCGACGTGGTCTGCGACAGCGTTCTACAACCGATTGAGGAGCAACGCGGCGGTGTGGTTGAAGTCAATGCCGCGCCCGGCTTGCGCATGCATCTGTCGCCTTCCTTTGGCAAAGGGCGCCCGGTCGGCGAGGCCATCATCTCGAACATGTTTGCCGATGGCGACGATGGCCGCATTCCGGTGGTCGCCGTTACCGGCACCAACGGCAAGACCACCACGGTACGCCTGATCGCGCATTTGCTGACCGCCAGCGGGTTGCGGGTCGGGATGACCAACACCGACGGCGTTTATATAGAAGGCCGGCGCATCGATAGCGGTGACTGCAGCGGGCCGCGCAGCGCGCGCAATGTGTTGCTGCACCCGGACGTCGATGCGGCGGTATTTGAAACTGCGCGCGGTGGCGTGTTGCGTGAAGGGCTGGCGTTTGATCGCTGCAAGGTCGCAGTCGTCACCAATATCGGTACCGGCGACCATCTTGGACTCAACTACATCACCACCGTTGAGGATCTCGCAGTATTAAAGCGCGTCATTGTGCAAAATGTCGCCGACGGTGGAGTCGCGGTATTGAACGCAGCGGACCCGATCGTGGCCGGCATGGCGGCCAACTGCCGCGGTGCGGTGACCTTCTTTGCCGGCGATCGCGGGCACCCGGTGATGGCCACGCATCTGGCGCAGGGACGCCGCGCTGTGTATGTCGAGGATGGATACCTGATCGCGGCAGCAGGAAAAGAACAGCACAAGATAGCGCTGGCCGAAGTGCCGATTACGCGCCATGGCAGCATCGGCTTTCAGGTGGATAACGTGATGGCAGCGGTCGCCGCGGCCTGGGGTGTCGGCATCGACTGGGATGCGATCCGGGTTGGTCTCAAGACCTTTGCCAACGATAGCGACAATGCACCGGGCCGCTTCAATGTATTCAATTATCGTGGTGCGACGCTGATTGCCGACTACGGCCACAATCCCGATGCGATTCTGGCGCTGGTGCAGGCGGTCGACACCATGCCGGCCAAGCGGCGCTCGGTCGTTATCAGCGGCGCCGGCGACCGGCGCGATGAAGACATTCGCCAGCAGACGCAAATCCTGGGCGGCACCTTTGACGATGTCCTGCTGTATCAGGATCAATGTCAGCGCGGCCGCGAACATGGTGAGGTGCTGGCATTGTTGCGGGCAGGCCTTGCCAATGCCGCGCGCACCTCGCGTGTCGATGACATCTACGGCGAATTCCTGGCCATCGATACCGCGTTGTCCCGACTCAATGCCGGTGATTTGTGCCTGATTCTGGTGGACCAGGTCGAAGAAGCGCTGGCGCATATTGGAAAACGGATCGCCGAAGGCTAAGCATCGACGGTACGCGCATGCAGGATGCCGATTCAGATCGACGTCGTGACGCAATCTTCAGGAGTATGCTTTAATTTGCGATAGTATCAGCGCGGAACAGATGCGTGACGACGGGAGTATAGCGTTACGCGCCGCACGCTTCCAGCGGCGCGCCTGATCTGTCAGACTGGCGTTTGCGCCAACCGGCCACCATGCCGTGCGACGCGATATGCGCCAGTAGTCGCTTTTTTGCTTTCGGTCAGTGCCGAATCCTGCTTCATTCCAAGCCCGTACCGCCAGTTCGACGATCCCTAACGCACTGCAATAAGCCCTGACCACGCGCGGAATGATCTGCAGCGCATGGCCGGCACGCGTGTTGTTGGCCGCGTAGCCGATGATATCGTACGCTGATGGCGGCGCTATCGAGATAGCTACGCATATATTTCTCTTCCCCCGGCATCTGCGCAAAGTCCTCACAGTGAATACGGCCGTTCCAGCTTTGCCAACGGTTCCAGGATCACATGGCATGCGTTCACGCCAGCTTGGGGCGCGAGGCGCAACGCCAACTCCTCCAGTTCGGGCAATTTGGATGGCCGACTACGGGCAATTTGGCGGTGATGTGGCTGTCATGCATCCTGGTGCGACCGACGTCGCGCTCTTGCTTCCATGTAATTCCACTACCACTACGTGATATCAAGAATAGAGAAAGCGCCTGATTGCGGTTATGCTCGGATCGGTTTCCAGCTGCCCTTCACCGATGGACGCGCGCCAGGGCATAAAGGCCTGGTGGCCTGGTGTGCTCAGTGCTGATGTTCACAACTGCCCGCGGCATGGGATCGAGCAGGGCACGACAGAAGCGATTAAACTTTTCTTGATAATAGTAAAACCGGCATCGGATGCCGATCCTCCGCCGCGCCAGGAATTATCGAATCCAGGGCAGCAGGCGGCTTGCCGCGACACGAAAGCAGCCGATGCACGGCGCCGCATGATGGACATTGAACGAATTTTTGAAATAGTGAACACAGACAGGAGTTGAAAATGACCAAGCAATTCGCCTCACAAGCCGATCTCGAAGAAAAGAAAACGAGCTTCATCAAGCTGTCCGACAATGCCTACGCCTACACCGCCGAAGGCGATCCGAATTCCGGCGTGATCATCGGCGACGATAGCGTGATGGTGGTCGATACCACGGCGACGCCAGTGATGGCGCAAGCACTGATCGAACACATCCGTTCGGTCACCGATTTGCCGATCAAATATGTTGTCCTGTCGCATTACCACGCGGTCCGCGTGCTGGGTGCGTCGGCCTATGCAAAAGAGGGCGCGCAGCAGGTCATTGCCTCGCGCGGCACCTACGAAATGATCGTCGAACGCGGCGCGCAGGACATGCAGTCAGAGATTGAACGCTTCCCGCGTCTGTTTGCGGGTGTCGAGTCGGTACCGGGACTGACCTGGCCGACCATGGTATTTGAAAAAGAAATGACGATTTTCATGGGCAAGCTGGAAGTCAGGCTGATGCATATCGGCATGGGGCACACCAAGGGCGACACGATCGCATGGATCCCGTCGCAAAAGATCTGCTTCTCCGGCGATCTGGTCGAATACGATGCCGCCGCCTATACCGGCGATGCGCAGCTGGAAGAATGGCCTGCCACGCTGGAGGCCTTGCGTGCGCTCGGTGCCGAAAAACTGGTGCCAGGGCGCGGACCGGCGCTGATGAATCCGGCCGAAGTCAACGCTGGTATCGATTACACCAAGGACTTCGTCACCACCTTGTTGCAAAGTGCGAAAGAAGCAGTGGCCGCCGGCAAATCGCTGAAACACACGATGGCGCACGCCCGCAGCAAGATGGACCCGAAATTCGGCCAGGTTTTCATTTACGAGCATTGCCTGCCATTCGACGTGACACGCGCGTTCGACGAGGCCAGCGGCATCAAGCATCCGCGGATCTGGACCGCTGAACGCGACCAGGAAATGTGGCATTCGCTGCAGGAATGATCGGCCCGGGACTCCGACACGCGCAGGCGATATGGCTTGAAGCGGCAACATCAAGCCAAAGGAGTTGATGTCAGTTTGAGCGAATCGACTGCACTAAGTCGTATGCACTATTAGCAGCACTCAAACCACAGCTGACCATTCAGAGCCTCGAAAATTGAGCGGGAAACATGGACCAAGACTATCAACACCGCGTGTTCGACTACCAGAAATCGGCCGATCAGAATGTGGCCCAAACCCGCCATCCGGTGATCGTGATTGGCGCCGGTCCGGTAGGATTGGCGACCGCGATCGATCTGGCGCAGCAGGGCGTGCGCACGGTATTGCTGGACGACGACAATACGCTGTCAACCGGATCGCGTGCCATTTGCTTCGCCAAACGCACACTGGAAATTTTCGATCGGCTGCACTGTGCGGACCCCATGGTGGAGAAGGGCGTCGGCTGGAATGTCGGTCGCGTTTTTTTCAAGGATGAAGCCGTGTATAGCTTCGACCTGCTGCCGGAAACCGGACATCACAGGCCCGCCTTCATCAATCTCCAGCAATATTACGTCGAAGGCTATCTGCATGATCAGGCCCGGGCCTGTCCCAATCTCGATATTCGCTGGAAAAATAAAGTCGTTGGCCTGACACAGCTTGCCGACCAGGTCGAACTGGTGATCGACACGCCCGACGGGCAATACGCGTTGCAGGCCGATTACGTCGTGGCCGCCGATGGCGGCCGCAGTGCGGTGCGCGGTCTGATGGGCCTCGAAAGCCACGGCCGCACGTTCAAGGACCGATTCCTGATCGCCGACGTCAAGATGACTGCAGCGTTTCCCAGCGAGCGCTGGTTCTGGTTCGATCCACCATTTCATCCACACCAGTCGGTGCTGTTGCACCGGCAGCCGGACAATGTATGGCGTATTGATTTTCAGCTCGGCTGGGATGCCGACCCGGAAGCGGAGAAACTACCGGAACGCGTCATTCCGCGCGTCCAGGCCTTGCTCGGAAACGATGCCAAATTCGAACTGGAATGGGTCAGCGTCTACACCTTCCGCTGCATGCGGATGGATCATTTCCGGCATGGCCGCGTGTTATTTGCCGGCGACGCAGCGCATGGCGTATCGCCGTTCGGCGCGCGCGGCGCCAACAGCGGCGTGCAGGACGCCGACAACCTGGTCTGGAAACTGAGACTGGTATTGAACGGCCAGGCACCGCACACTTTGCTCGACTCCTATGCCAGCGAGCGCGAACATGCGGCCGACGAAAATATCCTGAACTCCACCCGTTCCACCGATTTCATCACGCCGAAAAGTGCGGTCAGCAGGCTATTCCGCGACGCCGTGCTCAGCCTGTCGAAGGATTACCCATTCGCCCGCAAGCTGGTCAATAGCGGGCGGCTTTCCGTTCCCGCAACCTATGCCGATTCGCTGCTCAACACGCCGGATCGCGATCTGTTTGCCGGTGCCATGGTGCCGGGGGCGCCCAGCACCGACGCGCCGGTGTTGATCGATGGCCAACCGCAGTGGTTTCTGGGCCTGACTGGCAATGACTTTACCGGTATCTTCTTCGCCGGGGAGCTGGCGGATGTCGGTAGATACCGCGATGCATTCGATACGCTCTCCGACGCGTCGATCCCGGTGCGCACCGTGGTAGTCCTGCCGGGCGGTACGTACGCGGAGGCGTTGTCCGGCATGTCGGTGGCCGAAGATAGCCAAGGTTTACTGGCGCAGCGCTTTGACGCCACGCCGGGCACCTATTATTTGTTGCGGCCGGACCAGCACGTCTGCGCCCGCTGGCGGCAATTCGACGTCGACGCAGTGCAATCCGCTGTGCTGCGCGCCAGTGCAAACAACTGACGAGGACACGATGAATCCGACACTGAATACGGGACCGAACATCGCGCAGGCAGACGATTTCTATGAAGCGCTGATCGATGCGCATCGCGATTTGAGCGAGCCACAGAGTCAGATGCTCAATACCAAGCTGATCTTGTTGTTGTCCAATCATATTGGCGACCTCGGCGTACTGCAGGAGGCACTGCGGATCGCGCGTTCGGACGTCTGAGCGATTCAGGCTTACGCATGCAGCAGGCAAAGCAGCGCAGCAACATTTCTTCATTGAGGACCGAACATGCGAACGCGCGACGCGATCAAGCAACAAGGCGCTGGAGCCGATGCGGCGTCGACGTTGCGATATCAATCCGGTTTCGGCAGCGAATTTGCTACCGAAGCCTTGTCGGGCGCCCTGCCGCAGGGGCAGAATTCCCCGCAGAAGGCGCCGTACGGCCTGTACGCGGAGCAGTTGTCGGGCACCGCATTTACCGCGCCGCGTCACAGCAACCGACGTTCCTGGCTGTACCGGATCCGTCCGGCCGCGATGCACGAAGCGTTTGAGCCGGCCGCTGGCGGCGCAACGGGTACCTTGAAAAGTGGACCGTTTAACGAGATTGCCACACCGCCAAACCAGCTGCGCTGGGATCCGTTTCCGATGCCGACGGTGCCGACCGATTTCATCGATGGCTTGACCACCGTTGCCGGCAACGGCGACGCCGCGATGCAGGTCGGCATTGGCATCCACATCTACGCGGCCAACCGGTCGATGCATGAGCGTTTTTTTTACAACGCCGACGGCGAAATGCTGGTCGTGCCGGAACTAGGACGGCTGCGCCTAATGACCGAACTTGGGGTACTTGATGCGGCGCCCGGCGAAATTGTAGTGCTGCCGCGCGGCGTGCGGTTCCGCGTGGAGCTGCCCGATGGCCAGGCACGCGGCTATATCTGTGAGAATTACGGCGCCGTGTTTCGTCTGCCCGAACTCGGGCCGATCGGCTCCAACGGCCTGGCCAACGCGCGCGATTTCCTGGCGCCGGTGGCGGCTTTCGAGAATCGCGAAGGTGCATTCGAACTGCTGGCGAAATTCGGCGGTCGTCTATGGAGCGCGAAGATCGACCATTCGCCGCTCGATGTCGTCGCCTGGCACGGCAATTACACGCCGTACAAATACGATCTGACCCTGTTCAATACCATCAACACGGTGAGCTACGATCATCCCGACCCGTCGATCTTCACTGTCCTGACGGCGCCGTCAGACACACCGGGTACCGCCAACGTGGATTTCGTCATCTTCCCGCCACGCTGGATGGTCGCCGAAAACACCTTCCGCCCGCCGTGGTTTCATCGCAATATCATGAGCGAATTCATGGGCCTGGTGTATGGCACCTACGACGCCAAGGCAGAAGGTTTCGCACCCGGCGGCGCCAGCCTGCATAACTGCATGAGTGGCCACGGTCCGGACGCCGATACCTTCGAGAAGGCCACCCAAGCCAGCCTGACGCCGCACCGGATCGACAACACACTGGCTTTCATGTTCGAAAGCAGATACCTGATTCATCTAACGCGTCACGCGCTCGAATCGCCGCACCGGCAGCAACAGTATTTGGCCTGCTGGCATGGATTGAAACGGAATTTCAACGGCAAGTGGTCGCCGCTAGTAAATTCATTGCCTAGCTCTGCGCATCAAGTCCTTGTTTTTACGAGCAAAAGCTACTCTGTAGAAAAGAGAATTACGTCCGGATAACTAGGGGTAATTCTCTTTATTGCGAATCCAGTCGAAGGAATCTTCTTGTCCTGGAAACCAGCGGAAGGAATCTCGTTTCCTTCCCGTCCAGACGACGGAAACCTGATTGCCATGGGACCAGGCATCTGCCGGCGCCGGTGAGGGTTGAACGGGCGTTCTTGTGGTGATTGAGCTCCACGGGTTCAGTCAGGCTCGAAGCACGCTTGTTTCTTCTTTGGCTTGCTGGTAAGGTTCTTATCATCCAGTGCGGCAAATTCCTTGTCAGAGAACGAAACAAGATTCCTTCGAATTTTTTGAATGTCGTCCGGAATACGATCGCCTCTCTTTTCACAGATTCGACTATCCAAAACTTGAAAGATTTTTCCATGTCATGCACCTGACTGTGTGTGGCGATTGGCTATTTTAAATCTGTCCGATCACGTTCGTAGATCGAATACGTAACGCTGGAAATATCAGTAAAAATCACAACATTTACATCATTTGTGCAATATGAAATATGACGCAGGTCAATCGTCTTTTACATATGCCTTTTCTTCGTTCAGCGGATTACCTCTAATGGATTGTGGCCGCAATTTTGAGCCGGATTAGATAAAAGAAAATGAAGAAGAATTCGTTTTCAGAGCAGCGCATTCTGTGGACCAAGATGCGTCTTTCTGGTGGCCGGGAATACCAGTTTCTTGATCCACTGTCCGGGCGTGAGGTTCGTTTTCCAAACAAACTCCATCGCGATAATTTTCTTGTTCAATTCGGTGAACCAGACATCGTGGAGATCCTCACTGAGTATCCCACTGTCACCGTATTGGTGGCCGGTCAAACCAAAACGGTTATCTTCGATGCCACGATTCGCTATCTCGGCGATATCTACGTTCTCCAAGAGGTGAAACCTAAAGCGGTACTCAATTCACCGATCAACTATTACGGCTTAGTGCGACAACTGACCGCCCAAAAAATTTTTGCACACGCAGCACAAGTTAAATACGAGTTACGCACAGAGGCAGACGTCTATGCCTCTCCCCTTCTCGTTGAAAACAAGCGCCGAATGCGCCAAATACTGACTTTGCATCGCCATGACGATCTTCGCGAAGAAATTGAATACATCAAAACCATGAGTAGCAATCAAATCTGCACGGAGAGCTTCTCGGTCCCCGACATGCCAGGCGCCATAGGAAAACAGCGTATGGAAGCCGCCCTGTACCAACTCTATGCCGCAGGACGCATTCATCTCAATTTAAAGGAGGCCCGCTATGGAGCAATCACCAGTTATGCGTCGACCGTCGATGGCACGAGCGGATCTTCCTCCTGAACTGCGAGATATTCAATCTTGGCCGACGGTTGACACCAGTTTGATTAGCGACTCGAAGACCAGAACACGATTCAATTTGTATCGTGACGCCATTGAACTATGGATCAATGGCAGTCCGATAAGCGATTGCATCCAAAGAATAAACACATCGAAGCAGAATTTTCATCGAGTGGTGGCAAGGTGTTTGAAGCTACATCCGGACGGACGCATTTGGGGACTGCGCGGACTAATCAAGAGTGCGCGCGTCACTGCTCTCCAGCGCCGGAAAGAATTTGGACCGAAAACGCCATGCAAGGCAAGCGCGGGTTATAGCGGCATGTTTTCACAATTATTACGGAAACATCCGTCAATTGTGACCGAGCTTACCAATGCACTGCTGCGGAAGGGTAAAAAGGCGCTTCAGCCGAACAACATGATGATGCGCCAAGCACACAAGGTTTTCCTGGAAGCCTGTCGTACCGCGGGCGTTAGTGTGACGGACTATCCGTTCAATACCGTCGAGAAAGGCCAGCGTGCGCTTAGGAACTGGATCAAGACCTCGTTTATGGAGAAGTACGCGATCGATTACACGAGGGTGAGCCGAGGCGATTCCGTGGCAAATGTGATGGCTCACGGCACTTACGAAGCGGGAGTTCTACCGGACGTACCCATCCTGCCGTATTCGGAATGGCAACTTGACGAATATGACGTGGATCTCGCCACTTCCTTTCGCTTCCCCGCACTCTATGGCGACTGGGATGAACTGGAACTAAGCCGATTTAGCGGGCTACGAGTGGTTGATACAAGCACGGGTGTTAACCTGTCAGAGATGACGGTTTTTGCGGCTAAACCGCAAGTGCATGACGCTTTGCAGGTTCTCTGGCTAGCTATCGCCGGCCAGCATAAGCGGGAGCGATTGCTCAACCCGGACCTAAAATACGATGAGGGAGGCGGCTTTCCCGCTTCTGAAATTCCGGAACTTCAATGGGTGGTCCCCAGCACCATTAAACTGGACCGGGCGCTGATTCATTTAGCTAACAGCCTACAAGTTTGGATCAAGGAATGCTGGGGCGGAGAAGTTAAGTTTGGCAGGCCACGTGACCCTACCGAGCGTGCTTCGGTTGAATCGCGCATTTCGGTGATCGCACGTCGACTTCTTCATCAACTACCACATACGACCTATACCGGTCCAACTGAAGCTCGCGCACGGAAAAAGGCGACAGATGCTGATGCCCCCTATATCGAGGCGCCGCTGCTGGCTGAAGCCATACACGTGTACTGCGCCAACGAAAATGCCAGTCCCATGGCTGGCGCTGGGCACATTCCTCCCCTAACGCGTCTGCGCCGATTGGTCCAAAGCGGTGCCGTGCACATCGCATACCTGCCCGAATCCAAGCGCAAGGCGCATTTTTTTTCCCAACCGGTTCAGGTGAAAATCAGAGTCGAATTAACGAGGGGGAGACGACCTTTTTTCATTTTCAAAGGCGTCCGTTATAGCAGCACCGAGCTTCAAAAACGCGTGTCATGGAAAGGAAAATCCATGTGGGTACGGCCGGATCATAACGACCTTCGGACGCTGCTTCTGTTCAAGGATACCGGTGAAGAATTTGACGTTGTGCGTGCACAAGGGCGCTGGGGTGTTATTCCGCACGACGCGCGAATTAGACAGATGTACCAGAAATTGAAGCGTCAGGGGGAACTGGGAGACATGCCACAGGATGGTCCACTAGAGGCCTTGTTTCAATACCTTCGCATCAAGGCTGGCCACGGTGACAAAAGATCCGCACGCAGTCTTGCCTACATCTATGACTACCTGCGGGGATTCCCGGGTGACCTTGGAACAATTCTTCAATCCTCGTTGGACGATTTTGCAGCAAGTGGACAGGCAGTCAGCGTGCCGTTAATCTTGGCCGATAGAACGCCAGCCGCTCAATTCACGACGACACGAAAATTGAAGTCGGATGAACCTCGGGGATTCGTTCAATCGAAACCCAAACCGCGGCGGAGTATCGCCATATGAATACTCTCGTAATACGGGATATCGGCCTTCTTGAACTACTTGATTCTCACGCGGGAGGACGCGTGGTGTGGACACCGCAAGTCGAGCAGTTAGGGCTGGCCATAGCGGAATGGATGATGCTCGGTTTGCCCGGCGGCGCGGCATATGGTCAACAGCGTTGCGGAAAATCGATGGCTTTGACTTTTCTGAAGCGAACAATGAGCGAGTATGTGAATGTTCCGACAACGGTCTTTTTGTGGAACATTGGCGAGTCATTACGGCCGGTGCCGGAACCGACTTTGTTGCGTGGATTCCTGAGCGAAACGGGGTATATGCTTACGTCCCACAAAGATCGATCCGTTCTCATGACACGGCTGGTGCATTTCATCGTCCAGAACTGTGAGGCTGAAGCGGCGAGGCGTGCACTCATTCTTGTTGATGAAGCTCAGAACATCCATTTTTCGAATTATGGCGTGCTTATTGAGCTGTTTAATTTACTAGAACGAGAAAACTGCAGGCCTTTTATCATGCTTGTCGGCCAGCCGGAGCTAGCGCTTGTTCCAGAGACGATACTGGACGAAAATAAATTGCATGTCTATGGCCGATTCTTCAAGAAAACAATGCAGTTCAATGGTGTTGATCCAAAGGACTTCGCCACAATTCTGGAAGGGTTCGATGAGGAATCACCTCGATCTGATGGAACCGTTCTCCCTCCCATGTCAAAAGCGCTGTTTCCCGAACGTTACGAACAAGGCTGGAGATTATCGAAAATGGCCGAACCAATGGCTGAGGCGCTGGAACGAATCCTGTCGGAACACAAGGTTTCAGCCTTTCGCATTCCGATGCAGGATCTGGTGTCGGCAACGCGCGCTCTCGTATGCAGACTTCACCAGCAGCCATCGCTGTTCGACAGCGGCTTGACCGCCAACGCGGTCGAGGCGTTCAAAGACGGAGGGCTCACTCGAACATTGTTGTCTTATGCTCGTTACCAACGACGATGACCTATGTTTTCTATCATCTGGGCGCCTGAGTGGGTCCAATCCGAAATATCTCTTTGGTGCGTATGGAGTCTCATCTGTGCGGCCAATCGGCCGGATGGAAGCGAGGTGGCGGTGCTATTGGGCGACGAAAGAGGCGGTCACTGTAGTTGCCTCTGGCCGCCAAGCGACTCAGTCTGGTCCGCGACTAAATGGCCGATTATCCAGATGATCGAACGGACAGTGCAGGTCGGCCAACACAGATTGGAGGAAATGGTTCCGTTTGATCTGTCGAGCTATAAAGATCGTCAGTATCTCATTTCTGCCAAACTGCGATACTGTCCAACATGCCTGCAACATGGTTACCATTCAATGGTGTTCCAACACCGGGCGATCATGCATTGCCCGATACATGGAGACCTGCTTGTAAAGTGCTGTCTGCGCTGCAAAGGAGATATCGCAGCCACCTTTTCCTCCATAGCGGCCAATCCCTTCGAGTGCCGGCAATGCGGCGATATTTTCGGCGCCACTCCGACCGCAAAGCAGGTCGTGTCATTTGCCTCGAAAGTTCAACAAATCACAACAGTTCGCATCTCTCTTGAGCGGGAGGGGCGCGGGCATGGCCGCCATTCTCATTTGTCCACCATTTTCCATCGATCAGACCTTGAATGTCTGTCGGATCGCAGACTTGCAAAGCTATTGAGAACTGCATATCCAGACCTGCATTACCAGAGACCAACACGCAATGTGATTCATCAAAAATTGCTTCTCGACGACTTAGACGAGGAGGGGGGTGACTATTCCGGTATTTGGATTGATGCGCTAGCCATTTACTTGGAGGTCAAAAGGCACATTGAGCAAAGAATCGGATGCGCGAATAGAGATTATGAGGATATACATGAGCTACTCGGCTTCGGGGCAATGGAGATATCCGTTCCCGGCATCGCATACTCGGCTGGTGTCGCACTCTATCAGTGGAGATACCTGCGTATTCCACACCAAACTGGACACCGATTTCACGGCAAACTGGACACCCATTC